>CAYLQD010000084.1:0-15524 GCA_964385685.1 uncultured Planctomycetota bacterium | reverse complement strand
CTGCCGCTTCTCGCCTTAGCCACAAATCCAGAAACCCCTTTGCGGAATCGCTGGCCGCCGGCGAAATCGGTCATGTCGACGACGACCTTGACGACGCGGTCGGGATTGTCGTGCATCATCTCGAACCCGTCTTGGACATCGTCGGGCCCGACGGTGTCCGTGATGATGTGCTCGGGATGCAGGGCGCCGCTTGCCAGCAGGCTGACGGCTCGGCCCAGCTCGCCGAGGTTGAGGCGCGAGGTGACGATGCGGCCCTCCTTGAGCACGAGGCGGCGCCAGTCGAACGGCTGCGTGCCCTCGCCCTGGCCCATCGCGGTGATCTGTCCGCCGGGGCGGATCATCGCGCACGCCATCCCCATCGGCGGCTCGCGGCCGGCGACCTCGGCGCAGCGGCCGACCGCCTCGACGACCTTGTCGGCGCCGACGCCGTCGGTCAGCTCGAGAATCTCCGCGACCGGGTCTGTGTGGCGGCTGTTGATCGTCCGGTCGGCGCCGAGCGTGTCGGCGAGCGCCAGGCGCCCTTCGAGCACGTCGACGACGGCGACCTGCGCGGCCCCGCTCCGCCGCATCACGTCGAGGAGCGACAGCCCCAAGCGGCCCGCGCCGATGATGACGACCACGTCGCCGGCGTCGATGCCCGTCAGCCGGGCCGAATGCACGCCGACCGCATACAGCTCGGCCATGACCGCGTGCTTCGTGTCGACGTCTTCGGGCAGGTCGTACACGTTCGTCGCGTCGACGACGAATCGCTCGGCGAGCGCGCCGGCGCAGTCGAGCCCGAGCACGTCGAGCCGGACGCAGTTGTTGAACCGGCCCGCCCGGCAGAGGGCGCACTCGCCGCAGGGGAAGACGGGATCGACCACGACGCCGTCGCCGACCTCGAACGCGTCGACGCCCTCGCCTACCTCGGCGATCCACCCGCTGACCTCGTGCCCGAGGATGGCGGGATACGGGACGCGCTCCTCGAACTCGCCGAGAAAGACGTGGAGGTCCGTGCCGCACAGGCCGACGAACGCCGGCTCGACGGCGACCTCGCCCGCCGCGGGATGCACGTCGTCGACATCTGCGATCCCCATCCCCCGGGGCCCGAGCAACTGGATTGCCTTCATGTCCGTCGGCGCCTCTTCCTTGACCTTTGTCCGTTGAGGGCGAACGGCAGTTTCACCAGAAACTGCAAGCTGATTGCCACGGCAATCAGCCGTCCGCCCCACCGAGGGAACACACCTCACACCAGCGTCGGGCCGGTCGTGTCGTAGATGTCGTCGAAGTCGGGCGGATTGCGGCGAATCAACTCCGACGGCTTGAAGAAGAGCGCGATTTCGCGCTTCGCCGTCGCCGCGCCGTCCGACGCGTGGACGAGGTTGTAGCGCTTGCTCATGCCGAAGTCGCCGCGGACCGTGCCCGGGGGTGCGTCGGGCCCGAACGTCGGCCCGAGCATCGCCCGAACGACGGCGATCGCGTCCTTGCCCTTGACGACCATGGGGATCGCGGGCCCGCCCGTCATGAACCGGACGAGCGGGCGGTAGAAGGGCTTGCCCTTGTGGGCGGCATACATTTTTCGCGCGAGCGCGGGGCTGATCCGCATCAGCTTCATCGCGACGATCTGGAGCCCCTTCTCCTCGAACCGCTGGATGATCTTGCCCGCGAGCCGCCGGGCGACGCAGTCCGGTTTCAGAATCACGAGCGTTTTCTGCAAGGCCTCTCCTCCTCGATGAAGATGCGTGTCCTGTTCTGCTCCGTCAACGGGTCGCCGGCTTACAAAGCCGGCCTACAGCACGCCGTGATCCGCCCGCTAAGGGCGCCACTTGTGAGCCCGCTCTGTGAGCCGACGATAGGCCATCGCCGACGTAGCGGGCTCTTCCTGCTCACCCGGAGCGGCCGTTGGCGCCGCCTCCGTTGCGTCCGTTTCGCCCGTTGCGGCCGTTTCCGTCTTCCCACGGGCGCCGCCGCATGCCTTGCAGGCGCGTGGGCGTCGGCCGGAGGGTGATGTTGGGCTCGCCGACCAGCTCGGCCAGCGCGCCGTAGAGCGAATCCGTCATCGTGCTCTTGAGATCGGGCCCGGCCTCGAGCACGACGGTCCGTCCGTCCTCATCGGGCATCTCGAGAAAGACGGGCGTGCGGCCGCCGCTCTTCTCGAGCAGGCCCTTCAGCTCGGCGAAGGTCGATTCGTTCGCGGCCTCGCGGTCGAGCGTGATGGCAATGCTCTCGGTGAACCGCGACCGGACCTGGTCGAAGGCGACGATCTCGCCGACGCGGATGCTCGGCTCGCTCATCCGGTGGCTGATAATGCCGCGGATGAACACGGGCCGGCCGGCCTCGAGATCCTCGCTCGCGCGCTCGTAGTCCTCGCCGAACATCACGCAGTCCACGCCGCCGGTCAGGTCTTCGAGCTTGAACCGGGCCATCTTCTTGCCGGCGGAGCGGCCGGTGCGGGTGGTCGTGATGCGGAGCGCCTCGATCAGCCCGCCGATGAAGACCGGCGTCGCATCGTCGGCCCCGGGGACTTCTTCGGCGCGAAGCGACGAGAACGATGCGAGGAACCGCTCGTGGCTCGCGAGCGGATGGCTGCTCATATAGAGCCCGAGCGTCTCCCGCTCGTTGGCGAGGCGTGTGCTCTCGGGCCACTCGGGCACGTCGGGCATGGTGATCTGCGTGCTCGCCTCGATGACGGGGTCGGGCGAACTCTCGAACAAGCTCTTCTGGCCGCGCTCGCGGTCCTGCTGGACGGTCGCGCCGATCCGGAGGGCCGGGTCGCACACGGCGGCGAGCTGCGAGCGGCGGGCGCCCGTGCTGTCGAACGCGCCGCACTTGATGAGCGTCTCGACGACCTGCTTGTTGACGGCGCGGAGGTCGACGGTGTCGCAGAAGTCGTAGAAGTTTCGGAACTCGCCGTGGGTCTCGCGTGCGGCGACGATGGCCTCGGCCGCCTTCTCGCCGACGCCCTTGATCGCGCTGAGCCCGTAGCGGATGTTGCCGTCCTCGACGGCGAACGCTCCGCGGCTGCGGTTCACGTCCGGCGGCAGAACCTCGACGCCCATCCGCTGCGCCTCGCCGACGAACCCGACGACGGTGTCAATCGAGCCGCTTTCGCACGTGAGCGTCGCCGCCATGAACTCGACGGGATGGTGGGCCTTGAGATACGCCGTCTTGTACGCGAGCAGCGCGTAGGCGGTCGAGTGCGCCCGGTTGAAGCCATAGCCGCCGAAGAACTCGATCAACTCGAAGATGCGCTCGGCGAGCGACTTCGAGATCTCGTTCGCCATCGCGCCCGCGATGAAGTCCTCGCGCGTCGCCTGGATGTATCCCGTCTTCTTCTTGCTGATCGCCTTGACGAGCGAGAGGGCGCGCGACATCGAGAGCCCGGCGAGCTTGTGCACCATCAGCATCACCTGCTCCTGCGTCGCCATGATGCCGTATGACTCGCCGAGGCAGTCCTCGAGGATCGGGTGGTCGTAGGTGACGGACTCGGGGCTGTGCTTGCGGCGGATGAACTCGTCGACCTGCCCGGCGCCGAGCGGCCCCGGCCGGTAGAGCGCATTCGCCGCGATCAGGTCTTCGATCTTGTCGGGCTTGAGGTCGCGGAGCATCGCGCGGATGCCGCTCGACCCGAACTGGAAGACGCCGGCGGTGTCGCCGCGTTGGAAGATGCCGAACGTCTCTTCGTCGTCGAGCGGGATGGCCTCGAGATCAATCTCCTGCCCCGTCGTCTCGCGGATGACGTCGAGCGTGTCCTGCACGATGGTCAGCGTGCGGAGCCCGAGGAAGTCCATCTTGAGCAGGCCGACGGCCGCGACGTCGTTCATCGGCCATTGGGTCGTGACCTCGCCGCCGCCGGGTCGGCAGAGGGGGGTATACTCGACGAGCGGGCGGTCGGCGATGACGACCCCGGCCGCGTGGGTCGACGAATGCCGGTTCAGGCCCTCGACCTTGCGGGCAATGTCGAAAAGCTCCTTCGCCTGCGGATCGTTGTCGACCAGCGCCTGCAGGTCGGGCTCCTCCTCGAGCGCACGGTCGAGCTTCATGTTGAGCGCGCTCGGGACCTTCTTCGCGATCGCGTCGACCTCGGGCAGCGGGATGCTCATCACGCGGCCGACGTCGCGGATGGCCGCCTTCGCGCCGAGCGTGCCGAACGTGATGATCTGCGCGACGTTGTCCGAGCCGTACTTCTCGCGGACGTAGTTGATGACCTCGCCCCGCCGCCGCTCGCACAGGTCGATGTCGAAGTCCGGCTTCTCCTCGCGCTCGGGGTCGAGGAACCGCTCGAACATGAGCCGGTAGCGAACGGGGTCGACGCCCGAGATGCCGACGCAGTAGCCGACGACGCTCGCGCAGCCGGAGCCGCGCGTGCCCGACGGGATGCCGCTCTTGTGGCAGAACCGCACGAAGTCCCACACGATCAGGAAATACGTGTCGTAGCCCGTGTCGTGGATGACCTTGAGTTCGTGTTCGAGCCGCTCGCGCGCCTCGGGCGGGTTGTCGGGGTACTTCTCGGCGAACCCTTCCTCGGCCAGGTCGCGCAGGTATTGCTCGGCGTCTTTGCCGTTGGGCGGGGTGAACACGGGATAGTGCGAAGTCGAGCGGTCGAGGGTCGCGTTGCAGCGCTCGGCGATGCGGCCCGTGTTGTCGATCGCGTCGGGATATTTCGCGAAGATCTCGCGCATCTCATCGGGCGTGCGGAAGTAGAACTCGTCGGTCGCGAACCGCATCCGCTGCGTGTCCTCGAACGTCTTGCCCGTGTTGATGCAGAGGAGCGCGTCGTGCGCCCGGACGTCGTCGCGGCTCATGTAGTGGATGTCGTTCGTCGCGACGGTCCCGACGCCGAGCTTCTCGGCGACCTCGCAGAGCGGGTCGAGGATGCGCTGCTGCTCATCCATCCCGTTGTATTGCAGCTCGATGAAGAAGCGGTCGGGCCCGAAGATGTCGACGTATCGCCGACCGGCGGCGACGGCGTCGTCGAACGCATCCATCAGGAGGAGCTGACCGACCTCGCCCTTGAGGCATCCGGAGAGCGCGACCAGGCCGCCGGCGTGTTCGGCGAGCACCTCGCGGTCGATCCGCGGGCGGTAGTAGAAGCCGTCGAGGAACGCGGTCGTCGAGAGGAAGAGGAGGTTGTGGATGCCGGCGTCGGTCTCGGCGAGGAGGGTGAGGTGCGAGGCGGCGTCGCGCGGGCCCGAGTCGCGGTCGGACCGTGCCCGCGGCGCGACGTACGACTCGTATCCGACGACGGGCTTGATGCCGGCCTTCTCCGCCGCGCTGACGAACTGGACCGCGCCGTACATGTTGCCGTGGTCGGTCAGTGCGAGCGCCGGCATGCCGAGTTCGGCCGCCCGCGACGTCAGCGCCGTCGGCGTGCAGGCGCCGTCGAGCAGACTGAAGTGGCTGTGGACGTGGAGGTGAACGAAGTTCTCGGCAGGCGGCATATCGGGTCGAGTCCGTTGATTGTCTTGAGCCGCTGCGGATGATACTGCGCCCGACCGAGCAAGTCAATCAGAACGTGGTGCAAGGCGGGCGCTGTTTCAGCGGTGTAGCCCAGATTGGCCGTCCTCGGTGCGCCCGCTCGTCATTGCCGTGTTCGCTGTGATATAATCTGAATGGCGGATGGCTTACCCAAGTAGGCTTGCCGCAGCACGAACACGAAGGCTAGGCGTGTTGTGCCCAAACCACGCACGACATAGTCGGGTGGAGGCAAATGAGATTGCGTCTGGAACACGTTGTGGCGCTCACCGCCGCTGCGCTCCTCCTCGCAGCCTTGGGCTCACGCATTGCTGCGCGCCCCTTCAACATGCCGGCTCTTCACACAGTCTCTGTGGTGTGCTTTTTCGGAGGCATCGCCGTGACATTTGTCCCCCTCATTGGCTTTCTCGCGTGTGTCATGTGGGAGAAGCTCACGGAGTCAGAAGAAGAGACCGATCAATGAACGAACCACGTTGCACGGTTCCACTGGTGATCAGCTGGGGCTTGGCGGGGTGTGTGTAAAGAAGGGAAACAGGGAAAACGGGAAAAGGAGATTCGCTCAATACAGCAATTCCAAGCCGCCACCCAGGCGGCCGGAGTTCACCGAGTATTGCTGTAAAAGTAGGCTCGGTTCTTCTCGCGATCAAAGGCCACCTGCAGACCGGAATCGTGGCCCGTCCTCAGGTCGTAGAAATACCCGTCTTTGATCTTCGCGATGGTTTCTCCTAAGACGTCTTCAGTCAAAAGGGTGTAACGAGGGATTGTGTGGGGCTCGTCCCCAATCTCTTTGACGTCCCACTCTCTAGACTTGGCCCAAGCAAGGAAGTCCGTCTCCGATACGGAGAACTCAACAACGATGCACGGGCCGAGCGGAGGAGATCGGTAGAAGCAGACATCGGTTGCACTATCGGGCAGCCGGATCGGAGCCTCGTCCGGAGTCACATGTTCCTTGACAGTCCCCGGCATCATGAACAGGAGGCCAACCAGAATGAAAGAGAGCATCCCGAAACCCACGAAGTATATGTATGCTCGGATTAGCGGCTTGGCCGCGGCGTAGGCCAAGTCAACCACTCTTGTCATAACCGGGGCTGCCATGCTGTGTTCAAAGCCCTGCGTTCAGCGCTTCGTCGTTGGGTGGCCCGGACTCCGTCCGGGCGGCCGCAGGCCGCAAGAGGGCCGTTCGACCTCCTCCTGTCGCCTTCGGCGACCCCGACACAGTCGGGGCCACCCCGAAGAAAAGGCTTCTCAACAGAGCGGGACGGTCACCTGTGTATCGTCATCCATTCACTCGCGGCCGCGGGCTCGGCCCTTCGGGCGCCGGGCGCTCGTCTCAATCCGCTGCGGGAGCGCGCTGACCGAGCCGCAGGATCCGTCCGGGTCTAAACCGCTCCCTACTCCCCCCCGCTCAGACAGCTTCCTCACTCACCCCCTACTCCGCCGCGGGGGGTGCGTCGGCGGGTGGGTCAGTCGCCAGGGTGGGCAGGGTCGGCGGCGCAGCGGCCGCGTCGTCCTTCTGCTCGGTGATGTCCTTGACGTACTTCTCCAGGTCGATGCCCGTCATCCCCTTGAGCTGCTCGATGAACTTGACGAGCGCGCCGGGCGCGGCCGTCATCAGCCGCGAGACCGAGCTGTCGCCGTCGCCGCCCCCGCCGTCGACGGCGATGACCTTGTCGAACTTGACCTGGCCGAGCGCGTCGGCACCCCGCTCGGCGACGGACTTGAACGCCTCGAGCACGAGGTTGAGCTGGGCCGCCTTGCCGTACGCGTTCCAAGCCTCGGCCTTCTCCCGCAGGCCCTCGGCCTCGGCGGTCAGGACCAACTCGACGCCCTTCGCCTCGGCCTCCTTCCGCTTGAGAACCGCGGTCGCCTCGCCCTCGGCGCGGAGGATGTCGGCCAGCTTCTGCGCCTCGGCGGGCACGACGGTGTCGGCGCGATAGCGCTGCTCCTCGGCCGCGGCGCGGGCCTGCTCGACGTTCATCCGGGCGAGCTGCTCGGCCTCGAGCACCTTCTGCTGCTCACGGACGACCTCCTGCCGCGCCTGGGCCTGGGCAAGCGGGCCCTGCTGCTCGGCCCGCTTCTCGGCGCCGAGCGTCTCGCCGCGATATTGCTCCTTCGCGACGTCGCGCCCCTTCTCGGCTTCGGCGATCTGCCGCTCCTGCTCGGCCTTGACGACCTGGCCCTCGCGGCGCGCGGTCTCGGATTTCTGGACGGCGTCGCGCTCGGCCTCGGCCCGGCCGATGGCGGCGTCGCGCTTGACCTCGGCCGTCCGCTTGATGCCGAGCGCCTCGAGGTAGCCGCGCTCGTCGCGGATGTCCTGGATGTTGATGATGTCGATGATGACGCCGATCTTCGACAGCTCCTCGCCGGCCTGCAGGAGCACCTTGGACACGAACATGTCGCGCTTCTGGTACAGTTCCTCGACGGTCAGCACGCCGATGATGTCACGGAGCTGGCCTTCGAGCGTCTCCTTGATGATCCGCTGGATCTGGTCGCGGCTGCTGCTCAGGAAGCGCTCGACCGCGCGGCCGAGCATGTCTTCCTCGCTCGAAATCTTGACGTTCGCGACCGCCTCGATCGTGACGGGTACGCCCTCCTTCGAGTACGCCTCGACCACCTTGACGTCGGCGAGGTTCATCAGCTCGAGCGACATCCGGCTGACGCGTTCGAGCACGGGAATGCGGAGCGCCGCGCCGCCGACGACGGCCCGCCAGCCGCGCACGACCTGCCGCGCGGCGCCGTCCGGGCCGATTATCTGCGCCTTGTACTTCCGGCCCGTGAAGATCAGCGCCTCGTTCGGCTCCGCCTTCAGGTAGTTGCGGACGAAGATCATCAGCGTCGCGAAGACGCCGATCACGGCCACTGCGATGACAAGAACTTCGATTCCCATCGGTGCGTCCCCCCAAAGAGAGTGATGCGGCTAGGTGCAAGAAAACGGCAAATCCTCCCGACAGGATTCACGGGATTGACCGGATTGGGCGGCGGCCCGCCAGGCCGCTACCATCCTGTTCATCCTGTTGATCCTGTCGACGTCGTCGTGTCTCAGTCCTGTTTCGGCTCGACCCGCGCCAAGCCTGTCGACACGGACTTGATCCTGACCTCCGCTCCCTCGGCGAGTTCGGCCTCGGCGTCGATGGCCCGCGCGCGCAGGAACAAGCTCTGGCCCGTCCTCGGCGTGACGACCCGAATCTCGCCCATCCCGCCCTTGCCGATCGCGTGCGTGACCACGGCCACCTGCCCGACGACGGACGTCGCCCGCGTCTGCGTGTTCGCCTGCTGCGCATACAAGAGCTTCAGAAGATGATACTCGATGAAGTAGATGACCGCGCCGCCGGCGAGCCCGCAAAGGTAGTGGGGGATCGGCCACTCGTTCTTGACGGCCAGGAACCCGCCCAGGCCGAACCCGATGATGAAACCGAATACGAGCTTGAGCCCGAAATATCCCGGCCCCGCGACCCCGACATCGACGTCGGCATCCGCGTCCAGATCCAGGTCGGCATCCGCGTCGACGTCCATGTCCATGTCGACGTCCATGTCGATATCGGCGTCGATGTCGACGTCCGTATCGATATCGGTGTCGCCGCCGAGCAGGACCATGATGAGCAGGAGAATAGACGGGACGATCGTGACGATGGCGTAGATGGTTGCGATGGTCATGGGCGTGCCCTCCTCGCTATGCGGCGCGTCGGCCCGAGGCGGTGTCGGCCCCCTGCTGCCGCCGCGCGCCCCCCGGGAACGTGTCTCGTCGCAGGATCCCTCCGATGCGGCTCAATCATATGCCCTGCCCGCCCGCCCGTCAATAGAAATGCGTCGGGCCGCCTGGTGTCGCTGCAACATTGTTGTCGCGGGTTGTCGGTCCACTGTAGCCGGCCTCCATGAGGCCGGAGAAGCCCGAGGTCATGGACCTCGGCTACAATTCACAGCGGACCGTTGCGAAGCTCGCTCACAAGAACGAGCTTGAAGCAACGCCAGTGGCCCGGCCGCCGTCGGCCGGAGGTCTACGTGATAGGGAAACGGGGGAGAGGAAAGACGGGAAAACGACGCGTCCCCCGTGCGGCAACGGCCCGTCTATACACTTATATCCACGAGGTGGGCGTTTGCGTAGAAAAAGTGGGGCGTTGTTTCTCCCCCCCCCCGCGGCGGCTCACTCCATCCCGGCTTCCTCGTCCTTGTCCTCGTCGTCGGCTGGCTGCCGCTCGGGCAAGGTGATGTCGGGCTCGTCGGGGGTGGGCTGCGCGGCTCTGAGTCGAGCGGCAACCACGTCGAAAAGCAACCCGCGAAAACGAACGATGAGATAGATCATCGCGAGCGCGACGAAAGTCATCAACAGAACGTATATGTCGCTCGCGCCCCGGCTGCCCCCTATCACCACGAAGGCCAGGGACGTCACGGCGGCAATGCCGAAGAAGAACTCGCGCCGGTAGTCCTCGCGGAACCAGAAGCCCAGGACGGTCGCGATCAGCAGAACGAGCGCCCCGACCGTCGCCAGCCCCTGACCGATGCTGAACGCAAGCATCAGGACGGCGAAGATGGGGAAGACGGGCGAGATGAGGATGAGCCCGATGTGGGGGAACCACAGCTCTCCCTGGACGAGAAGGAAGACGAGGAAGCCAAGCCACATCGCGAGGCCCGGCCCCATGACAAGCCAGAACGCCGACTTGGCGCCGCCGCTGAAGGCCGACCACGGATAGTCCGTCCAGTCCGGCATCCGGTCCTGCCCCCCATTTGCGCGGCCCGCCAGAACTGTCCGTTCGCGCTTCGCGCCGGGACGTTGCCGAAGGCAACTCCAAGCCGCCCGTTAGGGCGGCCTTAGGCGGCGAGGCGCATGGGCTCGTCGCAGCAGTTCGGAAGGAACTCGCCTTCGCCGGCCTTGAGTACGGCGATCTCGGCGCCGCACAGATCGCAGACGTAGAAGACGACGCGCTCGTCGCGTGCCTCCATCGCGCGGTCGCAACAGACGGGATTGAACCGCCCCATTGCGTCGCCGAGGACGACGAGTTCGGCGCCGCACAGCTCGCAGCGATAGACCCTTCCTTTGGGAGAGATGCCCGTCATCGGCCGCCTCCCGAGCCCGCCGCCGACGGCTCGACCCGCTCCATCGGGCGGCCGCAGCAGACGAGCTTCATAATGCCGACGCCGCCCTTCGTGATCATGACGAGGTTCCGGCACTCGCGGCAGACATACGCGCGGCCGACGTGGATCGTCAGCACGTTCTCCCACTCCTCCAGATGCCAGTCCGGGGGCGGGGTCTCGGGAAACTCACTCATCTGCTCTACTCCTTACGTTGCGCATCGCAATCGTAATCTCAATCCCAATCATAATCGTAATCGCCGTCCCGCGCCAGAGGAACGTTGGCGAGAGTGGATACTTCGAACACGGGGAGTCTCCAAGTTGGTAGAATCGGAGAGATCCGGCCTGAGGACGCCCCACCGTGGCACGGGCGTCCCGCCCGTGCGTCCCACGGGCATCTTGCCCGTGGGCGTACACGCCCAAGATGGGCGTGTGACGCACGGCCACGATGGCCGTGCCACGGAACGGAGGAGGCGCCGGTCGGCCACCCCGTGCTGAGAATATCCACTCCGTTGGCGATCGGAAGAAGCAATTACGATCAACACCACAACGTTGGCATTTCACCGCGGAGGTCGCCGTTCGACAAGCTCCGGGCCAAACCGCGCTGGATTGCGGAATTGCCCCTTAGCCCTTTGTTGCGCGGCACTTACGCACGATCGCGGCCTGAGCGCCGCTTGCGGCCGTTTCCGCCAGGCAACGGCCCGGCAACAAGTTGCCGCGGCCGGCATGCCTTGCTCGAAAAACCTTTCGAAGTAACCGGTTACACACCAATGAGTTGCTGCGCCGGCTCAAGGAGGAGTTCCGCTTTGCCCGCAATTTGGCATGACGTTTGCGGTAAACGGATAGACGGAGTGAGAAGGGGCGGGGCGCGGCTCGGGAAAGCCCGCTCCAAGATTCCCTTCCACGACATAGCGACAGGGCGCGGAGCCGGAAGATGGCGATAGGTCGGCTCTGCCATTGTGCCAAGCGTCTTGACGAGTGCCCCAGTAGGGGCGTCGCGTAGGATGACTCTGCGCCTTGGGAATGAACAATGTTCTTTGTGGCTTGACGTGAACCTGACCTTTTTTGAGAGAGGTCACCAGGAGAAGGAGAGGAATGATGGCAGCTAGAAAGAGCCTCGGAAGAGTTGGCGCGGTCGTGGTTCTGGCAGTCACCCTGGCGTTCGCCGGGCCGGCGGCCGCGGTGCAGGTGGATGCGACCTGGATCGGCGGCGCAGGCAACTGGAGCACCGCGACCGATTGGGACATCGGCGTCGTGCCCGACAACAACGGCGACACGTACAACGTGCTCATTGACGACGGCGACACCGGCACCGCCTCCGTCCTCTGGCTCAACATGAACGCCCGGATCGACAATCTCACGATCGACACCGGCGACTGGCTGGGCATCGACACCGGCCTCGACCTGGGGATCGCCGGGACCTCGATCAGTAATGCAGGCGTCCTTTGGCTGGGCTCCGGCAGCTCGGCCAACACCGACCTCGTTATCGCGAACGAGGTGACGTTGACGGGCGGCGGCACGATCGGTGCGTCCAACAACTGGTGGAACCGGATCGTCGACGACAGCGGGAACGACGGCCACCTCATCAACAATGACAACATCATTGAAGGCAGCGGCCGAGTCGGCGATAATACGCTCCAGTTGACGAACCGCGGCACCGTCCGGGCGAACCAGAGCGTGCGACTGGCAATCGACCCGAACGCGAACGGCGTGCTCAACACAGGAACGCTGCAGGCCACGAACAACGCGACCCTCTTGCTTCAGAACGGGACGTTCACCAACCATGAAGGCGCCACTCTCGGTCTGATCGAGGCCCAGAACGGGTCGTCCGTCGAACTCGACGGCGCCCACGTCGTCGGCGGCGTACTCAGCACCAGCGGCACGGGCGTCATCGAGACCGCGGGCAGCAGCGGCGCCACGCTCGAGGACCTCGCAAACCAGGGCACCTACCGCATCCACACCGCCGACGATACCACCCTGATCGGCACCATCAACAACACGGGCACCATCAATCTGGCCGCCGGCAGCGCGGCCAACACCGACCTCATTATCGCGGACGAGGTGACGTTGACGGGCGGCGGCACGGTCAGCAGCACCAACCACTGGCACAACCGGATCGTCGACGACAGCGGGAACGACGGTCACCTCATCAACAATGACAACATCATCGAGGGCAGCGGCCGAGTCGGCGATAATACGCTCCAGTTGACGAACCGCAGCACCGTCCGGGCGAACCAGAGCGTGCGACTGGCGATCAACCCGAACGCGAACGGCGTGCTCAACACAGGAACGCTGCAAGCCACGAACAACGCGATCCTCTTGCTTCAGGACGGGACGTTCACCAACCATGAGGGCGCCACTCTCGGTCTGATCGAGGCCCAGAACGGGTCGTCCGTCGAACTCGACGGCGCCCACGTCATCGGCGGCGTGCTCACCACCAGCGGCACGGGCGTCATCGAGACGGCGGGCAGCGGCGGCGCCACGCTCGAGGACCTCGCAAACCAGGGCCTCTACCGCGTCAACAGCGCCGACGATACGGCCCTGATCGGCACCATCAACAACACGGGCGCCATCAATGTGGCCGCCGGCAGCAGTGCTTGGACGGAGCTGCACGTGGACGGTCAGGCGACCCTCACGGGCGCCGGCTCGCTCACGATGAGCAACAACTCCTACAACCGGATCGAGGACCCCACTGGCGAGGACGGCCACTTGACCAACGCGGCGGATCACACCATCGAGGGCTCCGGATACATCGGCTATATCTCGCACAAGATTCAACTGACGAATCGTGGGACCATTCGAGGGAATCAGCCCAAACTGCTTCGTGTCATGCCGAACGCCCAGGGCATTCTCAACACCGGCACGATGGAAGCGGCGAGTGGCGGCGAACTGCGCTTGATCGGCGGGGTCTGCACCAACTTCGAGGGCGGCGACGACGGCGTCATTCAGGCGCTCAATGGCTCGAGCGTCTCGCTCGACGACGCCCACATCGTCGGCGGCGTGCTCACCACCAGCGGCACCGGCGTCATCGAGACGGCGGGCAGCGGCGTCCCCACGCTCGAGAATCTCGCAAACCAGGGCCTCTACCGCATCAACGGCAGCACCGATACCGCCCTGGTCGGCACCATCAACAACACGGGCATCATCAACGTGAACGCCACCAGCTCTTCTGCGACGGAACTGCACGTCGACGGCCAGGCGACCCTCACGGGCGCCGGCAAGGTCATGATGAGCGACAACGGGTACAACCGGATCAAGGACCCCACTGGCGAGGACGGCCACTTGACCAACGCGGCGGATCACACTATCGAGGGGGCCGGATACGTCGGCTATATCTCGCAGAAGCTTCAACTGACCAATCGTGGGACTATTCGAGGGAATCTGAGCACCAGGCTTCGTGTCATGCCGAACGCCCAGGGCATTCTCAACACCGGCACGATGGAAGCGGCGAGTGGCGGCGAACTGCGCCTGGTCGGCGGGCTCTGCACCAACTTCGAAGGCGGCGACGACGGCGTCATTCAGGCGCTCGACGGATCGAGCGTCTCGCTCGACGACGCCCACGTCGTCGGCGGCATCCTCACTACCAGCGGCACGGGCGTCATCGAGACGGCGGGCAGCGGCGTCCCCACGCTCGAGAATCTCGCAAACCAGGGCCTCTACCGCATCAACGGCAGCACCGATACCGCCCTGGTCGGCACCATCAACAACACGGGCATCATCAACGTGAACGCCACCAGCTCTTCTGCGACGAAACTGCACGTCGACGGCCAGGGGACCCTCACGGGCGCCGGCAAGGTCATGATGAGCGACAACGCGTACAACCGGATCGAGGACCCCACTGGCGAGGACGGCCACCTGGTCAACGAAACGGGCCACACCATCGAGGGGGCCGGGTACGTCGGCTATACGTCGCACAAGCTTCAACTGACCAATCGCGGCGTGATCGAGGCCACTGGGTCGAGCAAGCTCTACGTAATCCCCAATGCGAGCGGCGCGCTGAACGACGCGGGCGGGGTGCTGCGCGGCAGCGGCACCGGCGGCCTCGAGTTGAGGGTCGGCTCGTTCAACAACCTCGGCACGGTCGAAGCGCTCAACGGCTCGGCGGTGACCTACGCGAACACCGCCACGACGGCCAACAACGTGGCCGGCGTACTGACCAACGGCACGTGGCGCTCAGTATCGGCGAGCGGCGGGGCGACGGTCAGCTTGATGGGCGACGCGGTGACCGAAATCGCCGCGAACACCGAAGTCGAACTCAGCGGCGCCGGATCGACCCTGCGCGTTCGCCAGGGCACGAGCAGCAACTTCACGCCGCTGGAGAGTTCGCTGACGACGAACGAGGGCACGCTGCGCGTCCTCGATAACCGCAACTACACCAACACCAATGCCCTGAGCAACGAGGCCACCGGCGTGGTCGAGCTCGGCGGCGGCACGCTCGACGCCCCGTCGATCGCCAACGCCGGCGAGATGTTCGGCTACGGCGCGATCACTCCGCAGCCGACGAACAGCGGCACGATCCGCGCGGTCGGCGGCACGCTCACGATGGCCAACGGCATCCTGGGCGGCAGCGGGACGGTGCAGATCGACCCCGGCTCGTCGCTCGACCTCAGCGGCGCCGGCGGCGACTCCGACGCCGACTTCCTCATCCACAACGGCGATGACCTGAACCTCGGCGCCAACGACTTCAACGTGCACGTCGACTACACGAACGCGAACTGGGGCTCGGGCAACTCCTTCAACCACCTGGCCAACGTGACCAGCGCCAGTGGCCAAATCAACGCCGACGCGGATACGGTGCAAGCCCTGGCCGGCGACGTGGCCGACGGCGGGACGCCGACGGCCGAGATGGACTTCGAGAACGTCCACGTCGGCGACGTCGTCACGAAGCACTACGCGGTCCGGCATAACGGCACGTCGACGACGAACCTGCGCGGCGCCATCCAGACGGCCGTTAACCCGCATTTCTCACCGGGCTCTGAACGGGCAGGTCGCAGGGCGATGTG
>CAYLQD010000083.1:0-15905 GCA_964385685.1 uncultured Planctomycetota bacterium | reverse complement strand
CGTCGATCATATCGGCCGCCGAGGTCGCCGACGTCGAGGCCATCCATCCCGGCTACGGCTTCCTCTCCGAGGTCAGCCGGTTCGCCGAGGTCTGCCGCAGCTGCAACCTCGAGTTCATCGGCCCCTCGGCCGAGGCCATGCGGCTGATGGGCGACAAGGTCAAGGCGCGCGAGATCGCGATCGAGGCGGGCGTGCCCGTCGTGCCCGGCAGCAAGGGGGCGATCAAGAGCGGCGACGACGCCGTCGCCATCGCGCGCGAGGTCGGCTATCCCGTGCTCGTCAAGGCGAGCCTGGGCGGCGGCGGCCGCGGGATGCGGGTCGCCCACAACGACATGAGCTTGCTCAACTGCTTCGCCGTCGCGGAGGCCGAGGCCGAGGCGTCGTTCGGCGACAAGGTCGTCTACGTCGAGAAATATGTCGGCGGCGCCCGGCACGTCGAAATCCAGTTGCTCGGCGACCACCACGGCAACGTGATCCATCTTGGCGACCGCGACTGCAGTCTCCAGCGCCGGCACCAGAAGCTGATCGAAGAGGCGCCCTGCCCCGCCATCGAGGACGAGGTGCGGTGGCAACTGGGCGAGTCCGCCATCGCGATCGCCAAGGCCGTCGACTACTACGGCGCCGGGACGGTCGAGTTCCTCGTCGACAACGACGGCAATTACTACTTTATCGAGATGAACTGCCGCATCCAGGTCGAGCATCCCGTGACCGAGATGGTCACCGGGGTCGACATCCTTCGCGAGCAGCTGCGGATCGCGTCGGGCGAGCGTCTCAGCTTGCGGCAGGAAGACATCCAGATGACGGGCGTCGCGATCGAGTGCCGCATCAACGCGGAAGACCCGGTGACGTTCCAGCCGACGCCGGGCACGATCACGAAGTATTATCCGCCGGGCGGGCCGGGGGTGCGGGTCGATTCGCACGCGTACGCGGGGTTCACGATCTCGCCCACGTACGATTCGCTGGTCAGCAAGCTCATCGTCCACCGCCGGAACCGGCGCGAGGCCATCGCCTGCGTGCAGCGGGCGCTCGAGGAGTACACCATCGAGGGGATCAAGACGACCATCCCCCTCTACCTCGATATCTTCGGCCACAGCGCGTTCCTGTCCGGACGGATCGACACGAAGTTCGTCGAGTCGGTGCTCGACACGGGCGGGTTCCCCAGCTCGCGGGCCGACGCGGACGAAGACACGGAATAGAACGCCGTCACCGAAAACGGAGGATAGCACGATGGCACGCGCCTGGAAACGAGCCCGATACCTCGAATACCTGCTGGTCATGGTGGCAGGTGTGTTGCTGTGGGTCATTATCGGACGGCACTACGGGACCGAGCGGTTCGGGACACCCGACGTCGTCGGCATGATCTTCGGCGCCTGCCTCGTCATCTGGCAGGTCCTCAAGTTCGTTAAGACGTTCCGGCGCGAGGTGCGCCGCTACGTCGTGCTCAAGAGCGACACCGGCAGTGTGCGGGTCCACGCGCGCGCGGTCGAAGAGACCCTTCGCCACACGGCGAAGTCGCTGCCCGAGGTCCACGACCTGCGCGTGCGGCTCGTGATCGACAAGCAGACGGGCGTGCCGTCGGCGGGCGAGGTCGAGGCGCGCATCAAGGACATCACGAACATCGTCAGCGTGCACGACTCGCTCTCGAAGATTCTGGCCGAGCGGTACGAGACGGTCATCCCCGGGGCGCCGCCGATCGAGTTCCACTTGACGATCAAGCACCACTTCCGCCCGAAGAGCAAGCCGAAGAAGAAGAAGGACGACAAAAAGATCGTCCCGCCCGAAGAAGACGAGACGAAGGCGATTCGGGCGCCGCAGTATCCGGTCCTGGACAAGGACAAAGAGTAGGGCCGTCGAAAGTCATCATCACGATCGTACGCCGTCGCCGCAATGGCGATTACGATTATTGAAGGCCATGTTGCTGATGGAATTGCCGGACCAAACCAAGAGATTCTTCGCTCACGCTCAGAATGACATATTTCACACACGGAGCTGTAGTTATGTCATCCTGAGCGAAGCGAAGGACCTCTACTGTTTCTCGGCGTTGTTCCATTGTCAACATGAACTTCAATAGGATTGCGATAGAGGATGGAAGCCCAGGGGGGCGGTCATGAGCAAGCCAAATGAGACCCACTGCATCATCGCACGCCACGACCTGACCGGTCATATCCCGGCGGCCGCGCGCGTCATCGCAAAGGCCACGGGGCAGGTGGTGTTCGACATCACGCGCGGGCTGCGCGACACGTCGGGCTTCCTCGCCTCCGGCCTCACGCAAGACCAGGCGGACACGATCGTCGCGGGCCTGTCGCAGGCCGGCGTCCGTGCGTTCGCGCTGCCCGAGACGAAGGTGGTCTACTTCCCCGACCCGGTGTTTCTCGAGACCGCGCGGCTGGGCGGGACCGAGCTGGACGTGGCCGACCTCCGGGACAAGAAGAACGTCCGCGCCGGCAAGGTCGCCGTCCCCTACGCCAGCATCGTCTTTCTCGTGACGGCGTGCGTGCGCACGGAGGAGGTGAAACGTGTGGTCGAGCACGACTCGGCCCTGACGAGCCGCCATGTTGGCGCCGGCTACGCCCTCGGCGGAGCTTTCGGCGCGGTCGCCGCGGCCGCGGAATCGCATACGACGGTCCGCCACGAAGGCCGGTTGAAATACGACCACCTGCTCGACATCTACGCCGTCGAGCCCGCCCACCACCTCCGGCTCAACGCGAGCACGTTCAACTTCTACGAGACCGGCCTCGAGATGCAGCCCACCTCGATCGCCAACCTGGCGCAGTTCATCGAGCACTTCGCCGTCAAGTGCGGCCGGGCCCACATCGACCCGAGCATCAAGCACATCCTCGACGGCAATCCCCAGACGAACCTCACCTTCAACAGCCCCGACCAATACGACGCCTATCTCTCGTGGCGGATTCAGTTGCTCTACAATCCGGAGGCGCAGCAGGGGTGAGTGGCGAGGGGTAAGGGGATGTGATTAGTGATGCTCTGTTGAAAAACCCGGCTCAGTGGTGCCAAGAGATTCTTCGCTTCGCTCAGAATGACAATATGCGGCCATCTGCACAGGTTGTCATCCTGAGCGTGAGCGAAGGATCTCGGTTTTCAACAGAGCAAATCAGTAGTCAGTCATCAGTCACCAGTCATCAGTGAGCGGCACAGGGTCGCGCACAACTGATGCGTGGACGTTAGCCGCCGCCATCGACCGGTCCTCGCGCGATGGCCGGCTACTGACCACTGATCACTGATTACTGATCACTCTTCTGCCTGCTACCTGCTGCCGTCAAACACTTGCGCGGAATAGATGAACACCTCCGTCCCCTTCTGCTTCCAGGCGTCGGCGGCGAGGCCGATCTTGTGGCGGCAAAGATGTGAGATGAACGTCTGCTTGTCCCAGCCCTGCTCCGTCGCGACCTGCGGCAGATACGTCCCGCTCCGCCAGCCGCGCTTGATGTAGAGCCCGTGCACGCCGACGATGAAGTCGAGCGGGTCCTCGATCCGCGTCATCGGCGAGAGGATCGAGATTTCGACGTGAATCTTCGGCTCCTCGGCCGCGGTGATGGGATTGGCTCGGAACCGCGGATCGTTCCGCGCCGACGCGACCGCCATCGCCCGCACGAGCTTCCAGAGCGGCTCGTCGGACTTGAAGTTGCCGATGCAACCGCGGAGCCGGTCCTTGTTCTTATACGTGACGAACACACCGCGCTTGACCTGAAGCTCCTTGTCCGTGATGTCGAACTCGGGCGGGTCGCCGCCGCGGAGGGTCGCCCGGAGCGTCTTCCGCGCGATCTCGATCAGCGTCTTGCGGCCGGCGGCGCTCACCTCGCCCGGGCCGATGGTGAACGCGACGCCCGCGTAGCTCACGGAGTGGCGGTAGCTTCCCTCGCGGTCGCCGGACAGGTAGTAGTTGAGGAGCGTGCCCTGGCAGTCGGGCGTGAGCATCTCGAGCAGGACGCCGATGGGCACGCGCCCGCAGATCGTCGCTCGGTTCTCCGCGACATACTTGCGGAACCCGGGGCCGTCGAGCTTGAGGGCGTGGGCGATGGCGCCCTTGTCGAGCTTCTCGATGTTGTCGCGGATGTCGGTCCGGAATGGCGTGTACCGGAACGCCTCGCCGTAGTGGGTGAAGTCGGAACTCGCGACGACGAGTGTGTGGGCGTCGAGATGCGCGCGGAGCACGTTCGCGAGCTTCGCGTGCTCCTCTTCCGTAAGGTGGCCCAGCACGATGGGAATCAGCTTGAACTCCTTCAGCGCGACCTGCAGGAAGGGAAGCTGGAGTTCGAGCGAGTGCTCGTCCTTGTGCACGGCGGCGATGGAGCCGACGAGGGGCGACCGGCCGATGGTCCTGCACGCCGTCTTGTCGAGCGGGATGCGGCCGAGCGGGGTCTCATAGAAATCGACGTCGGCGATGGACGCGCCGTTGAGTCGGACGTGGTGCGTCGGCGCGAGGATCATCACGCGGCGGATGTCGCGGCCGCGGAGTTGCGCGTAGACGGCGGCCGCGCAGGTGCCCGAATACCGATAGCCCGCGTGCGGCGCGATCAGCGCGGCCGGCGGCCCGGGCAGCGCGTCCTTCGGCGCCTTTGCGAAGAAGTCCTCGATCTCCTTACGGAGCTTCGCCGGATCGCCCGTGTACCACGTGCCCGCCTTGACCGCGCGGCGCACGCGGGCGTCCTGGGCCGACGCCGCGGCGGGGACGAGCGCGAAGAGCAGCGCGACGGCGGCTGCGTTACGAACGAAACGTACAATGACTGAGGATGCCATGGGCTTGCCTCCCAACCGCACTCCCCCGGTACAATTCTACCGCAGGTTGGGGGCAAAGCAAAGGCCGTGTGTCGCCGTCGTGCCGGTGCTCCTCGCCGGGAACCGGTCCGTAATTGGTTTGCTGAGAAGCGAGATCCTTCGCTGACGCTCAGGATGACAAGCTGTATCGACGGCCACACGTTGTCATTCTGAGCGTCAGTGAAGAATCTCTCTCGTGTGCGCTTAGCTGGTCTTCAGCACAGCAGGCCCGCGATCAACATGTCGCCGCCGGCGCCGGCTACATTCCCTCGAACGGGTTCTCGACCTCTCCGCCGCCTTCCTTGCCTTCCTTCTTCTCCACCTCGAGCTTCTTCCGCTCTTCCTCGGCCTTGCGGCGCGCCTCGTCGCGCTGTTCGCGGTAGCGACGCATCCGCTCGGCGTTCAGCCGCTCCATGACGGCTCGCAACCGCCCCTCGACGTTTGTCAACTCCTCGCCAAGCGCGGCGTAGTCCTTGTTCGCGTCGAGCTTCGCCTTGTACGTATCGAGGAACGCGGCGATGGCCTCGTCCTTCTTCTTCTTCAGTTCGCCGACCTCTTTGACCTCGGCCTCGAACTTCGCCATCTTGTCGCGCAGCTCCTCCGACCGGCGGGAGAGTTCGCGGTACTTCTTCATCCGCTCCTCGCGGGCGCGGCGGTCGCGCCAGTCGCGCGCGCCCGCCCCCTGCCACAGCCCGCGGGCCTGCGCCTGGACGTGCTCGCGCTCCTGCTTCATGTCGGCATACTCGGGGTTCCCAACGAGAGCCTCATCGAGCGCCGCGATCGCCTCGAGCGCCGCCTTCATCGCCGCGGCCACGTCCGCCTCCTGAAGCGCCGCCATCTCGAGGTCGTCTCGCTTCGTGCGGAGCATACGCGCTCGCAGCATGAGGGCGACGGACTCCTTTTCGAGCGGCGTCTCCGCGTTTTCCAGGTCCGCCCCCTGCCCCCACATCGGCATCCGCGGCTGTCCGCCGCGTCGGCCCCAGCGCGGCTCCGCAGCATCCGCAACGGCCACGATCCCGCAGACCAATCCAACCAGCGCCACAACCACAAGCTTCCTCGCATTCATCGTATGCTCCTTTCCGTTCGGGCAAGCCGGTTCATTTCCTCACCCCTGTATCGTACACCGTGCGAGCGCGAACACAAGCAAAGACCCCGGGCGCAGGGAGGCGGCATGATCGAGGCGATCCTCCGCCACCCTGTGAAGCAATGGGACGATGAGCTGGAGGCTGGATGCAGCCGATATCGCGCGGCATGTTGATCGTGTCGGGCACCATGGAAACAGGGGAGCCCCTTCCGGGGCTCCCCCCTCCCTCCGACCGTGGCGCAGCTTACCCCTTGTGCGCCGCCGGGTTCGCCACCCGTCGGTTACATCTCGCCGAATGGATCGGGCTCTTTCCCCTCCTGCTCCGCGTCCTTGGCCTCCTCGGCCTTCTTGCGCCGCTCCTCCAGCGCCTGGCGATATCGCTGGATGCGGTCGGCCCTCCTCTGCTCGGAGGCCGCCCGCGACCACGCGTCGACCTTCTCCATCTGCTTCTTGATCTCCACCAGATCTTCGTTCGCGGCAAGCGCGGCCTGGTACTTGGTGAGGAACGCGGCGACGACCTCGTCCTTCTTCGTCGCCAGCTCCGCCAGCCCCTCGACCTCGCCGGCGAGCTTCGCCATCTTCTCGCGGGCCTCGCGGGAGCGCGCGGACAACTCCCGGTACTTCTTCATCCGCTCCTCGCGGCCCTCGCGGCCCCGGCGGCCACGCCGTCCACGAAATGCCTCGCGGAGTTCCGTCGACGCCTGCTCCGCCTCCTGCTTCAGGTCGGCGTATTCCGGGTTGGCCTCGAGGGCGGCGTCATACGCGACCTTCGCGTCGAAGACCGCCTTCATCGCAGCCGCGACATCCGGCTCGGCCAGAATCGCCGCCTCGATCTCCTGCTGCTTGGCCCTGAGCGCCTGCACCTGAAGAGCCAGCGCGACCGATTCCTTCTCGAGCGGCGTCTTTGCCTCGGCAAGCGCCGTGGCCGTCGGACGCGCCGTTGCCGCCCGCGCGCCGCCGCGGCCCCACGCCCGCCGCTCGCCCGCCGTCACGACCGACTGGGCTCCGTTGAGCCCCGTCACCAAGACGACGCCCGCGAGCACATTCACCAACATTTTCCTGCCGTTCATCTGCGTCTCCTCTCCTGTCAATTGGACGGTAAACCGTGTGCCGACGACCGAGACCGTCCCAAACTCGGTTCGTACGGCGAAGGTTCTTGTCCCGGCCGCGTCGACGTCGCACTTCACGTCGCCGCGGCTGAGGACCACCTCCTCTGCGTTCTGTGCACCGGCGATCTGCGCCGTGCTCCCCGGCCGCATGGTCACACGGGCGTATCCTCCCAAGCTGAGTTCGGCGGTGCCGTCGTCCGTGTGGACGATGGCGCCGCGGCCGATCCTGCCATCTCCCTCCACTGTATAATCGCCCGACACGACGGGCGCCGCGTAGGACGGCGCCGCCGGCTTGCGCTCTTGCGGGTCCCGCGGCCCCAACACGGATATGAGGCCGGCGACGAGCAGGGCCGCGGCCGCAGCGGCCGCGCACTTGAACACGAGGAGCCGTCCCGACCGGCCGGCCCGCGCAAGAATGCGGCCGGACAAGTCGGGGGGCCCCTCGCCGCCCAGACACTCCCCCAGGCATGTGTCGGTCAGCCGGTCGATCCACAGGTCGCGGTTCATCACGCGCCCTCCAGCTTGAGACGCGCCTGGACGCACTTCGACAGGCGCGCCCGGATACGCTGCAGGGCGGACTTGATGCCGTCGACGCTCATCGACAGGGCGTCGGCGATCTCACGGCGTGGCTTCTTCTCTGCGTAGCGCAGGTCGAGGATTTCGCGATTCCGCGCCGAGACTTCCTTCAGGCATTCGCGCAGGGCTTCGAGGTAGAAGGAGGCGTCGTCCCCGCCGGGGACGGCGGACGCCCAGACGCCTTCGGCCTGCTCGAGCGCAGGGCTGTTGATTTTGACGGGGCTGCGCTTCTCCCGCTGCCAATGGCGGAGCAGAAGGTTGCGGGCGATCCCGCGGAGCCAGGCGCCGCGCCGCCGGACGTCGTCGGGCGCGGGCGGCGGCGAGTCCCGGAACGTGGTGAGGAACGTCTCCTGCACGAGATCGCGGGCGAGGTCCTCCCCCGCCCCCAGGTATTTCACATACCTGTAGATCTCGGCCTGGTGTGCCCTGACGAGCATCTCGAGTGTCTTACGCCTCACACGCCTCGCTCTGAATCCGTGAATGTCCTTATTGGTAAGTCGCGCCAACGCCCCAAACGGGTGCACAGAATCTGGCCGGTTTTCCGCGCCAGTATCTTACCCCATCGCGCGGCCACTGGGAAATGGGCGCCGGTGGCTGCCGCGCGTTGACTTGGCCGGTGCCCGCTGCTACCTTACCTGTGCCGGGTCCTATGCGAGACATCCATGCGACGCAAGAGCTGGCAGGCCTATCTCTACCTCGCGCCGGCGGCCGTCCTGCTGCTGGCGTTCTCGATCTATCCGCTCGGCCATGCGGTCGGCATGAGTCTCCGCTCGCACAGCGGCGACGAGTTCGTCGGGCTCGACAACTATCGCGTCCTGCTCGGCGGCGGGCAGTTTTGGCGCGCGCTCGGCGTGTCGGGCTGGTACGTCGTCGGCACCGTCCCGGTCACGATGATCCTCGGCTTCCTCATCGCCAGCTTGCTCTTCCAGCGGCTTCGGGCGCGAGGGATGTTCCGAACGATCTACTTCCTGCCGTACGTGACGTCGACGGTCGCAGCGGCGATGGTCTTCCGGTGGATCTTCGCAACCGGCGAGAGCGGCCTGGCGAACACGGCGCTCGACTGGCTGGGCATGTCGCCGTCGCGCTGGTGCAACGAGCCGACGGGCGTGTTCACACTTCTGGCCGAGCAGGTCGGGCTGACGCTGCCCGCGTGGGCGGGCGGCCCGGCGCTCTCGCTCGTGTGCGTGATCGTGTTCTCGATCTGGCACGCGCTCGGGTTCGACGTCGTCATCTTCCTCGCCGGGCTGTCGGCGGTGCCGCGCGAGGTCTACGAGGCGGCCGAGGTCGACGGCGCGGGCCCGGTGCAGAAGGCGTGGCGCATCACGCTCCCGCTCCTGACGCCGACGCTCTTCTTCCTCGTGATCATCTCGACGATCCGCTCGTTCCAGACGTTCAACCAGATCTACATGATGACGCCCGTGGGCAACCGGTCGAGCACGATGAACCTGACGATGCTGATTTACCACCGGTACTACGAGCATCCGAACTACGGGCTGGCCACAACGGCGGCCGTCCTTCTGTTCGTGGTGATGTTGGGATTGACAGCCGTGCAGATGCGGGTCTTGGGACGGAGAGTACATTACTAGGGAAATGACGAATGACGAAGCCCTATTGAGGTCCATGTTGGTAATGGAATCGCGGCAGCTTATCAAGAGATTCTTCGCTGACGCTCAGAATGACAGAACTATAGGTGACGCAATGAGACATGTCATCCTGAGCGAAGCGAAGGACCTCTGTTGTTCCTCGCTGATGTTCCATTATTAGCATGGAGTTCAATAATGTCGAGTCAATGCCCAATGCCCGAATGACCAAGTGATCGGGGCACGAGCGTTCACCGTGCTGGCGCAGTTCAGGAAGCGGTCATTCGTCATTGACGTTTCGTCATTGATTCGTCATTCGTCATTCGGATGTCGTCATTTCAAGGCGGACTAAGATGGCCAGAGGGACAGGAAGAAGAGCTGCAAGCTACCTGATCCTCATCGCCGGTGCGCTCATCGTCGCGTTTCCGTTTTTCTGGATGGTGTCGACCTCGCTCAAGACCTCGGAGGAGACGTACGCGGTCCCGCAGACCCTGCTGCCGGCGTCGCCGGAGTGGCACAACTACGCCGAGGCGTGGACGAGCGCCGAAGACGCGTCCGACGACACGGTCACGTTCGGGGTGTATTTCCGCAACAGCTTGATCGTGGCAGCGTGCGTGACGGCGGGCGTGTTGCTGACGTCGATCCTCGCCGCCTACGCGTTCGCCAACATGGAGTTCCCCGGCCGAGGCGTCCTCTTCGTCCTTTTCCTGTCGACGATGATGATCCCGTTCGAGGTGACCCTCGTGCCGAACATCGCGATCATGCGCTGGCTGGGCTGGTACGACGGGTTTCCGGCCCTCATCGTGCCGTGGATGGCGAGCGTGTTTTCGATTTTCATCCTGCGGCAGTTCTTCAAGACCGTCCCGCGCGACTATTTCGACGCCGCCCGCATCGACGGCTGCGGGCACTGGCGTTACATGTGGCAGGTCGCCGTGCCGATGGCGGCGCCCGCGCTCATCACGATCACGATCTTCACGTTCCTCGGGAGCTGGAACGCGTTTCTGTGGCCGATGCTCGTGACCGACGACCCGCGGCTCCGCGTCGTCCAGTACGGCTTGAAGATGATGATGGAGGAGCAGTCGACGAACTTCCACCTGTTGATGGCCGGGGCCGCGATCGTTATCATGCCTGTTGTGCTGCTCTATCTGATCCTCCAGCGCCGCTTCATCGAAGGCGTCAGCGGCGCCGGGCTGAAGGGGTAAGCTTCACGTGCCGCGAAGCAGACGGTTTCCTGGAACGGAATGAAGCAGGGATTGATCGAGGCGCGTTATCCCGGCTGGGAGAACCATGATCAAGGGACCGCTCGTTACCGTTTTCGTCATCATGTCACTCGCCATTCTCGGTGTGGTCGTTCTGTATGTGGCGGCAGGGCGCTCAAGAAAGGACGCCGTCGACGCAAAGGTCATGCGCATACATCAACTCATATCCGTCGGTATGGACATCGATAGCGCGGCGGAGAAGCTTCGCGCGGACGGCTTCACCGTTGGCGAGAAGCACCGGCCAACTGACGACGATTACTACTTGGTCGTCGTACCGGTGAGAACGGAGCGCACCTTTTTGGAGACCTTCTGCTATACCACGGGCATAGAGTACGACTCGGGAGTGAAGATGTATGTGGTGATCAGAGCAGACTCCGACGGCGTGATTACTTCGGTCGAGTAAGGAAGGGCGGGGTTCTGATGGAAGGACAACGATGAAACAGATGCTCATTGGGGTGTTGTGTGTCGCTGCGTTCGCGGCGGCGGGGTGCGGGAAAGAGGAGCGGCCGGCGGAGCTGGTCTTCTGGCACACGCAGGCGCAACGGAACGGCAAGCTGCTCCAGCAGATTTGCGACGACTACAACGCGACGGGCCCGCCGATGAAGGTCTCGGCCCGCTATATCGGCGGATATGGTGCCCTCTTCCGGAAGGTCCGCGCGACTATCCCGACGGGCGAACTGCCCGACCTCGTCGTCGCCTACGAGAGCATGGTCGCCGAGTACATCGAGTCGGAGGCCGTCGTCGCGCTCGACGACTACATCGCCGATCCCGAGATCGGCCTGTCGAAGGAATCGCTCGACGACATCTTCCCCAGCATCCTCGCCAACAACCGCTACCCGGCCTACGGCGACAAGTACTACACGTTCCCGTTCACGAAGAGCATCCTGATGCTCTACTACAACGCCGACCTCCTGAAGCAGGCGGGCTTCGACGCGCCGCCCAAGACGTGGCCGGAGTTCAGCAAGCAGTGCCTCGCCGCGAAGAAACTCGGCAAGAAGGGCTACGCCCTCTCGGTCGACGCCTCGACCGTCGACGCGTTCGTGATGTCGTTCGGCGGCGAGATCCTCTCGCCCGACCGCAAGCGGGCGCTCTTCGCCGAGCCCGCCGGCGTCGCCGCGTTGACCCTCGTCAACGACCTCGTCAAGTCGGGCGCCGCGTACCAGATCGACCGCGAGAGCTACGGCGACCGGAAGGACTTCTCGAGCGGCCGGTGCGCGTTTATGATCCGGTCGAGCACGACGCGCCCGTACATCGAGCACGACATCCAGGGCAAGTTCAACTGGGACCTGGCCGTCATCCCGCACTCGGAGGCGGTCGCGAAGCCCGTCACCGTGCTCTTCGGGGCGAACATCGCCGTGATGAAGACGACCCCCGAGCGGCAGCGGGCGGCGTGGCAGTTCGTCCGGTACTTCTGCTCGAAGGCCGTGACCGCGAAGTGGTCGACGGGGACCGGCTACCTGCCCGTGCGGAAGTCGGCGGCCGAGACCGAGGAGGTGCGGGCGTTCTTCGAGAAGACCCCGAGGAACCGCCGCGCGTTCGACACGCTCCCGTTCGCGCGGCCCGAGCCCGGCGTCTTCGGATGGCAAGCGGTCCGTGACGCCATCGAGGAGGCCGAGTCGAAGGCCATCGGCGGCCGCACCCCGCCCGCTCAGCTCGCGAAGGAGCTGACCGAGCGGGCGAACGAAGTCCTGGGTGAATCGGACAGATGACACGGGCCGGGTCGACTCAGGACGGGCGGCCCTGTTTCGTCGTCGTTCTCGTTCTCGTCGTCGTCCTCGTCCTCGTCCCGCCTTCGCCGACGCTTCGGCCCGCGTTTTCGCTCGCCGGCGCGTTGTTGCGGGCGAAAGACAGGGACTGGCACCCCGTTGCCTGTCCCGCTTTTCGCCTACGTTAGAGAGACACTGAATGGCAACTATCCGCGCGACGCTGACGATCCACGGCCGTGTCCAGGGCGTCTGCTTCCGGTTCTACACGCAGGAGCAGGCGGAGGAACTCGGCCTGACGGGCTGGGTGCGCAACACGTGGGGCCGGACGGTCGAGGCCGTGTTCGAGGGCGAGGAGTCGGCGGTGAGGTCGATGGTCGCGTGGTGCCACCGCGGCCCGTCGCACGCCGACGTGAGCAAGGTCGACGTCGCCTACTCCGACGCGACCGGCGAGTTCGGCGAGTTCCGCGTCACGGGCTGAGATGGCGAAGCCGGGGCGGCTAGTGTCGCTTCAAGCTTGTCTTTGCGGTGGTGCGCCACGATCTATTCACAGCCGAGGGCGGCTGTGCCACATTGTCGCCGCCGCACACCGCCCGCCGTCATGGACGGCGGCCACAAGAACGAACTTGAAGCGACACTAGTCCGACGTTCCCTCCTCGTCCTCCTCCTCCTCGACCAGGTCGTCGGGCAGTTCCGCGGCCGCGGCCAGGATGGCCAGCCGCGCGTTCTCGACCTCCGACGCGACCTGCGAACCGAGCACGGGCAGCCACACGTCCTGCCCCTTGTTCCGCACCTGAAGCACGTGGAGCTTGACCTCGCTCTCGGGCAGCCGCGCGCTCAGGAGCGGAGCGAGCGAGGCGAGCAGCCGCTTCGACACCGCGTGGGCGTCGTATCGAACCGCGGAGATGAGGTCCGTCCGCACCTCGGCCTCGAGCCCGTCGAGCGGCAGCCGTGCCAGGGCCCGCTCGAGGAACGGCGGGCCGTAGCGCACGACCAGGTCGCCGTGCCCGACGTCGATCACGGCCCGCGGCCGCAGCGCCTTGGTGAGCGCGTACAGCCCCGGCGCCATGAGCAGGGCCGCCAGAGCATACTCAATCGGCTCTCGCCAGGGGTCGGGCGGCAACTGAAGGACCCACACGACCCCGCCAGCGGCGAGCAGAACGGCCGCCGCGAGCAGACGCCACCCCCGCGAATACGTGACGCGCACGCCCCCCCAAGCCGTTCTCCGGACGAGCACCGTCGCCGGGTCCTTGCAGATTTTGATGCCGGAGCCGAACATCGCCTCTCCTCGCCACGCACTGTAATTGTAGGCGCCGGCGCGGGGCGTGCCAAGTACGCGTTGCCCGGCCCGCGCGGCGGAATCGTCTGGCAACGCCTCCGGCCCCGTGCTATCATCTACGGACCCGAGACGGAGCGAGCCGGTCCGATGATCATCAACACCAACGCCTGCGCCCGCGCCGGCCTCGTCGGGAATCCGTCCGACGGCTACTTCGGCAAGACGATCGCGGTGATCCTGAAGGACTTCGCCGCGGAGGTCACCCTCTACGCCAGCCCCGAACTCGAGATCGTCCCCGGCCAGGAGGACACACCGAAATACGCGTCGGCCCGCGGGCTGGTCGACGACGTCGCGCTCAACGGCTACTACGGCGGCGTGCGGCTGGTCAAGGCGACCATCAGCCGCTTCATCCGGACGTTCCTGGCCGGCCGCGACCTCGGCCAACTGCCCACCTTCACCGTGCGCTACCAGACCAACATCCCGCGCCAGGTCGGCCTGGCCGGGTCGAGCGCCATCATCACCGCGACGACCCGAGCCCTGAGCCGATTCTACGAGGTCGAGATCGACAGGCAGGCGATGCCGACGTTCGTGCTCGAGGTCGAGACGCAGGAACTGCACATCGCCGCCGGCCTCCAGGACCGCGTCGTCCAGACCTACGAGGGCGCGGTCTACATGGACTTCGACCGCGAGACGGTCGAGGCGACGGGCCACGGCCGCTACGAGCCGCTCGATCCCGCGCTGCTCCCGCCGCTCTTCGTCGCCTACCGGACCGACATCGCCGAGCTGAGCACCATCACCCACACCGACCTGCGGACCCGGTACGACATGGGCGACGCGACCGTCGTCGGCGGCATGGCCACGTGCGCCCGGCTGGCCGAGCAGGTCCGAGAGCGACTGCTCGCGGGCCGCGGCTCCGAGATTGGCCCGCTCCTCGACGAAAACTTCGACACGCGGCGCTCGATGTGCGAGATCGATCCGAAGGATCTCCAGATGATCGAGATCGGCCGCAAACACGGAGCACACCCCAAGTTCTCCGGGTCCGGCGGGGCCATCGTCGGCCTGTTTCCCGGCGACGACGCGTTCGCCGCCATGACGGCCGAGCTGAAGGCGCTCAACTGCGACGTCATTCGGCCGACATTCTAAGGTATGAGCACGCAGTCCACGTCAGCGCCCGACGTCCCCCTCCTGATCGGCGACAGCAAGCTGATGCAGGAGGTCGCGCGCCTCATCGACACGGCGGCGCGGTCCGACATCACCGTCATGCTGACCGGCGAAAGCGGCACGGGCAAGTCGCTGACCGCGCGCCGCATCCACGGGCTTTCCACGCGGAGCGACGGCCCCCTCGTGCAGACGAACTGCGCCAGCTTGCCCGAGACGCTGCTCGACTCGGAGTTGTTCGGGCACGAGCGCGGCTCGTTCACCGGCGCCGACCGCCAGCACATCGGGAAGTTCGAGCTGGCCTTCGGCGGCACGCTCTTCCTCGACGAGATCGAAGAGCTGAGCCCCCGCGCCCAGGCCAAGCTGCTGAACGTGATCGAGGAGCGGACGCTCACGCGCGTCGGCGGCGAGGCCGAGGTCCGCACGGACGCGCGCCTGATCGTCGCGGCCAACCGCGACCTCGACGACCTGGTGCATGAGCGCCTGTTCCGCCGCGACCTCTATTTCCGGCTCCGCGAACTCTCGATCCTGATGCCGCCGCTTCGCGAGCGGCGTGAGGACATCCCCCGCCTCGTCCGGCACTTCGCGGCCGAACTGAACGATGAGCTTGGCCGCGGCCCCCGACGCGTGTCCGACGCGGCAATGAGCCAGCTCGTGCATTACGACTGGCCCGGCAACATCCGCGAGCTGCGCAACGTGCTCAAGGGCGCGATGGCGACCGCGAACCACGACGCCGTCTGGATCGAGGACCTGCCCATCAGCGTCGAGCTGCACACGGGCGACCGCGCGGCGGGCTCGGGCGCCCTCTTCACGCTCGACGAGGCCGAACGCCGCCACGTCGAGAAGGTGCTGCTCGCCGTGAGCTGGAAAAAGGTCGACGCGGCCCGCATTCTGGGGATCACGCGCGCCACCCTCGACCGGAAGATCGCGAAGCACAAGCTGCAAAAGCCCGCCCCCGGTAGCGACGGCTGACGTCGCGTATCACGCCGATACAATTCCGTCCGCCGTTGTACCACTATGATGCGCCGCTCCTCGTGACCGATCGAACGGACTGAGCGCGAAATCGGCGTCCCCGAAAAAGAGAAGTCGACGCGCCCGAACGTGTTGCGTGCAGTGTCCTCTCTTCCGGTCCCGCTTCCCCCCGCCGCGGCACGCGCGTTGCATGACCACAGCTCGGCGTACGACAGCTCAGTTATTATGCGAGCGGCCTGTCCGTTATTGATTCTCGGAAAGGCGCTTTTCGCCGGCCGCTCGCGAGCGCCCTGCCGCCGCCGCGTGCGCGCGCAGCGCGCGGCGGCGGAAAGCGCTTATGGAGATTGCGCACCGTCCCATTCAAGCGGCCGCCCCCCACCAACCAGGGCTCCACGGCTCTCAACATGATGGTATG
>CAYLQD010000082.1:0-16394 GCA_964385685.1 uncultured Planctomycetota bacterium | reverse complement strand
TATAACACAGGACGGCCTGTTTGTCATGCACCCGGTGAGAAATGCGGGCTAGTTCTTCAATAGTGGCGCTGCTCAGCAGCGCCCTCACGCCAGCCAGTTCCCCCGCGCCCATGTCCTCCTTCTCCGCCCTCCCAGGCCGGCAAACGTCCGCGGGTCGCACCCCAACTCCAGGGGCGCGACACGCCGCTCATCGCGCTGCAGACGCTGCCACATAAGTCGGCGCCGCTCCCGGCGCCACGTCGAACATCGTGCCCCGCACCGGCCCCCTTCGCATGCCGGCCGCCGGGCACAGCCCAAGGTTCGAGGCCGCCTGCAACTCGGCGCGCGTCTCCCCGCCGCCGAAGACCTGGACAGCCCTGGTCCCCGCAGGCGGCGGCATACGGCCGCGCCGGGCGCATGCACAAGCCCGAAACCCGGATCATCAGGCGCCGCGAACGGCGGGCGCGCCGCCGAGCGGCCCGAGACGTATCGGACTCCGCGGGCGCCACACCCGCCCCACGGATCCGAACGCAACGGACACATCGCCCGGAAAGCGCCAGCCCGGCGTTCGAGACACACTCGAACTCGATCGAAGAGCCGTGGCGTCGGCACGCCGCCGTCGGCGCCGAGCGCCCGTGCTGGTGGCGCTGCGTCCGGCCCCCAGGGATGTTCGCGCCGGATCGCAAGCTATTCGCGGAACGCGCGCGATCGCACTGCGCAAAACACCCGAGGCGGTTGTCCGAACAGCCCGCATGGTCGACCACCCAGCGGACGCAGTCCTCGTCCTCGGCTCTATATTGTCAGACCAAGTCTTGTTTCGATCGCACCTCCTGGCTGTACGTCACCGTTCTGGCCGAGCGGATTCGGGCGCCGATGGCGCGCACACGAACCGAGTTCGGCAGCCCCGTCCCGGGCCACGCGACCCGTGCCCCCGGCCGCGCGCCCGCACATGCAGCGAACCAGACAGATCGGGAAAACCGCTCCCGCGCCTCCCCGGGCTCGGCCGAGACGTTCTGCGGCACCGCCGCAGAGCGCGCCTCATTGGCCTGCGAAGGGAACCCGGGGGTGCGCCGGTGGCCCACCCTCTCGTCCCGTCCCTGCCTGTGCAAACGCTCAACACGGGCGCTGTTCACAGCGCCCATTTCATGGCGGTCCGGGCCGCCGGGCCGCGATGGCCCGACTCCCGTCCGCCGGATGTTTCCCAATCGCACCAAACCGGGCCGTGTCGCCGCCCCCGCATGGGGGATGCGTCGTACCCTCGGCGTCGCGCCAGCCCGGACACGTCGCCTCAGACGACCGCGCGCCGCGCGGCGACGCGGATCGGCCGGGCAAAGCGCCCGCAGGAACCGTCACGCGCTCGACGAGCGCACCACGGACAGTGGCTTCACTCGCCGACTTCTCTCTTGCTCGCTCTTGGTGGAACCCAGGGCGCCGCTGCTTTCCGCGTCGGTGAATCCGGGCTCCATGTTGACACGACCGGAACCGCCTCGCCCGCTCTTCCGCCATTGCGAGGCGTCCCGCGCCATGACGCTTGCCTGTAACGCAAATCCCGTGCCATTGACGCGGCAAAAGAGCGCGCTGGATAATGTGCGTTCGCAACAGCCTATTCACCAAGCGGTTGCGTCATATATTGACGCTGCTGCTCGTTGCGCGATCTCGGAGATTGTGTCATGAAATCAACATCGGGCGCGCGGGCGACGGGGGCCGATTTCCCCTAACACCCTCTACGAGAATGCCTTAGAGCATCGATACTCAGATGCAACGTCCGCCTTTGCAGCGATGCCCTGCGGAAGCGCGCCCCGACCTCCCGAGCAGCCGCGCTTCAGACCCGTCCCGGCTCTCGTTTCGCGACCGGATGGGCTGCATGGAAGAGCCGCACGACCTCGGCCGGCGGGCAATCTCCCCGAACGGTGACCACCTGCTTCGTGAGGGCCTCGCCCGCCTGTCGCTCGCAAGCGGACAGCGCCCTTGAAACCCGGCCATAACGCGCTAAGATTAGTGCAGGAGGACGGTGACGCGGGCCGCCATCACGCCGGGCCCGCGCGGTCGGGCCGGGCCGTCGCCGGAGGAGGTGTGTGCCCCATGAAATGCCCCGGACAAGACAGCCGCAAACTCACCGTCAGCTACCGCCCCTGCCCCGAGTGCGGTGAACTCGTCGAGTTCTTCTCCGACGAGACGCGCGCCCGCTGCACCAAGTGCCGGGCCGTCGTCCTCATCGAGCAGGTCCCCAACTGCGTTCAATGGTGCGAGGCGGCGCGCGAATGCATCGGCGCCGAGCGCTACGACGCCATCATGAAGGAACTCAAGGATGCCGTCAAACAGCACCACGACGACACGGAGGACAAGGCCGATTATTGAGGCTCCATGTCGGTAATGGAATCGCGGCAGCTTATCACGAGATTCTTCGCTGACGCTCAGAATGACAGGACTATAGGTCACACAATGAGACATGTCATCCTGAGCGAGGCGAAGTTCACCCGCCCAAGGCGGGCTTGCCCGCCGCGCAGGCGGGGACCTCTGTTGTTCCTCGCACGTGTTCCATGATCAGCATGGGGTTCAATAGGGCGGGCATCGATCCGCTCAGCTGATCCCGCCGGCATCACTCCCGCATCATCGCGCTCGCCTCAGCATTCGATTTCCGCCCACGACTTGCCGCACAGCCGCGCCGCCAGCAGTTCGGACATGACGATCACGTCCTCGGGCGGCAGCAGGCCGGTGATGTTCTCGTCGTAGAGCAGGTTCGCGTCCGGCGGAAACTCGTCATCGCCAAGAAAATACGTGAGCCGGACGGGCACGTGCGGGAAGAAGTCAAAGCGGTAGCCCAGGTCGCCCATCGGCTCGGGCGTGCCGCCCAGCTCCGCCGCGCGGGCGCCCAGATCGGCCGCCTCCGCGCCGAACCGCCGCGTGATCCGCGCCAGCACGCGGCCGGAGTATGGCGCCGAGTATCCGCGCATCGCCGGCATGTCGCTGAAGGAGACCAGTCGGCCCGCCTCGGGCGCCACACCCGTCGGCAGATTGGCCAACAGGTAATGAAGCGCACAGACCGCCAACTGCGTTGGCGCACACGCCCCCGCCACGGCCACCGCGCCGCGCTCGCGGTCGATGCCGACCACGGACCCCAGGACCGGGAGCGTGACACGTCCGCCTTCGCCCGCGCTCGCTCCGAGCGCCCGCAGGTGTGCGTCGGGGATCTCACGAAAATGCACCCAGGCGAGAGCCAGCGCCAGCTCATAGGGCCTCTGGCGCGGGGGCACGGGGAACGCCCCGCCGCTTCCGGCCTTTTCGCTGACCGCCATGTCCCGCGCCTTCCGAACGGACATCCCCTGGTGTTCTATTGGAACATGCGTTGACAATGGCAATCCAGGTCGTGCTGGTGGAGATTCTTCACTGCGTTCAGAATGACAAAATATGTACCGTTTGTGTCATTCTGAGCGTTAGCGAAGAATCTCTTCCGCAACGGTGCGCCATCCATCATCCATGCATGCCTCAATGGCCCGACAGGGCCGCTTCGATGAACGAGTCGCAGTAGATCATCTTCTCCTGCAGCAGTTCCGCGGTGACCGCGGTCTCCATCAGCTCCTTGTCGAACGGATCCATAATGGCGGCGTCGAGCCCCGCGCCGATCGCCATCGCCAGGTACGTCCGGTTGATGAGTTCCCGCCGGTTGCAGTTCTGCGACACGTTCGACAAGCCGAGCAGGAGATGCGGGGGCGGGTCGGATAGGAGCGTGAGCTGTTGGAGCGCCGCAAGCACGTTCCGCGGCTGCTTCGGAGCGACGTTGACCGGCAGGATGATCGGATCGATGAAGAGCTTGTCCGGCGTGAGGCCCGCTTCCATCGCCTTGGTCAGGATCGTCGCGGCCATCATCACGCGCCCGTCGGCGTCGTTGGGCACGCCCGACTGGTCGATCGTGAGCGCGACCAGCGACGCGTCGTGTTCGACCGCCAGCTTGCAGTACTTCTCGAGCGCATCCTCGTCCGCCTTCGTCGAGTTGATGATCCGGGGGTTCTTGACCTTCGGCAACACCTCGGCCACGACCTCGAGCTTCGGGCTGTCGATCGCGAGCGGCGCGTCGCTCACTTCCTGGATGCAATCGACGAGCCACAGCATCGCATCGAGCGTATCGCTCGCGGCCGGCCCGACGTTGACGTCGAGCGCGCTCGCGCCCGCTGCCATCTGGTCGACGGCGAGCCGCTTGATCGGCTCGGGATCGCGCCCCTTGATCGCCGTCTTCACGTCCTTGAACATTCCGTTGATGCGTTCGCCGATGACGTACATGCGTTTCCTCCTCACTGCGCGGCATTCATTCCGCGCAAAGACTGTCGATGGCCCCCCGGACCGACGCCACGGCCTCCGGATGGCGCAGGACGATAATGTCGCCGCCGGCCTGCAGCAGGTTCGTCGCCGTAAGCACCTCCCAGATCGTGCCGCGCTCGGCCGCCGTGCCGAAGCCGGGCAGGTCCTCTTCGCTGCTCTTTCCCTCTTTCGACCGCCACGCCTCGTGGGCGCAGTCGAGAATGACCGGCTGCTGGAGCAGCTTGTCGCCCGAGAGCCCGGCGAGCCGCGACCGCTCGAGGATCGAGTAGACATACTCGAGCCCGTAGCCCAGGCCGCCCGTCGTCGGGTGGATCACGATGTCGGTCAGCGGGAAGCCGGCATCGGATGCGAGCACGTTCGTCTGCTTCGCGATGTTGATATCGAGCGGCGACTCGCAGATCAGCTTGTGGCCGTCGGCCAGGCAACTCGCGGTGACGGTCCGGTAGTTCTTCTCGGTCGCGAGACCGACGAGGCAGTTCTCGCCCTTCGCGGCCTGCGTGCACGCGGGCACGACGTCGTTGTCCTTCTCCGGCACGCCACAGGGCCAGATGACCAGCGGCACGCCGGCGGCCCCGAGCACGGCCTTGACCGCGTCGGCCGCTTGCTGGGGCGACCGGTCGCCGTAGTCGGGGTGCGTGCCCATCAGCTTCAGCGAGATGAGGTCGGCCCCGAACTCGACGGCCTTCGCCGCCGCCTTCGCGGGGTCGGACAGGGCGTCGCCGTACACCTCATTGAGCGCGTCGGGCCACATGTCGTCGGCCGCGGCGTCCCATATCTCGACGGCGATGGCCGGCCGCCGGCCGATGTCGCCGTCGAGGCGCAGAAACGGCAGCGAGCCGGCGCCGCCGACGGTGATTGTGCTGGACCGCGAGCCGCCCTCCGCCTCGGTCGCGCCAATCGTCACTTCGTTGATCTTCGTCGACCACTTCTCAGCAACATCGGGAACAGGCATGTGGCACTCCTTTCCGTCTCAAAACCCGAACGACGCAAGCAGGGGCTGCAGGTCCGGCCCGTCCCAGGCGGGCTGCCGCTCGCCCAGGAAACCCCGGCCGGAATTCCATGTGTCGGTGACCGCCGAAGACAGCGGCATGACGTACGGCGGCGGCAGGTCGAGCTTGGCCAGAGCATCCGACACGTCCGGCGGGACGTCGCCGCCGGGGACGCGATTCACCACGAGATGCTTCCGGCCGACGCGGCAGGGGAGCGAATCGGCGAGCCGGCTGATCCGCCCGGCGGTCACCGCGCTGATGACCGTCGCCTCGCAGACGATGACCAGCTCGTCGATGTCGTCCGTCACGAGCCGCGAGATGTGCTCCATGCCGGCGGCGTTGTCGATCACGACCGCGCGGTAGTTGCCCCGGAGCTTCTGGATGCTGTCGCGGAGCAGGTTGTTGACGTAGCAGTAGCAGCCGGGCCCCTCGGGCCGGCCCATCGTCAGCAGGTCGATCCCTTCCGACTCGGTGATGCACTCCTGGAACTTCTGCTCGGCATAGTGCGGCTTCGGCACGCCCTGGGGCGTCTTGTCCTTGACCTCGTCGCGGATGTCGGCCAGCACGCTCTCGGCCTCGATGCCGAGCGCCGCGCCGAGCGTGTTGTTCGGGTCGCCGTCGATGGCAAGCACCGGCCGAACGCCTGCGCGCATCAGTTCGCATATCAGCAGCGCGGCAATGGTCGTCTTGCCCGTGCCGCCCTTCCCGGTGATGGCGATCGTGGTCGTCATGCAGACTCCCCTCCCAACACGGCCGCGGCCGTCGGGAACTGCTCGACGTCGGTGTGCGGGAAGAACTGGGCCGAGACGAACTCCTCCATGAAGCCCGTCGCCGTGCTCAGTTCGAAGTACGTCATCTTGCGGGCCAGCTCCTGCGCGTGCCGATAGTTCTCCTTCGACAGGAGCGTCAGCTTCGCGCCGGCGACCGAGCTGTTGCCGACAAACCGGATCTTCTCCGTCGGGACATCGGGAAGGAGCCCGATGAGAATGGCGCTCTGCGGCACGAGATAGTGCCCGAACGCGCCGGCGACGTAGAGGTGGTCGACGTCGTCGAACGTGAGGTCGAGCGACCGGAGCAGGATCCGCGCCGCGGCGTAGATGGCCGCCTTCGCCCGGAGCATGCTCCGGATGTCGGCCTGTGTGATCACGACATCCTTGCCCGACCCCGATTCCTCCTTGCGGATGACGACGTATTCGCACTCGCTGGGGTCGGCGCCGGGCTCGCCGGCGCATCGGGTCCGGCTCGAGCCGCATTCGAGGTTGAGCGTGCCCGTCCGGTCGATCAGGCCGACGCGGAGCAGCTCGGCGAGCAGGTCGATGTAGCCGGTGCCACAGATGCCGCGCGGCGGGGCCGAGGCGATCGTCGAGAAGCTCAGCAGCCGGTCCTTGTCGAGTATCTTGACGTGGTCGATGGCGCCCGCCTGCGCCCGCATGCCGTCGCGCGTCTGCGACCCCTCGAACGCCGGCCCCGCCGACGCGCTCGCGCACACGAGCCAGTCGCGGTTCCCGATGACGATCTCGCCGTTCGTGCCGACGTCGATCATCACGCTCAGGTCGTCCGACGTGTCCATGCCGACGGCGAGCACGCCGGCGATGCTGTCCGCTCCGACGAAGCTGCTGATCATCGGCAGGCAGTAGAGGAGGCCACGGGGCGCGATGTGCAGCCCGACCTCGGCGGCGCGGAACGCCGGCGGCGAATAGCCAACGCCCACGTACGGCTCGCGCCGGATGTACGACGGCTCGAGCCCGAGCAGAAGATGCACCATCGTCGTGTTGCCGGCGACCACGGCGACCGTGATGTCGTTGCGCGAAATGTGATTCCGCTGCATCAGCTCATACGTGAGCGAGTTGATGTCGTCGACGATCATCTGCTGCAGCGTCCCGACCCCGTGCGATTCGGCGAATAGGATCCGATGGATGACGTCGGCGCCGCGGCTGATCTGGCTGTTGTACTTCGCGGCCGCGCCCAGCGTCTCACCGGATCGGAGATTCACGAGATGGACGACGACCGTCGTCGTGCCGACGTCGACGGCGAGGCCGAGGTTCCGGGCCGTCGCGTCGCCCGCCTCGACTCGCACGATCTCGGTCAGCGCGCCCCGGTAGGCGGTCGTGGCTGTGACCTTCCAGTCGCTCTTCCGGGCGGTCTCGGTGAGCGCCCGAATCGCCTTCAGCCCCATCTGAAACTCACCGTCGACCTGCTTGCGCAGCGCGGCCGTCAGCCGCTCGAGGTCGGCCGTGTTGTCGCCAAGCGTCGGCGGCGGCAGCTCGAGAAGATGCTTCGTGACCAGCGGGGCGAGTTCCTCCGGGCCGAGCTTGATCCGCGCGGCGATGTTGTAGTCGATCTCCGCGTCGGCGTCGAACGTGACGATGGTCGAGCTCAGCGTCGATTCCGGCGGCACTTCGACGACGATGGGCCCGGGAACCTGGCTCTGGCACGCGAGCACGTAGCCCTGGAGGATCTCCTCGCGGGTGAAGAACTCGGTGGACCCTCCCTCGACCCGCCCTTCGCGAATGATGACGCGGCACTTGCCGCAGACGCCGTCGCCGCCGCAATCCGACAACAGCGGCACGCCCGCCTGCTGCGCGGCCTCGAGGACCATCGTCCCCGCGGGGACCTCGACGGAGGTGTCGGCGGGAACGAACGTCACCTTGCAGAGCGTCGGCTCTTCCATCTCGTGCCCTTCGGCGCGGCCTTACGCCAGGCTCATTCTCTTCAGGAAGGGGCCGATGCCGCTGGCCTCCTTCGGGCCGACCTGGACCTCCCAGCCGCTCTCTTCCTTGATGCCCGCCGTGATGACGGCGACGTAGCCGGGAATGACGCAGGTCTTCTCGCTCATCGTCTGCTCGAGACCGGACGCCTTGAGGGCCTCGGCGATCGTGATCGGATTGAACTTGTCCGCCGCCCACGCCGTCAGGACCGACGTGCCCTCGGTGTCGACGGCGAGGATTCGGGCGGGCACGCGCGACGCGTCGACCTCGCCCTCGACCGAGTAGTAGGAGAGCGAGAAGTTGGTCGTGACGAGCAGCGGCGCGTCCGGGCCGGGGTCGTTGATCTCGTAGACCTTCGGCTCGACCTGCACCGGCTTCTGCGGGTCGGTGTAGATGTTCTGCCTCGTCGTGAGCAGAGCGACCACGTGCGCCGGATCGACCGTGTCGATGACGACCACCCCCGCGTACTTGGCGAGGCAGGCGGCGGCCTCGACGGTCGCCTGCCGGGCGTCGTCGTTCCGGGCGGTGATGAGCGCGGGGAATCCAAGCGGGCGGAATGTCTTCTTGAGCGCGGCGCGGCGCGTGCGCGTCAGGAAATCAAGCGCCCTGGCAAAGGGCTGGCCGCCGGGCGAGATGACGAGATCCTCGACGCCCGCGGCCTTGGCCTGCTCGGTCAGTTCTGCGAGCTTCTCGAGATCGGGGTCCGTGATGCAGAGCGGGCAGCCGGCCTGCTTCGCCACGGCGGCCATGGCGTCGACGTTCGACGCGTCGGCTCCGCAGAGGAGCGGCCGCTTGCCGGCGTACGGCCCGGAGCCCGTGCAGACGCCCTTCACGGCGTCGGCCGACGCGCCCACGAGCAGCGCGGCGCAGTCGAGATGCGTCGCCACTTCCGCCGCGGCGGCGGCGAACGCGGCCGGGTCGCCGGAGGTGTTTTCGATGGCGACGGCGTCGACGCTGATCGTCGTGCCCACGCGCTCGAACGAGAGCGCCTTGACGGCCGCGCACCGTTCGGCGATGGCGGCCGCATCGAGCGCATCGCTGACCGACACGGCCACGACGGTCGGATGGTAGAACGTTTCTTCGTGGCGGAAGAGGACGGTCTCCTGGCCGATCTCACGCGCGGCGTCGCCGGACCCGATAGCGACGAGCCGCTGGGGCGGAGCGCTCGCCTCGCCGAGGGCGGCGCTGGCCGCGTCGTCGAGGTGCGGACATTCGTCCAGCCCGGCCTGCTTCGCCGCGACCTTCATGGCGAACGCGAGACAGGTCGGCACGCCACAGTCTTTGCAGTTGGTCTTCGGGAGATTCTTGTAGATTTCCAGTCCGGTCAGCGCCATGGCTCCACCTCACTCACTAGAACTTCAGGGCGAACAAAACTGTTTTCTTGCGGCGAGCTATTGAAGCTCATGTCAGTAACGGAATTGCAGGACCAAGCCAAGAGATTCTTCGCTGACGCTCAGAATGACATGTCTCACACGCTGAGATGTAGTCATGTCATCCTGAGCGAAGCGAAGCTTGCCCGCCGCGCAGGCGGGGACCTCTACTGTTTCTCGGCGCTGTTCCATTGTCAACATGAACTTCACTAGAACAGCGAATCCATCGTCAGCGCCGGGTGCTCGACGCTCGCCAGGTGTTCGAGCAACGGCTCGACCTCGCAGGTGACGGTTTCGTCGGCGATCTTGTCGACGAAGCCCTCCATCCCGAGTTCGCCGGCGCGCGCCTCGAGCTTCTCGCGGAGGTCTTCCTTGAGTTCTTTCGGCATCCAGACGATTCTGGGCAGGCCACCTTCGTACGAGATGAACTTCTTGGAGCTGAGGTACAGCCGCCCGACGCCGACGAAACCCGGGGTCTGCGCCCCGCCGCCGACGGTGCCCGCGAGGGTGCTGAACGGCATCCCGATGGGCGTGTCGCCGCCGTACTCGCGGTTCACGACCATCACGCCATTTGCCTCGGGCACAATGGCGACGATGCACTCGAAGCAGCCGCACGACGTCATCGGGTTGGTCATCAGCGAATACGCGCTGAACTGCTCGACGGCCCCGTGCGAGCGCTCCTTAACGAACTTGTTCACATTCTCCCACTCGCCGGCGGCCTCGTCAATCACGGCTCCTTTGGTGACCGGCTGGTTGCAGCCGGTCGGGTTGATCTCGTAGGCGGCCTTGCCGTCGAGCCAGTTGTATGCGCCGCAGAGGCCGAGCCGCTCGGGCGTGATGATGCAGACGTGGTTCGGCGCGAACGACTGGCACAGCGTGCAGGAGTAGAAAATGTCCACGTCCTCGTCTCTCATGCCGGCGACGCGGGCGTCGCGCTCCGCGAAGGCCGGCACCGCGTCCGCGATGAGCTTCTCGACGGCGTCGTGGTCGGAGTAGATCGTCACCTCGACCTTGTCGACGATCCCGGCGTACTCGTCGTGGAGCTTGGCGTGGAGGATCGTGCCGAAGTGTTCGAGCCGGAATCCCTGCTCGAACGCGGTCTTGCTGATGCGGACCCAGATCTGATCGCGCTGCCCCGCGTGCATGACGCCGGACGCGTGGTTGATGTACGAGTGCGCCTGGCGCTCGAGGATGCTCTCGAAGTCCTTCTGCATCTTGCGGCCCGCGGCGCGGATGTGGATGCCGAGGTCGAGCGTGCCGCCGGGCTCGATCGTGTCGACGTCGGGGCCGACGACCTCGATCTTGCCGTCGTCGATCTCATCGAGTTCGACCGAGGACAGGAACTCGACGCCGAGCGAGTACTTGCCGCCGAACTGGACGTGCATGTCGTCCTTGCGCACGCGCTCGCCCTCGAACGCGGCGGCGAACGGCACGGGAATGTCGACCTCTTCCATCGTGACCTTGACGCCGCGCGTCTCGATCATCGTGGGCACGAGCTTCATCGGATCTTCTTCGACCACGAGCGCCTCGTAGGTCGTGACGCCGGTCGGCCGGACCTCGGGCGTCGAGGCCGAGTCGGAGATGACCGGGAATCCCATCAGGATGGCGCCGGCGCCGAGGCCATACCACTCGGGCGAGATGTCGCCGAACGTCAGGCCCGACGCGAACACGCGGTCCTTCGTGTACTCGATGCACTTGCGGGACTCGCCGCGCTTGTGGCCGCCGAACGTGAGGGCCGACCGGATCGCCCAGTTGAGCACGTAGATGGCGTCGAGGCTCTCGGGCCCGACGGGCACGACGTACATGTCCCAGCAGTCCTGCAGGGACATGTCCTCGTTGTAGACGCGTGCCTCGAGGAGCTGATCGCGCATCGTATGGCCGTCGCGGTTGCCGGCGAGGAAGACGAGGATGTTTCGTTTCTGGAGTTCGAGGATCGTGTTGCTGGCGATCTCGGGCGTCGGCGCGGGGCCGAGGATCAGACAGAAGCCCGGCATGCGGCCGTCGACAAGCTGGATGCCCAGCTCGCGCATGATCGTGTCGGAGATGAATCCCTGCCAGCCGTCGGGCACCGGCTTCCCGTTGGCGGAGTATCTGAGCGCGCCGGTGACCTCGGTGGCCAGCATGCTCGCCGCTCCCGCGTCGAGGCCGCGGCCGAGGTACGGATACCACAGCTTCTCGGCCGGCGGCCCGGGCAGGATGTCCTTGCAGTGCTCGACGATCGGGACGAGGTCGCCGACCGTCTTGGCCTCGAGCCCCATCAGGGAGTAGGCCATCGGCAGGTAGAAGGCGGTGTCGGGGAACGCCACGGGATGGTCGTCGCCCTTTTCCTCGCGAGCTTTGGCAAGCTCCGTGTCCGCCTGCGCGACGTACCCGGCGGCGCCCAGAATGACCTTGGTGAATACTTCGTGGCTCATTGCTTGTCTTCCTCGCTGACGTCGATGCCGGCGGCTTCGGAGCCGCCGCCTTCTGATTCGGTCCCCGGCTCCTCGAAGGCGAGCGCGTCCGTCGGGCAGCTCGACGCGCAGGCGGGGCCGTCGCCCTCCTGCAGCCGCGCGACGCAGAGGTCGCACTTGACCACGGCCTTCTCGCCGTCGCGGACCATCCACACGGCGTCGTAGGGGCATTTCTTGATGCACGCCTTGCAGCCGATGCAGGCGTCACGGTCGACGACGACGAGCCCGGTCTCCTCGCACTGCGTCATCGCCTCGGGCTTGCACGCGGCCACGCACGGGGCGTCGGCGCAGTGGCGGCAGTGGAGCAGCACGGGGTCCGGGGCGGGCGCGTCGCCGGGCGGAGCGAACCGAAGCCGCGCCTCGACAGCGGGCGTCTCCTCGAGGCAGGCGACGAGATCGCCCGACTGGGAGTGGGCCACGGCACACGCGAGGCGGCAGGTGCCGCACCCCACGCAACGATGCGGCGTGAACGTTATCCGCTTGGTGATCTTCATTCCCGGATGCACTCCTCTGGGCCGTCAGCCGGCGGCGTCGACGGCCTTGCCGCCCGCGGTCGCCCCATACGCCTGCTTGTACATCGGCGGGGCCAGGTGCAGGGCCGCGCGCTGCCGGTCGATGTGATCGAGTATCAGGTGCGCGGCTTTGATCGGATCGCTCTCGAACGCGAACTTGCCGCCGGTGATCTCGGCGACCTCGTCGCAGACGAACTTCGTCACGCCCGGCGCGCCCTGCACGGGCAGCGGATTGCCGAGCACGGTGTACACGCCGGAGCCGATGACGTAGAAGCCGATGGCGACGGCCTTCTCGCTCATCCACTCGGGCGCGGCCCCGGCCGCGGGCAGGTCGGCGATGGTCTCGCCCAGTCCGCCCTCCTTCACGATGTTGGAGAGGATGATGAGGATGCGGCTGATGTCGGCGCACGATCCGACGTGCAGCACGGGCGGGATGCCGACCGCGCGGCAGACCTCGCGGAGCCCTTCGCCGCAGCACTCCTCGGCCGTCTCGGGCCGCATCAGCCCGGCCTTGGCGTTGGCCACCGCGGTGCAGCCGGTCGTCACGACGAGCACGTCGTTGCGAAGCAGCTCCTGCGTCATCTGCACGTGGCCCATGTCCTGCGTGACCTTCGGGTTGTTGCAGCCGACGACGGCGGCGGCGCCCCGCAGCCGGCCGGCAATGATCGCGTCGTTCAGCGGCCGGTACGACGGCTTGTACCGCCCGCCGAGAAAGTCGAACACGCTCTCGGCCGTGAAGCCGGCGACGAGGTCCGACGTGACATCGGGGATCGTGATCCTGCTCTTGTCGCGCTTCGGGAAGCCCTCGATCGCCGTCTTCAGGATGCGTTTCGCGATGTTGTATGCTTCCTCTTCCTTGAACTCGATGTGCTCGGCGAACGGGAACTTCGCCCGCGGCGAGGTGGTGATGAGCTTCGTGTGGTAGTCCTTCGTGAGTTTGCCGAGCGCGGGCATGATGCACTGGACGTCGACGATCATCGCCTCGACGACGCCCGTCGCGATGGCGAGTTCCTGCTGCAGGAAATTGCCGGCGACGGGGATGCCGTGGCGCATCAGGATCTCGTTCGCCGTGCAACAGATGCCGGAGAGCCGTACGCCCTCCGCTCCGACCGCCTTGCACGCATCGCGGATTTCGGGATCGCTCGACGCGGCCACGATGATGTCGGAGAGGGTGGGCTCGTGGCCGTGCACGATCACGTTCACGCAGTCTTCGCGGAGCACGCCGAGGTTGCAGGCGGCGCGCGTGGCCTGCGGCAGCTTGAAGAGAATGTCGGACAGTTCCGTGGCGATCATCGAGCCGCCCCAGCCGTCGCCGAGCGCCGTCTTGATGCCGTGCAGGATGATGTTCCGGTAGTCGTTGTCCACGCCCATGTGCGTGCGGTCGATGAGTTCGACGATCTCGCGGTCGATGCCGCGCGGCACGAGGCCGTGCTTCCGCCAGTTTGCCTGGAGCGCCTCGGGGGCGCGGCTGATGAAGTTGAGTTCGCCGTGCTGGCGCCCGAAATCCTCGAAGCACTTCAGGGCCACGTCGCGGGCGATGTCGTTGATGCTGCGGTCGCCGGCTTCGATGCCGAGTTCGGCGGCGATCGATTTCAGCTTGGGCTCGTCCTTAATCTCATAGTCCCTGGCCTCGCCGGTGCCGGTGAAGAGCAGGGCCTGGACGACGCCGCGGCCGTGGTCGCCGTGCGCGGCGGCGCCGCTCGCAATCATTCGAGCGAGGTGCCGGGCGGCGATGATGTCGGCCGTCGCGCCGCAGATGCCGCATTGCTCCTCGTCCGCGAACGGATCGATACGGCACGGCCCCATCGCGCAGTGTCGGCAGCACAGGCCCAACTGGCCGAACCCGCATTGCGGCTGCATCTTGTCGAACCGGTCCCAGGCCGTTTCAAGATTCGCCTGGGCCGTGACATCGAGCATACACTGAGATGCCGGGTCGATGCTTCTGTCCTTCGCTTCTTTCATCGTGTGATACCTCTCGTGCCGGCGCCGTGGCCAGGATGTCACATCTGCAACAGGCAGCGCCCGTCGAGACGATCGGCGACGCGCGCCGGGTCGTCATCAGCGGTGTCGTGCTACGCGGCGGCCAAATCCTACCATCCCCATCGGAGTATAGCCGTTCCGAATCTCCGCGTCAAGGTCCGCAGGAGAAAGTCAACCGTAACCGCCGAGCTTGGCCGCGATGCAGGACTGGTTGGATGCAAAAGCTCTTGCGCGGCACCCGCATTGTATTAGAATCGGAGCGAGAGTCAACGGGAGGAAATGCGAAATGAAGATCGCGATTGTCGGCAAAGGCGGGGTCGGCAAGACCACCCTCACGGCTCTCCTGGCCGGGTACCTGGCCGAGCAGGGCCGATCCGTCATCGCGGTCGATGCGGACCCGGTGGCCAACCTTGCCGCGGCCCTCGGCCTGCCGGACGGCCACGACATCACGCCCATCGCCGAGATGGCCGAACTCATCGAGGAACGGACCGGCTCGAAAAAGGGATACGGGCAGTTCTTCCAGTTGAACCCGCGCGTCGACGATTTGCCGGACCGGTTCTGCCAGGCCGCCGGCGGCATCCGGCTCCTTGTGCTGGGCGGGGTGGCGTTCGGCGGAAGCGGATGTTTCTGTCCCGAGAGCGCGATTCTCAAGGCGCTCGTCACCCACCTGCTGCTCCGGCACGACGAAGTCGTGCTGCTCGACATGGAAGCCGGCATCGAGCATCTTGGCCGAGCGACCGCCGGCGCTGTCTCGTCGATGATCGCCGTCGTGGAGCCTGGTATGCGAAGCGTACGCGCCGCCCACACCATCCGCCGTCTCGCGTCCGAGATCGGCATCTCCCGCGTGTCGGCCGTCATCAACCGCGTCCGTCCCGACACAGACGTCGACGCCATCACCGCCGCCCTCGCGCCCCTGCCCGTCTTAGCGACGCTCCCCTACGACGCCGACATCGCCCGCGCCGACATGAAGGCGCAGGCCGTCTACACCGGCAGCCCGACGCAGAGGGCGGCGATGGAGAACCTGCTGGCCGCTCTCGCGGACCAGAAGCCGTGATGCATGCCGCGAACTGAGACGAGCCCTGCCGGACGCGGACGGTCGTCTAGTCTCCCGCCATCATCCAGAGATACCTCAGAATCCTGTTTTCGGACGGGACCTAGCACTGCTACGCTGTTTTCTCTTACCGCAGAGCACGCAGAGGCCGCAGAGAGAAGGACTTGTGGAGTTCGTGGTCCAGCGGCCCCGTTGTCGGCGTCGGCAATTGAGCAAGAGAACGTAACCTGTTGATGTTACTCAAGTTCTCCGCGTTCTCCGCGGCCTCTGCGGTGAAATGTTAGCGTTGTAGTGCTAGTCAACCGGCTACGTGTGTGGTATGATGTCGCGGAAAAAGATGCGGAAGGGCGTCGAAGTCCATCTGAGCGTCATCGAGGGCGCTGGAAGTGGCGGCCGTGACGGTCACGGGCGCCGGCGGGGTTTCGTTCCGGACCTCCCGCGCAATCAAGGCAGGATGTACGTTGACGGTGGCCGTCAACTGACGAAGTCAGTCTTCGAACATTCGTGCTTCGTCTCTCTGTGGCCCGTGCGCGTCGGCGCACGCCGTGAGTAGGAGTTCGCTATGCGTTACAGGTCGTTCGGGCAGACCGGTTGGGACATCTCGCGGGTGAGCATGGGCTGTATGCGCTTCCCCGACGAGGAGACCGCAATCGCGACCGTCCGCCGCTGCATGGAAAAGGGCATCAATTATTTCGAGACCGCCAACGGCTACGGCGAGAGCGAGGTTCGGCTCGGCAAGGCGTTCAAGGAGCTGGGCAAGGATGTGCGGGAGAAGGTGATGCTCTCCAGCAAATCGCGCCCGTCGACCGCGGACGGCCGGACGGCCGGCGACTGGGCCGACGAGCTTCTGAACCAGTCGCTCGAACGGCTGCAGGTCGACTACCTCGACTTCTATCATATCTGGTCGATCAACAACGAGGAGCAGTATGACCTGTGCCTCAACGGCGGCTGGATGGACGTGGTGCAGAAGGCGAAGGACGCCGGGAAGGTCCGCCACATCGGGATCACGTCGCACGCGCCGCCCGCGCTCGTCGA
>CAYLQD010000081.1:0-16440 GCA_964385685.1 uncultured Planctomycetota bacterium | reverse complement strand
TCCGACGATGCCCGCGAACAGCTTGACCCAACCGGCGTTCTGTCGTAAGCTACGTCTGCAATCCGGCGGGTTCCTCATCGGGAGTGGTCCTCACATGGCCAAGAAGCCGACCAAGAAGAAGTCCGCGAAGAAAGCGATGAAGAAGAAAGCAGCCCGTTCCACCCGTTCCGGTTCCGGGGACACGAGCCGATCCCCGCAGAGCGGGGCTTCCGGTTCATGTCCCCGCCGCAAGCGCTCGGCCGTCGTCGATACCGGCGTCGTCTATTGCGGCGACAACCTCGACCAACTCCGCAAGCTGCCCGACGGCTGCGTCGACCTCGTCTACATCGATCCGCCGTTCAACTCGAACCGCAACTACGAGGTCTTCTGGGGCGAGACGAAGGAGAGGCGGTCGTTCGCCGACCGCCACGCCAGCACGCAGGCCTACATCGACTTCATGCGGCCGCGGTGCGTCGAGCTCGCCCGCGTCCTCAAGAAGACCGGCAGCTTCTATTATCATTGCGACTGGCACGCCAGCCACTACGTCAAGGTCATGCTCGATCAGATCTTTGGGCAGAACCAGTTTCAGAATGAAGTGATCTGGAAACGCAAGCAGGGCCGTGCCGGGCCAATCGTTCGCTTTGGGGTCGCGAACGACAGCATCCTCTTCTACACGAATGGCCCCGATTACACCTTCAACCCAATCTACCGCCCCAACGACCCGAAGTACATCGAGACGAAGTTCCGTTACAAGGATCCAGATGGGCGCAGGTTCAGAGTCGACAACCTCACAAGCCCGAACCCACGACCCAATCTCATGTACGAGTACAAAGGCCACAAGCCGCCGGCCAAGGGGTGGGCGGTTTCCCGAGAGGTCATGGAGCGGTTCGATCGGGAGGGCAGGCTCTACTTCCCCAAGAAGCCGGGCGGCCGCATAGGGCGCAAGCGCTACCTTGATGAACTGAAGGGGGAGGAGCTTCAGAACATCTGGGACGATATCCCTCCCATCAACTCCCAAGCTGCCGAGCGGCTCGGCTACCCGACGCAGAAACCCCTCGCGCTTCTTGACCGCATCATCAAGGCATCGAGCGACAAGGGCGACATCGTGCTCGATGCGTTCTGCGGGTGCGGGACGGCCCTCGTCGCCGCCGAGAACCTCGACCGGCAATGGATCGGCATCGACGTCTCGCCGACCGCCTGCCGCGTCATGGCCAAGCGCCTGCGCGACGTCTGCGGCCTCGACGAAAACGAAGAACTGTGGAAGATCGGACGCGGCTTCATCGTCCGCGACCTGCCGTGGACCGAGGCGAAGCTGCGGGCCATTCCGCATTTCGAGTTCGAGAACTGGGCCGTCATCGCGCTCGGCGGGCACCCCAACAAAGCGAAGGTCGGCGACATGGGCATCGACGGCCGTATCTATCCCGTCGACGCGATCCCGAAGAAGGCCGGGGAGGACGAGCTGCCCTTCATGGACATGTGGTGGCCGGTGCAGGTGAAGCAGCAGGACAAGGTCGGGCGGCCGTCGATTGACAAGTTCGAGGCCGTGATGATGCGGGAGAAGCGCACGAAGGGATTCTTCGTCGCGTTCAGTTACACGAAGGACGCCCTCAAGGAGATCGACGCCTTCTTCCGCCGCGAACACAAAGTCATCGTGCCCTTCACCGTCCAGGAGATTCTTGAAGAGCAGATAGCGAAGAAGTTGGCGTAGTAGGGAGATCGGCAATGTGTGAAGACGAGAAGAAGAACCAGGAAGACGAGCACTTGTGCGACTTCCTGTTGGCCTCGATTGCCGACATTCAGGGGACCATTAGGGCAATTGACGCCAAGCTGTCTGTCCTCCTTGCTCTCCTCCTTGTCGCTCTAACGAACTTGGCCCGCATCTACCGGACGCTTTCGAGCGCTGCGGCCGCGCTTCCTGGTGAAGAGAGTCTCGCCCGGCTGGTGCTCTGCGCCACCATTGCGGTGTTCGTGCTATCGTGGTGCTTGTCGCTCCTATTCGTGTTCAAGGGGCTGATCGGGATCCACAACCCCCAAGAACATGTGAAAGGCGAGAGGCCGCCCGGCATGTTCTACGCCGCAGGAACCTACGAGATCACGCTGCTCAACCTGTTGCTTCCTTTTTGGGTCAAGTCCAAGCTGTCTCTGCAAGAGATCCTCGCCAACTTGCCCAAGGATCAGACCTCTTTGATCGAGGAGCTTACGTACGAGCAAATGAAGCTTGCCTTCATTAGGGATACGAAGATGAGAGCACAGTCGTGTGCTTTCAGGTGTGCGTTGCTCTGGATAGTGACGGGTGCGTTCTTGTGGGGATTCAGTTTGGCGGCGAAGGACTTCCTGCAATGCTGAACTCTGAGCAGCGTGTGGAACTGACCGAACTTGCAGGTTCCTCCCTCGACGAAGCGGAGAGGGTCTGGGAAGAAGTCGGAGACGTTCTTGCCATCTACGAGAGAATGGAGAAACTCGCCGCGAAGGCGATTCCCACACTGATACCCGGCTATCCATTCATCAGAGAGGGTCGCCCGAAGGTCGACGACTTCATTGCCTTCATGGTGGATTTGCGGGATTCCAGCAAACATCTGATGCAGCGCATTAGTGCCCGGACCACTGACGTGACGCAGTTGCAGCGCATCTATTACGAAACATCCGCACTCCTGCCCGTGTGTTCAAAGGTTATCGGCTATCACGGGGGCAAGGTCACCGAATACCTTGGTGACGGCCTGTTGGCGCTGTTCCTTGCCTCCAAAGACAAGATGCCAAGCGCTATCTACGCCGCGAATCGCGCGGCGTTCAACTGCATCGAGGCCACGAGCGAGATCATCAACCCGCTAGTCGAGGAGAGGTATAATCTGCCACAGATGTCGATCGGTGTGGGCATGGCGCTGAGCCGCGCAATCGTAACATTGGTGGGGCTGGAAGAGTTCGCGCAGCCCAAGGTCTTCGGGGAATGTGTCTTTTACGCAACAAAGTTCAGCAGCGGTCGTGATGAAGTATGCATCGACAAGAGGCTCAAGGGGGCCTGGCCCCGTGCGGCCGACGGCGTGCTCAGTTTCTCGCACAGAAGAATCAACGGGCATGATGGCTACGTTGTGATTCGCAAGGACAAGCGGTGAGGAGCATGGCCCGCTGTGGTCCGCTGCGCAATCGATGGACGTACTGTCCATTTGCGTCTCAGCATGCCTGCGTCTCAGCATGCGTGTCACACTGATGAGACATATCAAGCTGGTGTATAGGGGCTTACGAACCTCGCTGTTAATGTGATTGGCTGGACGGGGCTCGCGGGGGGCAAACCGCCCGGGGCTGACGTGCCCGGGCGCAGCCCTCCCACCAAAAGAGCCCGCACATTTCTTTCCGGCTGTATCTCCCTTCGTCGTAGCCAATTACACCGCTACGGCCTGATTCTGTGTGGTGTCTATTTCCGCGCGCGGCTTGCGCTTCGGGCGTTCGTGGTGTAAGAGAAGTACGGGGATGGTTTGTCCATGACCCATCATACCGGCTTTTCTTACCACGAAGAGCACGAAGGCACAAAGAACGGCTCACGGCTTTCTCACCACGGAGAACACGGAGACACGGAGACCGGCTCGTGTTCCTCTCTGCGTCCTCAGCGGGAGGTCAGAATCTCTATTTTGCGCGTCCTATTTGGGGGGCGTTTCTGGTGTAACTATATGGGGGGAGTCTCTCGCGGAGCTTGTTCGCCACAGGCGAGCACGCGAAGGACGCCGTTCGACACGCTCACGGCCCTGAGCAACGTCGAAGGGCAGAGAGACGGCGAACGATAGGTCACCGCGGGCTCAAGACGCGGGCGGCCCGGGTCGAAGGGGACGACTCTCGGGAGGCGACTGGGGAAGCGCGAGTGGCGCTGGGTGTGAGGTGTGCGGTGTTTGGCTGCCAACGGACACTGGCCACCGACCGCCGAAGCCGCTGCCTGACCCGATCCCGACCCTGAGCGTCGAGTTTCCCTGGGGCAAACGCGGAAAGGAGGACGCTCGCGACACCATACGGCTGGCGACCTGAACCGAATGAAGCAGTGACCAGGGAGCAGGGGTCAGGGATCAGTGAGCGGCAACGGGATGTTCACCACGAAGTTTACCCGCCACAGGCGGGAACACGAAGAGCACGAAGAACGGCTTCCTTACCACCAAGGCACCCCTTCGACAAGCTCAGGGCAGGCAAGGCACGAAGAAGCAACAGTGAGCGGCAACGGGATGTTCACAACGAAGCTCCTTCCGCCACGCTTGCGCCCGCGAGGGCGCCCGCCTATACTCCTCCGCTGAACAGCCCCAGGGCCTTCCGGCGTCGACAAGACGGAGGAGCATCATGGATCGTTTTCTCTACACGGGCCGCAGGACGAACGAGATTTCATTCCCGCTCGGCGGGATCGGCACGGGCTGCATCGGCCTGGCCGGCAACGGACGGCTCATCGACTGGGAGATATTCAACCGGCCGAACAAGCGCAGCTTGAACGGCTTTTCACATTTCGCCATCAAGGCGGAGGCGGGCGGCAAGGTGCTCGATGCCCGTGTGCTCAATGGCGACCTCCACCCGCCCTACATGGGCGGCGGACTCCAGCATTTCTCCGGCTACGGCTTCGGCCCCTACCGGGAACATATGGCCGGGATGCCGCACTTCAAGGAGGTCGCGTTCCGCGGCGAGTTCCCCATCGCGCAGCTCGCCTTCAAGGGGGCGAAGTTCCCCGGCAAGGTCGCGCTCACGGCGTTCAATCCCTTCATCCCGCTCAACGACAAGGACTCAGGCATCCCGGCGGCGTTCTTCGAGTTCGACGTGACGAACCCGACAAAGAAGACGATCACGTACACGCTCGCCGGTTCGGTCGCGAACCCATTTCCTCAGAACAACCTCAACGCCGTCCGCACGGCCGGCAAGACGCCGATGCTGCACCTGACGACGGACGCTCACAGGAAGAGCGAGATCGGCTACGGCGATATCACCCTCGCCACGGATGCCTCGGACACCAGCAGCCAGGAGTACTGGTTTTCGGGCGGCTGGTTCGATTCGCTCGAGGTTTACTGGCGCGACTTCACGGCCCCGGGCAAGTTCCGGAACCGGACGTACGCGCCCGGTGAGGCCGTCGCACACCTGCCCGGGATCCTCGCCGCGCACTTCCGCCTCAAGCCCGGACAGACGAAGCGGATCCGGTTCGTCATCGCGTGGAACGTGCCGACCTGCGAGAACTACTGGGACCCCGACGCCTGCAAGTGCGCCGAAGAGGCCGGCCTCTCGCCCACGTGGAAGAACTACTACGCGACGATCTGGAAGGACTCGAAGGCGAGCGCCCGCTACGCGCTCAAGAACTGGGACAGGCTCCACGCCGACACGCTTCGGTTCAAGAACGCCCTCTTTGCCTCGGACATCCCGCCGGCGGCGATGGACGCGGTCTCGTCGACGCTCTCTGTCCTGAAGACGCCGACCGTGATGCGGCTCGAAGACGGCACGTTCTACGGGTGGGAAGGATGCCAGGGCAACGCCGGATGCTGCGAGGGCTCGTGCGAGCACGTCTGGAACTACGCGCAGGCCTTGCCGTTCCTCTTTCCAAAACTCGAACGCTCGATGCGCGAGGCCGACTACAAATACAACCAACAGGAAGACGGCTGCATGCCGTTTCGTGTCCAGCTGCCGCTCGGGCGGAAGACGCCGCGCAACCGCTCGTGCAGCGACGGCCTGTTCGGCGGCGTGATGAAGGTCTACCGCGACTGGAAGATCAGCGGCGACGACGGGTGGCTCAGGAAGCTGTGGCCCGCGGTCAAGAAGTCCATCGAGTTTGCGTGGGCGCCGACGGCCGAGGACAAGTGGGACCCCGACAAGACCGGCGTGCTCTGGGGCCGGCAGCACCACACGCTCGACGTCGAGTTGTTCGGGCCGAACTCGTGGCTCACCGGCTTCTACCTCGGCGCGCTCAAGGCCGCGGCCCTCATGGCCGACCACCTCGGCGAGCCCGAGACCGCCGCCGACTTCCGCGCCGTCTTCGCCCGGGGCAAGGCATGGGCCGACGAGCGCTTGTTCAACGGCGAGTACTATCACCAACTCATCGATCTCGACGACAGATCCATCCTCGACGGATACATCGACACCGAGCGGTACTGGGACGACGAGCACAAGGAGATCAAGTACCAGATCGGGGAGGGGAGCGAGATCGACCAGATTCTCGCACAGTGGCACGCGAACCTCTATGGTCTCGGTGAGGTCTTCGATCCCAAGCAGGTGAAGACGGCGCTCACGTCGATCTTCAAGTACAACTTCTGCAAGGTGATGCGCGAGCAATACAACCCGTGCCGCATTTACTGCCTCAACGACGAGGCCGGGCTGCTGGTCGCTTACTGGCCCCCGGATCGTCGCAAGCCGATGGTGCCGATCCCGTATTCGGGCGAGACGCAGAACGGCTACGAATACGCCGCCGCGGTCCAGATGATTCAGACCGGGCTGGTGAGGCAGGGTATGACGGCCATCACCGCGCTCCGCGACCGCTACGACGGCGAGAAGCGGAACCCGTGGAACGAGTTCGAGTGCGGCAACAACTACGCCCGCTCGATGGCGGCGTACTCGCTGCTGAACGCGTTCGCCGGATTCCGGTTCGACATGGTGAAGGGCGAGATCGGCTTCAATCCGCTCCGGCCGAAAGCGGGCAGGTTCCGCTGCTTCTGGTCGCTCGATTCGGGCTGGGGCGAGTTCGAGATGGAGCCGGGCTCGGCCGAGGTGCGCCTGCTCGAAGGGACCTTGAAGCTGAACGCCCTCGATCTCCCGTTCGCCGCGAGGAAGAAGGTCAAGGCGGCCGCGGTCGGCGGGAAGCGGATCGGCTTCACGCAGGACGGCGGGACGGTTCGCTTCGAGCGCGCCGCCCGGATCGGGAAGGGCCGGGCGCTGAAGGTCACGCTCCGCTGAGGGCGCGGCACCCGGCATTCACCGGCGGGCGGCTGTCACTGCCCTCCGGCCGCGGCGACGACGTACTCCTCGGTGACGCCGGCTTCCGCGTTCATCTGATCGATCAGCTCCTGGAGCACGATGTCGGCGATCTCGTAGGACACCTGGCACGTGCCCGCGCGGTCGTGCCCGCCGCCGCCGTACTTGAGCATCAGCGAGCCGACGTTGGTGAGCGACGACCGGTCGAAGATGCTGTGTCCGACGGCGAAGACGCAGAACTCGTTCGCCTTGCCGTCGATGATCCGGATCGAGATGGTCGGTTCGGGGAAGAGGGCGTAGGGCATGAAGCGGTTGCCGCAGGGGGTCTCTTCGGCGCCGCGGAGATCGGTCACGAGCACGGTCCCGTAGACGGCGGAGCGGTCGCGGAGGAACTTGCGGAACGTCGGCTCGTGCTCGAAGTAACGGTTGGTTCGCTCTCTCACATCCGGCAGCTCGAGAATCTCGTCGAGCGTCATCGTGCGGCAGTAGTCGATCATGTCTTCCATCAGTTGGTAGTTGCTGATGCGATAGTCGTGGTAGCGGCCGAGGCCGGTCCGCGGATCCATCACGTAGGCCAGCAGCATCCAGCCCTCGGGGCGAAAGACGTCGTCGGGATCGAGGGCCGCCGCGTCAAACTTGTCGACCGCCTGCATGAGGTCATCGAACCCCGGGAACTCGTTCTTGCCGCCGTAGTAGTCCCAGACGACGCGGGCGCAGCTCGGCGCCGGCCGGCAGCTGCCCTCGAACTCGTGCTCGGCGTGCAGCGAGCGCTCGTCTTCGCTCGAGTGGTGGTCGAACCACATCCCACAGCCCGGCACGAACGGGATGTTGGTCAGGACGTCGTCGGACGTGATCTCGACCGTCCCGTCCTGGATGTCTTTGGGGTGGACGAACTTCATCGAGTCGATGATGCCGACCTCCTTGAGGAGGACGCCGCACACCAAGCCGTCGAAATCGGAACGCGTGACCAGTCTCATCGCACCGCCCCTTTCAGAATACGAATCCCGTTCCGCGGCCGCCCGCCGGAGCGGACCCCGCGCAGGGGTAGTTTCGGGCTGAGTCGGTCGGAAATCAGCGAAAAACAGCGTGGGACCGGGCTCCGAGCCCGGTCAGCTCGACGTCCCGCGACTCGAAGCATAGAACGGCGGGCCGCGCGTGGTCGCCGGCGAGTTCGAACCGGACGTCGATTGCCTGCTGAACCGCTTCGGTATCGAGCGTTGCGCCGTCGCCGACCGCGCCGAACGAGCGGACGTCATAGCCGTCTGTCGCGCTGTCGCTGACGGTCATCTAGAACTCGGGCGGGAGGACGACGCGCTTGCCGGTCGCGACGGCCGTGCGGGCGAGGTCGTAGGCGTCGTGGTATTGCGCCGCAACGACCTCCCACGAGACGACGGTGTCGAGGTATTGCTTGAGGCGCCAACCGAGTTCCATGCGGAGGTTCTCGTCGCACGCGAGCCGGACGACCTGGTCGCGCAGCATCTTCTTGTTCGTGAAGAGGAGGCCGCCGCCGCATTCGAGCGTCTGCGCCGTCAGGCCCTCGAGCGGCGCGGTCGTCACGTAGGGCTTGTTGAGCGCGATGATGCGCGCCAAGGTGCCCGACTGCGTCTCGTCGGTCGACGGGAGGACGATGAAGTCGCAGATGGCCATCGTCTTGTAGTAGATTTCACCGCGCGGGATGAACTCGTAGTAGTGGGCGAGGCCTTTCTGCTCGAGCAGTTCGAGGCCATTGACGTACTTTTCGTAGTCGTTCTTGTGGGCGGGATCGCGCATCGAGCCCGCGGCGAGCAGGTCCCAGTCCTGGCCGGTTCGCTGCTTGACCTCGGCGGCGATCTCCTCCCACATCGACGTGAGGATGTCCCACCGCTTGTTGGTCTGGATCCAGCCGATGAGGCCGACGAGGTGGTTGGAGACGTAGGGGAGCTTGTCGATGCCGATCTCGGCGCGGAGCCGCGGGATCTCATCGAGCCCGTAGCGGCGGTCGGGCCGGGCGCCGTGCGGGACGATCATGATGTTCTGCGGGACGTCCCAGTCGTACGTGTGGAAGTTCCAGTCGAGCCGCCATTTCTGGTAGTGGCACTTGAACAGGACGACGTCGGCCTGCTCGCACATCTGACGGACGAAGTTCGCCTCGAAGTCGCGGAGGCGGCCGTGTACGGTGTGGGGCTCGACGATGGTCGGATAGTCTTTGAGCGCCACCAGCATGTCGATGAAGCCCTGGTTCTGGTCGCCGCCGCCGTTTTCGGTGTACTCGTAGAGCCCGTACTCGTGCTCGATGTGGACGGCGCAGGGTTTGAGTTCCTTGATCTTCTCGACGACGGGCTTCCACCAGTCGCGCCGGCTCATGTCGATGAGGGGGAAGACGCCCTCACCGCGGCCGTCGGTGTGGCTGATGACGAACACGTCACGGGCGGTGTCGTGTTGCTGGATGAACTCGCGGGCCTCCTCGCAGAAGGTGGCGATGCCGCAGAGCCGGGGGGGGTAGCTGGAGATCATCACCACGGGGGCGTTGCTCATGCGTCGGTGTCCTCCTCGCTGTCCTCGCCGCCGTCGGCTTCCGTTTCACCCGCGTCGGTTGGCGTCGTGTCTTCGGGTGTATTATCGGCGAGATTGCGCGTTGCGATTAGCTTCAGGAGCGAAAGGAGCGAGATGAGCCAGGCCAGGGTCGACTCGGCGCCCTGGTTTTTGTTGGCGCCGTCGGGCTGGAGCCCGTCGCAGCAGCCGCCGGTCTTGAAGTCGTAGAGCGGCGCGTTCAGGTCGTTGCGGCCGAGGAACCAGTCGATGCAGCGGCCCGCCTCGCGGAGCCAGTGCTCTTCGCGCGTCCACACGCATGCCTCGGCGCACGCCTCGATGAGGCCCATGACCTCGACGGGCTGCTGGTCGAACGGCGCGGGGTGCCCGCCGCGTGGATACCAGCCGTGGTTGCCGATGACGGACAGGTGGCCGTCCTCGGCCGTCTGGACCTTGAGGAGCCAATCGAGCGTGTGCAGGCCGATATCGCCCATCTCCTGGTTCGGGATCCACTGCCCCGACAGGATGAGGGCGTGGGCGAGCCGCGCGTTGGCGTAGGTCACTTCCTGCTCGAACCACGGCCAGCCCTCGTCGGAGCTTCGGTGGTAGAGGTCGACCAGCCGCTCGGCCAGGACGGCCCGCATCCGCCGCGCGTAGGCGTCGCCCGGGAAGCATTCGAGGTAGGCGTGGATGCCGATGACGGTGAACGCGATGGCCCGGGGCGACGTGAACCGCTCGGTTATCGGGAGCGCCTCGCCGAACAGCCGGACGGCCAGACTCAGGATCGACGAGTTCGGCGCGTTGGCGCAGGTCAGCCCGAGCGCCCACAGCGACCGACCGTGCGAATCCTCGCTCCCTTCCTCCTCCGGCCAGCGGCGGTCGTAGGTCAGGAAGTTCCGGAACCGCTTCCGCTCGGAGTTGAACGCATCGACGAGGAACGCGAGATAGGTGTTGATGAGCGGGACGACGCGATCATCCTGGAAGAGCCGCCAGTAGAGCGAGGTCGCGTTGAGGGCGCGAGCGTTGTCGTCGATCGAGTAGCCGTGGCGGCGGTGCGGGATCGAGTAGAGAGCGTGCTGAATAATGCCCGCATCGTCCGTCATCGTGCGCACGTGCCGCAGGTCCGGGTCGGGCAGGTCCTGGAGCGTTTCGGCGGGCGCGATCGCCGAGGCCGAGGGTTTCGGCTGCGTCTCGCGCTCTCGCGTGCACTGCCGCGCGGCATCGAGATACGATCGAGCGACCGTCTCCCACGTCATGTCGCGGGTGTATTCGTAGGCGCGGATGCGCATCGCGTGCCGCTCGGTCTCATTGTCGAGCAGGTCGTTGATCGCGCCGGCCAGGGCGCCGGGGTTCTTGAACGGGACGAGCCGGCCGCGCCCGTCGGCCAGCAACTCCTGCGCATACCAGTAGGGAGTCGACACGACCGCCTTGCCCGCGCCGACGGCGTAGGCGAGCGTGCCCGAGGTGATCTGCGCTTCGCCGAGGTAGGGCGTCACATACAGGTCGGCCGAGCCGATGTACTGGCACAGCTCCTCGAGACTGACGAACCGGTTGTGGAAGACGACGTTCTTCCCGAGCCGTAGTTTGCGGACCATCTGCTGGAGGTGTTGACGGTATTCCTCGCCGACGGTGCGCAGGATGTGGGGGTGGGTCGCGCCGAGCATGACGTAGACCGTCTCGGGATGCCGCGCGACCACGTCGGGCATCGCCTCGATCATGTACTCGATGCCCTTGTTCGGCGAGAGCAGCCCGAACGTCAGGATGACCTTGCGGCCCTCCACCCCGAACTTGTCCTTGTAGAAGTTCGGGTCGATGAAGGGCACGTCGTGGATGCCGTGCGGGATGTGGACGACCTTGTGCTCGGGGACGCCGTAGTACTCCTTGAGCATGCCAACTGCGCGGTCGCTCATCACAAAGAGCCGCGCGGAGAGCTTGACGATTTCGCTCATCACCGCGCGCTGGTCGTCGTTGGGTTCCGCGAGGATCGTGTGGAAGTTGGTGATGACGGGCATCCGCAGGTCGCGCATGAACTGGAGGACGTGGGCGCCCGCGGGCCCGCCGAAAATGCCGAACTCGTGCTGCACGACGGCCACGTCGATCTGGTTGATGTTCAGGAAGTTCGCGGCCAGGCGATAGTCGCTCGGCTGGTTCGCGCGGATCTGGAAGCACACCTCGTCCGGATAGGCGTAGCCCTCGGGCACGTCGTCGAGCGCGAGCGCCAGCAGCCGGCCCGGCTGGAAGACGCGCTGGACGGCGTGGCAGAGGTCGGCGGTGAACGTCGCGATGCCGCAGCGGCGGGGCTCATACGTCCCGATCACCGCGATCGAGTTCAGCGGGCGTTCATCCGGCATGACAAGACTATCCCTAACGGCCTGACGAGCAATGGATTCTACCCAATGCGATGGGGGCTTTCAAGCTCATGCGGGCCGCCGAGTGGATACTGTGAACGCGGGGTACTTGCCGGAAAGCCGGGACAGCCAGCGGGTGGCAGTCCCGGTTTTCCGGCCCTGGCGGCGCGCGAGTGGGGCGAAGAACGGGAGGGGGACATGTACCGGAAGCCCCTTCCGGTACGTGTCCCCAGACCGCGCAAGCGCCCCGCGTTCAGAATATCCACTCCGGGCCGCCACAGGGTCATTCAATTCTCTGATTTCTTGCCGCGAAAGCGGGTACAGGCACGTCTCCGCTTCGCTCCGCTGGTGCCAGTCCCCGTTTTCGCGACCGCACCGTCGGAAATCCGGGACTGCCAGCCCATTTCGGCTCTGACGAAATGGGTGGCTGTACCGTGATTTCCAAGAATTGAATGACCCTGGGGCCGCCACGGCTTGGATTGCGGCCGTTCGCGGTTTCTGATATCATCCGCCATGTCATGTCAGGCAACACGGCCATACGAGAGTTCCCCCGGCGCGTCGTGATCGAAAACACGACCGCGTGCAACGCTCGCTGCACCATGTGCCCGCGCGAGAAGCTCTGCCGCAAGATCGAGACGATGGACCTGCCTACGTTCCAGCGGCTCCTCGACGCCGCCGTCGCGGGCGGCGCGAGCCGAATCTCGCTCCATAATTTCGGCGAGCCGCTGCTCGACAAGGCCCTTCCCGACAAGATCGCCTACGCCAAGGAGAAGGGCGTCGAGGAGACCTACATCGTCACGAACGCCTCGCTCCTGAACGAGGAGCTGGCGGAGGAACTCATCAGGGCGGGGCTCGACCGCGTGAAGATCAGCTTCTACGGCGTCACGAAGGAGAGCTACGAGAAGATCCATGCCGGGCTCGACTACGAGATGACGCGCGAGGGCGTCCGGTCGCTCATCGCCTCCAAGAAGCGGCTCGGCGGGAAGAAGCCCAGGATCACGCTGCGACACATCGGCGGCCCGATCGACTTCCTCCGCTTCTGTCGACAGTGGCTCCCCTATTGGCCACTCGCCAGCGTCGTCCCCGGCAGGCTCCACAACTATTCGACCGGCCGCAACTTCAATCCGATCTCGAACGTCCGCCGGCCCGAGTGGATGAGGTCGTGCCGCTACCTCAAGCGCCCGGTCGTCTACGTCCTCGTCGACGGAACCGTTGTCCCCTGCTGCTACGATTTCAACGGCGTGCTCGACATGGGGAACGCGCTGGAGGAGCCGATCGCCGACATCTGGAACGGGGAGCGGTTTCAGGCGTTCCGGCTCGCCCACAAGGCCCACGAATTCCACAAGTATCCCATCTGCGCCGCCTGCGACAAGCTCAACGGCATCTTCATCTGAGCGGCAACTCGGTCACACCTCATACCCCAGCCGGACGAGGAGGTCGCCGAGCCGAGCGTTCAATCGCTCGATCTCCTCGGGCGTCAGGGTTTCCCGCCACTTGTAGTTGCGGCTCTTGATGTCGGCGACCAGCTCTTCGAGCACGCCCGGCTCCCATTCGAGGCCGACCTTTTCGCTGACCGCGCGGAACACCTCCTCGGGCCGGTCGCACATTTCTTCGTAGCGGACCTCCATGTAACGCTCGGGCGGGATCGACTTCGCCGTCTCGAGAGCGTGCTCGACGATCATCTTCCATTGGAGTCCGCAGGCCTCGAGCAGCGGCTTCTCGAGCAGACCCTGCCAGCCGGGCGGCTCGCAGGCCCAGTACGCCCCGCCGTGGTTCTTTCGCGCCCGCAGGATCGAGTTTGCCACGGCGCGGCCGTCGCGGATGATGTGGACGAAGAACGCGTCGGGGAAGACCGCGTCGAGAAACGGCATCCGCACCGAGTTCCGCGGGCACTTGTTGAGGAACCGCGGCTTGCCGAACATCTTCAGGTGGTTGCGGACGACCTTGTGGAGATACGCCTTGACCTTCGGGGTCGCATCCTCGCGTCCGCGGGCGTCGTGGTCGGCCGTCGCATACCGCCGCCAGATTCGCTTCGCCTCCGTCGGGTGCTGTTCCTTGTAGATCAGAGTCAGCAGCCGCGTGATCGGGATCGAACTCGGGACCTTCTTCGTGACGTTCGAGATCCAGGCGAGGTCGGGATGCTTCGCGAGCCGGCGGTAGAGCGTCGTCGTCCCGCTGCGCGGGCAGCCCACGATGAAGATCGGCCGCTTGATCTCTGGCTCGGCCATTGGCTCCTCACGAACGCGACATCGACCGAGATTCTAAGGGGTCTGCCGCCGGGAATCAACCGGCCTTCGGAAGCTCGTGGGAGCGCTCGCGGAAAAACGTGGCGATTTCGGTCTTGCCGGCGGCGCCGGCGACCACGTTCAGGACCAAAGCCGCGAGTTCGTCTTCGTCGATATCGGTGTCAACACCGTTCATTCCCAGGAACACGTCTGCGGCAACAGTCCCGGCCCGCTTGTTGCCATCAATGAACGGATGGTTCTTCACGATATGGAACAGGTATGCGGCGGCCATCTCGAAGAGGTCTTTGTGCAGGTACTCGCCGCCGAAGCCGGCCGCCGGCATGGCGGCGGCCGATTGCAGCAAACCGAGATCGCGCACCCCCGCCTGCCCGCCGTAGCGTTCGATCTGATCCCGATGAATGTCGAGAATCTCGTCAAGCGTGAAGAACGTTGGCTCAGCCATTCAGTTGGCCAGTCTCTTGAGGGCTCGGCCGTACTTGCGGTTTGTCTTCTTGAGAGCGGCCTTGAATTTCGCCCGTCGTTTGGCGTCGCGGACCGGGGCCACCATCAACGTCGAGCCGTCCGTCGAGATTTCGAGCGGCGTGTCTCCGTCGATATTGAGCAACTCGAGCACCGGCTTGTCGATCACCAGCGCCATGCTGTTCCCGTGTCTTGTGAGCTTCTTGATCATCCGTCAGTCCTCCAACGCCGCCACGGCGTACTTACAATGTATCACCATCGGATAGGCTTGTCAAGGCGCCGGCAGCGTTCCAGAGGTGATCATGCACCGGGCGCGGCGGCGCCCCTGCACGGCTTGTAACCATAGAACGGCGTCAATCGCTCGGACATCTTCGCGTTCAGCTCGGCGATCTGCTCCTCGGTCAGGTACTCGACGTACCCGCCGACCTTGCCCTTGCGGGTCTTGTACGACTCGGAGTCGTTCTTGTCGGCCGGCTTCATCTTGCCGTGCTTGAAGGCCTCCTCGCGCTCCATCTTGTGCATGTTATCGAACGACGCGAACCGGACGGCCTCGTTGACAATCTCGTCATCGACGCCCGCGACGCCGATGAAGTCGAGCACACGTCGGAGCTCGCGGCCTGCGTCTTCGTGCAGGTCTTCATATCGCACGAGCAAAAAACCGTCGGGCACTGTCCGCTGCTGCTCCCAGATGTTGAAAAACCGGAGCAATGAATCGAAACCGCCGATGGAGGTGTTCATGAAGTCGGCGAGCTCGCCATCGAATGGCTGATTTCGCTCGCGACCACGCCTCTTGAAGAAGAAGAACGATCGCGATACGGTCACACGTTTCTTCTTCTGGAAATAGTTCGAGACGAAAGTGTCGCGTGGGTCGCGCACGAGGAAGATGACCTTTTTGCCCTCGTAACGGCTCTTGTCATGCGACAGTTCGTCGGGTTTTTTCCATTGCGGCAGTTCATCGTGGGTCGGCGCGATACGGGGGATTTCGGGCCGAAGATCACCGAGCTTGCGCAGTTGGAGTGGATCGTTCTTGTCAAGGCCGAAGTGCTGCTGGATTGCGCGACCAACGAGGAGCGTTAGCCAGGTGCGACCACATTTTGGGAAGGAGACGACGTAGACGTCGGCGGGAAGATCGCGTCGTCGCCCGCCAACTCCCAAGATTCGTTGCCACTTCCGCCATATCCCCATGAAACGTCCTCACAGACGAACAATCTGGTAGTTATTGACAGTTCGATGTCGTTCTTTTTTCAGTGGGGCTGCACTGAAACACGGATCGGAGTTGCACTGGCCCGATCGGTTATAATGATTCGCTATCGAGCGATATTTACGCGTCAGAGTCCGATCGCCGTTCGCGACAAGACGCATGTTGCCCTCGGCACGAGCGGCGGTACGAACGATGAAGTTCTTGGCAGTGTATTGTTTTTCCATTTTGACCTTCGCCACAACGAGTCTGGGCGGGCTCATGTCCGGCTTTTTTTCAGTCGGCGGCGTAGTTTGTCGAAGGTACGGTATACCGATTGATTGTAGAAACGCGTCACCTTATAGCGTGCCGGGAAACGTGAGGGCTTCAATGGCTCGGGAGTTTGCCCGACGATGACACCTGCTTTTTGGCGGTATGTTGGATAGAGTTCGTCGCGTACAAATGTATAGAGCTGCTGGTCAAGACGGTTGCCTTTGTGCAGCAGTTCACAAGAGGCGGCATCGTCAAGTACTGCTTGTTTTGCCATGTTGTCTTTTGCGACATGGCGCGGCTTATATCCAAGCGTAATGGGGAAAGGCAGGAGTTTCTGCAGGATCATCATTGATTCATCGAATCTTTCCAGCAGGCCCACGAAAAAGAAACGCTCCCGTATTATTTGCTTTGCTTTGTCAACGTTCGATTCTCCGGCGATATGGTTCACCTGGCGGTTCCGGAAGCGCTCATTCTGCATGAATTGTTCAAACGTAATGTCTTCACCTTTTCTTTGCTTACCGCGCTTTATATGTTGGTA
>CAYLQD010000080.1:0-16879 GCA_964385685.1 uncultured Planctomycetota bacterium | reverse complement strand
GAGCTGAAGCTCCTCGCAAAGGCCCGTGAACGGGCCTGAACGGCGGCGCAAAGTGCGGGCGGGTCAGGCCAAACGCAGGTTGACATCCGAACCGGCGGCTCCATAATGCTGTGGATACCGGCGGCTCGCGCGGCGGGCCGCACAAACCTGAGACGGAGAACCACGTGACCGTGACATGTCAGACGGGAACTCGCGCGCTCGTCACGGGCGCCGGCGGGTTCATCGGCTCCCACCTTGTCGAGGCGCTCGCGCGCCGCGGCTGCCGCGTCCGCGCGATGACGCACTACGACAGCCGGGCCGACCGCAGCGCCCTCGAGTTCCTCCCGAAGGATATCTACGACGCGGTCGAATTCGTCGCCGGCGATGTCCGCGACCCGTTCTTCATGCTCGAAGCGGCCCGCGAGATCGACGTCGTCTTCCACCTCGCCGCGCTCATCGCGATCCCCTACAGCTACGCCGCGCCCGTCTCGTATGTCGAGACGAACGTGCGCGGCACGCTCAACGTGCTCGAGGCCGTCCGCCGCAACGGCGTCGCTAAGATGGTCCACACGTCGACGAGCGAGTGCTACGGGACCGCGCAGTACCGCCCGATCGACGAGCAGCATCCGCTGCAGGGGCAGTCGCCGTATTCCGCGAGCAAGATCGGCGCGGACAAGATCGTCGAGAGCTTCTTCCTCTCGTTCGGGACGCCGGTCGCGACGCTCCGGCCGTTCAACACCTACGGCCCGCGTCAGTCGGCGCGGGCGGTCACGCAGGCCATCCTCGCGCAACTGCTGTCCGGGTGCGAGACGCTGCGGCTCGGGTCGCTCGAACCGGAGCGCGACCTGACATACGTGTCGGACACGGTCGCGGCCTTCATCGCCATGGCGGAGACCGATGGGGCGACCGGGCAACTGATCCACTGTGGCACGGGCGAGGCCGTGACCATCGGCGACCTCGCGCTCCTCGCGATGGACGTCGTCGGGCGCGAGGTCGAGATCGTCTGCGAGACGGAGCGCGTCCGGCCGGCGAAGAGCGAGGTCGGGGTGCTCGTCTGCGATTCTGCCCGGGCCCGCGAGCTGCTCGGCTGGGAGCCGCGGGTATCGCTCCGCGAGGGGCTGGCGCTCTGTGCCAAGTTTGTCGGAGAGCATCCGGAGCTGTTCAAGCCCGAGGAGTACACGGTCTAGGCCGGGAGGGGTATTGATGCGAGCGATCATTCAGGCCGGCGGGGTGGGGTCGCGGCTGCGGCCGTACACGACCGTCGTGCCGAAGCCGCTGATGCCCGTCGCCGAGATGCCGATCCTCGAGGTCGTCATCCGGCAGCTCGCGCGGCACGGATTCAGCGGCATCACCATCACGGTCGGCCACCTCGCCCACCTGATCGAGGCGTTCTTCGGCGACGGCTCCGCGTTCGGCGTCCGCGTCGACTATCTGCTCGAAGAGCAGCCGCTCGGGACCATCGGCGCGATCAGCATGGTGCCCGGACTGGACGAGCCGTTCCTCGTGATGAACGGCGACCTCTTAACCGACGTCGATTACGGCCGATTCTATAAGGAGCACGTCGCTTCCGGCGCGCCGATGTCGGTCGCGGTCTATGAGAAGGAAGTGCCCATTTCGCTCGGCGTGATCGAGTTCGACGCCGACCACCGCATCGTCGGGTTCGCCGAGAAGCCCGTCAAGCGGTTCCCGGTCAGCATGGGCGTGTATGCGATGAGCCCCGAGATGCTCGACCACATTCCGACGGGCGAGCACTTCGGATTCGATGATTTGATGGCGAAGGTCATCCGCGAGAACATCGCGGTGCGGGCGGTCGAGTTCGACGGGATCTGGCTCGACATCGGCCGGCACGAGGACTACGATGGGGCGACACGGATGTTCGAGGAGAACCGCGAGCGTTTTCTCGGGACCCACGGGGCTTGACAAAACAATGGTGTTCGGGATTCTCGCGGATATCTTGCGAATCTTCCTTGACATACATTGGGTTTTGCGGTTAAATTGCTTGCGCTCACACCAAAGGCGCGGGCGTGCTCTGTTCAGTTGTCGGCTCACGTGAGGAGGGATTCGTATGAGAAGTATGGTGGCGGTTGTTGTGATGGTGGCGCTTCTGCTGGCGCCGTGCGCGACGGCGGTGGCGAAGCCGCAGGCGCTGGAGGTCAAGCCCGGGACCCTCTCGGTGACCGTGAAGTCGCACGAGGGCGAGGTGCTGGCCGATGCCGAGGTGAAGCTGCTCGACGCGGACGGCAAGGCGGCGCTCACCGCGACGGTCGACAAGAACGGCATGTGCGAGTTGGAGGAGCTTGAGGCGGGGTCGTACAAGCTCGTCGTCGCCGACCGCGCGATGCTGCCGTTTACCGTCAGCGACAAGGCCGAGGTGGACACGCTGCTCGTGGTGATGCCGCCTCCGGTGAAGTACGCGGCCGGTGACGCCAAGGAGGCGATGACGCTGCCGACGATCGTGACGTTCGCCGTCGGAACCATCGCCATCGGCATCGTCTTGTACGCGGTCTTCCACAGCAGCGGCGGCACCCACGGCAGGAAGCCGCACGAGTAGACGCAGCGCAGCCGCTGTAGTTTATCCATCGTTCCCCGCTTGACCGGGCCGGAGCGACTCCCGGCCGGGCGTCACGCCAAGCGGTGGGATCGGGGTCTCTCAATTTGCCTGCACAGAGACACAATCTCCGCGACGGGTTGGTGCGCCTGTTCGACATCCTTGTCTCCCTCCTCCTCCTTGTTCCGGCGTCCTTCTTCTTCGCCGCCATCGCGGTCCTCATCAAGCTCGACTCGCCCGGGCCCGTCTTCTTCGTCCAGGAACGCGTCGGCAAGGGCTGGCGCCGATTCCGGATGTTCAAGTTCCGCAAGATGTTCCATGCCGGCACGACGGGCGGCCCCGGGGTCACCGCGCGCTACGATCCGCGCATCACCCGCGTCGGGAGCTGGCTCGAACGCTCGAAGCTCGACGAACTGCCGCAGTTGATCAACGTGCTCCTCGGCGACATGTCCCTCGTCGGGCCCCGGCCGGAGATTCCCCAGTTCACCGGCGAACCCCACACTGAGCTGTGGAACCGCGTCCTCTCCGTCAAGCCCGGAATCTTCGGGCCGAACCAGATCCTCCATCGCAACGAGTCGGAGCTTTTTCCCGACGACTGCCAGGAGGTCGAGGCCTACTACGTCGAGCACATCCTGCCGAAGAAGCTCGAGGTCGACGCGGCCTACGCCGAGAGGAAGTCGGTCCTGCACGACGTCGGCATCATCGTCCGGGGCGTCTGGGCGACCCTCGCCGGCACCATCACGATGGAGACCATCCGGACGCGGCGGTTGCAGATCGCCCATCTGTTCGCCTGCGTCGCGCTCGGCGAACTGACCCTCGCCGCCGCGTTTCTCCTGAGATTCGACTGGGAGATCCCCGCCGGCGAGATGCCGCACCTGTATCTGGGGCTCGCGCTGATGGCCGTCGCGCGGCTCGTCTGCTTCCACCAGTTCGCCATCCACCGCAGCATCCACTCGTTCTTCAATCTCTTCGACGCGATGCGCATCTGCGCCAGCGTCGCCGTCGGCACGGTCTTCGGCGTGGCGATTCAGTTCCTCCTCAACTTCCGCGCCCTGTCGCGGGCCATCTTCCTCGTGGACGGCATGATCCTCGCCGTGACCCTCATCGGCCTGAGTTACCTGGCCGACCGCGCGCTCGCGACCCTGCGCCGCGACCGGAAGCCGGCCGAAGAGCCGATCCGGGCGCGGCTCGGATGGAGCGCGGCCGCCGGCGCCGCGGGCGTCGTTGCCATGCTCTACTCGCTCGCGTTCTTCTGGCCCGGCGTGTTCGTCGGCCACGCGTTCGACCTGATCTGCATCCTCGGCGTCGCGTTCCTCTCGCGAGCCGTCCTCTTCCCGTTCCTCGCGCGGCGGTTCCCCGTGTCGGACCGGTTCGTCGTCATGGCCACGAGGGACGCGCGGCCCCTCATCCGGCACTGCGCGCTCACGTTCGTCGTCGACATCACCGTCGTCTTCTTCCTGAACATCCGGGACTTCAGCCGCGGCGCCGTGATCCTCAACGCGCTCCTGTACGCGCTGCTGCTCGTCTTTGTGCTGACCGTTCGCTGCATGTGGGGCCGGAAGTTCCGCCGCGCCGCGGCGCCCAGAGTCACCGAGCCGGTGGCGCGCGGCAACGTCCTTGTCGTCGGCGACGGCCGCGAGGTCGGCTACCTCGTCGACGCGCTGCGCCACAACGGGGCCGACCGCGTCCAGATCGCCGGCGTCGTCACGGCGGACGCGACGCACCGCACGCGGCGGGTCCACGGCATCGACGTCGTCGGCACCACGCGCAACCTCGGCTCCGTCATCGAGGCGAAGGGCGCCTCGCTCGTCATGCTGCTCGAGGACAGCATCGAAGCGTCGGCGCGCGACGACGTGCTGCGCGCGTGCGAGACGCGAGGCGTCGACGTTCGCGTCGTGCCGAGCGTCATGCGCTTCGTCGAAGCGTCCGACGATGAAGGAGACGGCGCCCGCGAGGAGCCCGAGCCGGTTACGCTGGAACCGCGGTGACCAACCGGCCCGCGGATGCCGCGTCCGGACGACCGCATACCCGATCGGCAATTCGCACAATGAACTGGAAGATCCCGCTCTTCGACACGAACTTCGGCCCCGAGGAACTCGAGGCCGTCCAGCGGCCGATCAGGGCCGGCTGGGTCACCATGGGCGACGAGGTCCGAGCCGCGGAGGACGAACTCGGCCGCCTCGTCGGCGCGCGCCACACGTTCGCCGTCACGAACGGAACGGCCGCGCTTCACATGGCCTGCGCCGCGGTCGGCCTGGGCCCGGGCGACGAGGTCCTCTGCCCGACGCTCACGTTCGTCGCCAGCGCCAATGCGATCCGCTACACGGGCGCCGAGCCCGTCTTCTGTGAATCCACCAGCGAGACCGACCTGACGATCGACCCGGAGGACGCGCGGGCGCGGATCACCGGCCGCACGAAGGCGATGATGCTCGTCCACTACGCCGGCTTCCCGTGCGACATGGCCCGGCTCCTCGCGCTCGCGAAGGAACACCAGCTCGCCGTCATCGAGGACTGCGCCCACGCCGCCTTCTCGAAATGCGGCGACACCTGGTGCGGGCGGTTCGGCGACGCCGGGTGCTACAGCTTCTTCTCGAACAAGAACATCACGTGCGGGGAGGGCGGCGCCGTCGTCACCGATCGCGACGACATCGCCGAGACCCTCCGGCTGATGCGGTCGCACGGAATGACGACGCTCACGCTCGACCGCCACCGCGGCCACGCGTTCACCTACGACGTGCTGATGCACGGCTACAACTACCGGATCGACGAGATCCGCGCGGCGCTGCTGCGAACGCAGCTCGGAAAGCTCGATGTGGTCCTCGCGCGCCGCCGCGAGCTTTTCGAGGCGTACGTCGCGGCCTTCGACGAGACGGGCGTCGTCGTGCCGTTCGCCAAGCGTGTCGGCTCGGCCGACTGGCCGCAGACGGCCGTGCACCTGGCGGCCGTCGTGCTGCCGCGCGGGACCGACCGCGCGGCCGTGATGGGCGCGATGAAAGAGGCCGGGATCCAGACGAGTGTCCATTACCGGCCCGTGCACGCGATGACGGCCTTCGCGGCCGACACGGCTGCATCGCTCCCGCGGACGGAAGACATCGCGGCCCGCGAACTCACACTCCCGCTGTTCCCGGCCATGACGTCGTCCGGCGTGTCGACGGTCGCCGACGCACTGCTGCGCTCCCTCGCGTGATGCCTGCGGCGCCCGCCCGCCTTGCAATGCCCCGGCTCGCGCCTATAATCGCGGCGATCGCGGCGTATCAACGCGACAAGTTCCAGGAGAGCATCTCGACATGCCGGCGGAGCAAGCGCGGAGCTCACTGTTGATCTGCCCGAAAGACAGGCACGAACTCCAGGAGGAGGGGGCCTCGCTCCGCTGCCCGTCGTGTGGGCAGGTTTACCGGGCCAACCAGGACGACGTCATCGACGTGATCGGCCCCAGCGGATATTACTGGGGCGAGATCCCCGCCGACCAGATGGCGCGCGTTCTCGAACACGCCCGGCTCCACGGCCACGACGCCGCTATCGACGACCTGCTCGGCAAAGAGATCGATCCCGCGTACCGGGACAGTCTCCGGGACCCCACGCGGACCGACTGGCGCCTGTTGCTTGGCTTCGGCCGCGGCCACCGGGTCCTGGACGTCGGCTCGGGCTGGGGCCGCCTGACCTTCGCGCTCGCGCCCTGCGTCGGCGAACTGTACAGCTTGGAATACGTGGCCGAGCGTCTGGAGTTCCAGCGCATCGCGCGCGAGCAGCGGGGCGACCGAAACATCCACCTCGTTCACGGCTCGTTCACCGACCTCCCGTTCGCGGACTCGGCTCTGGACTGGATCATCTTCAACGGCGTGCTCGAGTGGGTCGGGCTCGCCGGGACGCGCGACCCGCACCGAATGCAGATGGAGGTCCTTCGCCGCTCATTCGAGATCCTCAAGCCCGACGGGCGAGTGCTGATCGCCATCGAGAACCGCTGGGGAGGGCCGTCGTTCCTCGGCGCGAAGGATCATTCCGGGCTCGCGTTCACGAACCTCATGCCCCGGTGGCTGGCCGACGTCTATGTTCGTTTCCGGAAGCGGCGCTACCGCAACGACCGGGAGCCGCGGGGCTATCGGACCTACACGTATGGGCTGCGCGGATACGTCAAGATGATGCGGCGGGCGGGGTTCGGCCCGGTGTCCGTGCACGCGGCCCTGCCGTCCTACAATCGGCCGCGCATCATCCTGCCTCTGTATCCGGTCGCGGCGAAGGCGCCCCAACTGCACGTCATCGACGAGCAGTTTCGCCGCAGGTCGCTCAAGGCCCACGTCGCGCGGCGGGCGTTCCGCGCGTTGATCCGGCTGGGAATCGCGCCGCTCATCTATCCCCATTATCTTGTCGTCGCGCAGAAACCGCATGAATGACGGACTCGAAGAGCTGATCCGAGACGCACTGACGATCCCGGCGGGCGCGCGCCTCCACCTGCTCCAGGTCGGGAACAACCTGGCCGGCGGCTCGCTCGTCGTGCTCGCGTTCGTCGACCGGGAGCCACATCCGCGCGCGGCGCTCAAGCTGCCGAGAACGCCCGGCCTCACAGCGGCGCTCGATCGCGAATGGCAGACGCTCGACACGCTGCGCGCGGCCGGATACGACGATCTGGAGTTCGTGCCGGAGCCGCTGAGGGCGGCGCAGCTCGACGCTTGCCCCGCCTATCTCTACCGGGCGTTCCCCGGCCGGACGATGCGCTCGATTCTGCGGACGGCTTACGGCCCGCGGGCGCGCGAGCGGACGGCCGCGCGCTTCGCCCCACACGCCGCCTCTCTCCTGGCGCGGCTGCACGCGAAGGACCTCGAGTTCGCGCCCGCCTCGCGAATGGCGGAGTGTGCGCGGCGGGACGCGGCGGATCTGAGTTCCCTCGTCAGCGGCATCCCCGCGCACTCGGCGCAGCTCTGGGCGAGCGTGATCGACGAGCTTGACGGCGGCGGCCTCGAGCTTCCGTTCGGCCGGGTTCATGGCGACTTCAGTCCGGCCAACCTCGTGGTCGCCGGCGCGGGCGCCCGTACGAGCTTCGGGCTCCTGGACTGGGAGCACAGCGAGCCGGCGGCGCCCGCGCTGCTCGACGCCTTCCGCTTCGCCAACGCGTGCGGCCTCGTTCTCCGTCCCGGCGACCCAATGGGCGACCGGATGAGGCGCGTCGGCGAGCCGCAGAACCTGTTCCTGCGGGCGATGATTGTTCCGTACCTGGAAGGCATCGGCGCCGGCGCGCTCGCGGCCGAACTCGTGGCCGGCCGCGCCCCGCTCACGGCGCTGTGGACGGCGTTCTGGTTGCGCGCGGCGCTCATCGAACAGCACCGGCGCGACGACCCCGGCACAATCGGGACCGGGACGTATCTCGACGGCCTTCTGGCCCAGGGGGCTCCGAGTTGAGCAAGAAGAAGCTCGCGACGGACTACTCGCTGCGATTGAGCGTCGCCCTTGTCGCGCGCATCGTCGGCTTTCTCGTCGTCCCCATCCTCATCAAGCAGCTCGGCCTCGTGGGCTACGGGCGGTACTGCCTCGCGATGAGCGTCGTCGTCGCCTACGCCAGCGTCGCGTCGCTCCGTCTGCCGATGGCGATGATCCGTTTCTATCCCGACGACCGGCGACGCGCGGGCGGGGTGGTCGGCGTGGGCCTGGCCTACTGGTGCCTGATCGCCCTGGCCTCCGCGGTCGCGCTCGCGTCCGCGAGCGGGCCGCTGGCCGCGAAGGTCTTCGACGCTCCGTACATGGATCGATTGCTCGTCGTGACGGTCGCCGCCGGGCTGGCCGCCGTTCTCTATGAGTTCATCTGCTCGACGCTCCGAGCCGAGAGCCGGTTCGGGCTCACGTCGCTTGCCGACGCGTCGGAGCGGGTCGGCTTTCTCGTTGTCTGCGTCGCGCTCGCGGCGACCGACCGCCTCTCGGTCAGGATGGCCCTCGGCCTGGTGCTGCTCGGGACGCTCGTGAAGACGTTGTTCGTCGCCCGGCCGGCGCTCCGCGGCGTCGAGATGCGGCGCCCGGAGCCGGGGCTGGTGCGGAGGATGTTCGGCTTTTCGCTGCCCTTCCTGCCGCACCTGGCGGGCCTGTGGGCGATGGAGCGCGGCTGCTTCTTCTTCGTGCTCCACGCGCTGGGCGACAAGGCCGTCGGCGTCTTCGGCGTCGCGTTCACCCTCGCCGCGCTGCTCGAAGGCGTCGTCCTGCCGATTCAGAACGTGCTCTACCCGATGGTCCGCCGCGCGTTCGACGCGGGCCGCCACGCGGAAGTCAAAGAACTGCTGACCGCGGCCGTCCGGTTCGCGCTGTTCGTGGCGGCCGGGGCGACTCTCAGCTTGTGCATCGGCACCCCGCACGTCTTTTCGCTGCTGACGATCGGGACGGCCGCGCCGCCCGTACTCCCGCTGCTCATCATGTGCCTCGCGTTCACGGTCCGCGCGCTCTGCCAGGTGACGACCAATCTGATTCACATCAGCCGGCGAACAGGTCAGCTGATGTGGATCTCGCCGCTCGCCGCGGGGGCCAGCATCCTGTTCTACACGTTGACGCTCGGGAAGCTCGACATCACGGGCGCCGCCCTCGGGCTGCTCGCGGGCGGGCTCGTGCGGCTCGTCTGCATGGCGGCCCTCTTCCCGCGCACCGTCCTGCCGGCACCGCCGGTCCGGTTCCTGATCGCGTTGGGCCTTTCCGTGGCGGGCGCCGGTGTTATACAATGGTCCTGCGGCCTGCTGGGTGCGTGGCCCTATGTCGCGGGCCTCGTGCTGAGCGGCGCCGTCTACTTCGTCGTCATCATTACCTGCGGCGGCGTGACCGACTCGGAGAAGGCGTCGCTGCGGGCGCTCGCCGGCCGGTGGCTGCGGGGCCGCACACGGAACGGAGCATCATGAGCACGGACGGGTTCTCAGTCGCATCCCCGATCGCCGCCGACCCGGGACGCGGGCTGCGCGTGTTTCCCGTCTGGATCGTGTTGATCGCTCTGGTCGGTTTCCACCTGAACACGCCCATCTGCCTGACGATCTTCGGCACGTCCGAGGGGCCGGGCGTCTCGCTCGAGTTCTTCACCTCGATCCCGCTCGTCCTGTTCGCGCTCGGCGGCTGGTCGCTCCTGTTCCACCGCGAGAAGGCGCGGTGGTGCGTGCTGGCCTACGCGGGGTTTGTCGTGTGGGTGCTGCTGGCGGCCATGATCGTGAGGCCCGACTCGATGCGGCTGCTGGTGGCGCCCGTCGCCCAGCTCGCGATCCTGTGCGGAACCGCGTATGTGTTCTACCATCACTGGCCCTCGCTTCGGGGCTGGTTGCCGGCGATCATCCTGTCGACGGTCGCCGTGTTTCTTGCCTGGACCGCCTGGATGTGGCTGACGGGGCGGGTCGAGGTCGAGTACATCGGCGGCACGGGCGTGATCGTGGCCCGTCACAACGTCGGCAACGTGCTGTCGACCGAGATCACGATGTTCCTCGGCCCGCAGTTGTGCTATCTGCTCTATCTCCTGCGTGCGCGGCGCGCCAACCGCCCGCTGTTGTTCGCCCTCGTCCCCGTGAACATCGTGCTCGTGTTCCTGTCCGGCGGGCGCGCGGGGATCGCGGCCGTGGCGCTCGTGCTCTGCCTCTACATCCTCTCGGGCTCGCTGGCGCGGCGCCTGCGGCTCGCCGTCCTGTTCGGCATCATCCTCGTGTTCGCGGGCGGCGCCGTCTGGCCGTACGTTCGGTCGATTCAGCTCAAGGCCCAGTCCATTCTCGCGTACGAGGAGGAGCAGAACGTGCGCCTGCAGCTCTATCCGCTTCTCTGGGAACTCGCGCGGGAGCATCCGTTTTTCGGCATCGGCCACGGCACGTTCATCTACGAGAACGAGATTCACGAGACGAAGCACGGGCACGGTGTCGTTCCGCACCACAACATTCTCGGACGGGCGTGCGAGAACGGCATGCCGGCCGGCCTGTTCTACCTCGCGTTCGTCCTGCTGGCGCTGCGCGCGCTCCGAGCGAAAAAGCCGTCCGGCGGCGCGGAGTCGGCCCTCGCGGCCGACGCGCGCCTGTTCGTCCAGGCCTGCCTGTGGGCGTTCATCTTCCTTCAGGCGCGAGGCCTGTTTCAGGACACGTGGGCCCTGAAGGAGATCCCGTTCGTGGTCGGCGCGGGGCTCGGGCTGCGGGCGTGGATCCAGTCGCATGAGACGGGCACGGCCCATTCGGCCGAGGAGGAAAGGTGATGTCAGATCACGCCGGAGCGCCATCGCGCGCCACCGCAGAGGTTTATGACGCGCGCTACGCGGAGCACCCGCCCGACGCGTGGGCGCTGTCCGACCCCGCCGAGGCCGACGCGCTCGTCCGCCTCGTCGAAGATCACGTCCGCATGCTGTCGGGTCCCCGACGCGACGCTGCGACGTGCCTCGACGTCGGCTGCGCGCTTGGGTGTCTCACGAATGCCTTCGCTCGACTGGGGTATGATGCCACAGGCATCGATTTCTCAGAGGTCGCGATCGAGAAGGCGAGGGCCGGCGCAGAAGGCGGGGCGACGTTCCTTGTCATGGACGCCTTCCGTCCGGAGTTCGGCCGCGAATTCGATCTGATCTTGTGCCGCGGGTTCTCCGGCTGCAATACGCATGACGTGTCGTCCGTGGTTGATCTCATCGAGATGTATCAGTCGTTCCTGACTCCGGGCGGCGTCTTCGCCCTGGGATGGTCCTCCGATTTCACGGGTCGAGAGACGGAGGGAAGGGCGGCCAACTGGACACGAGACGAACTTCGGCAGGTTATCAGCGGGGTTGGCGCCAGCCAGACCGCCGGGCCCGTCTTCTATTTCGCGAAGGCCCACCGACTGCCCGCTTGGCTGCTCGGGGCCGTGAAGCGCCTGCTTGGCCGCCGCCACAACTTCTGCGTCTTCTTCAAACGGTAGAAGGGGGCCGAATCAGTCCGTGAACCCGCGCGTGACAGTCGGCATCCTCTCGTGGAACCGCAGGGATGCGCTCGCCGTCGCGCTCGACAGCGTGCGCCGCCAGACGATCTTCGACGAGTGCGAGACGATCGTGCTCGACAACAACTCGGCCGACGGATCGCGCGAGATGATCCGCGAGCGGTTCCCGTGGGTGGCGCTGCACGAGCGCGAGACCAACTCCGGGCTCGCCGAGGGCCGCAACATCCTCGCGCGGCTCGCCGCCGCGCCGGTCGTCTTCTGGATGGACGACGACTGCGAACTCGTCGAGGACGACGCGCTCGAGCGCCTCGTCGCCGAGATGGAGGCCGGGCCGGACCTCGCCGTCGTCTTCGGGCGCATCCTCGAGGGGGACGGCGGGCCGCCGCACGCATTCCTCCCGGCCGACGTCGCCGTGGCCGACTTCGCCCACACGTCCGCGTTCCCCGCCGCGTTCGCGTCGGGCGGCACCTGCGTGCGGAAGCAGACGTTCCTCGACCTCGGCGGATACGACGGCGACTTCTTCCGGATGGGCGTCGAGAACGCGTTCGCCTACCGCGCGTTCGGAGCCGGCCTGCTTCTCCGCTATCTGCCGGCGGCGACGCTCGTCCATCGCCCGCATTCGGCCGGGCGGAACCACCGCGTCATCACCTACTATTCGTTCCGCAACAAGCTGCTCGGCTCGTGGCGCTACCTGCCCGCCGGGCCGGCGCTCGTGATGACGGCGCTCGACGTGCTCATCTACGGCGCCCGCTCGCTCCGGAGCCCCGGGCGGTTTGTCGGGATGCTGCACGCGTTGCTCGGCGCGCTGTGGCGGCTGCCGAGGAGCGTGACGGTTCTGCGGAAGCCGATGGGGCGGGACGGCTTCTCGCGCTGGGCGCACGCGCGGCACCACGTCATCCGGTCCGAGGCCGAGTTCGACGCGATGCCGGATCGCTACTCCACGTGCCTGTTCGCACTGATGGAACTCAAGACGCGGGTGCTGCGGCACGTGGGCTGGTCGCGGCCGCATCCGTTTCCGGCGACCGGGGAGGGAGGCGACTGATGTCCGAGACCGGCGCCCAGGCGATCGTGTGCGGCGGCCTCCGTTATCAATGGCGCGAGGGCGGCTTCCTTTCGCGCAACGCCGCGGAGTACGCGCTGCGGCAGCTCTGGCGCCTGTGCGCTGGATCGGCCGAGTGGGAAGGGCCGCCGGCCGTTGACATCGCCGCCGTCGATCGTGAGCAGGTCGACGCCATGCACCGGCTGGGTCCCGGGCAGTTGCCCTGGGTCCCGCTTTCGGACGTACTGCCCGCGGGCGCCGAACTGCCGCTCGACACCGACCACCTGCCGGCGCTTTGCGCGTCGCCCGTGGAGATTCACTTCGGCGGCGAGGGGGCGTTCCCGCTCGACCTCGTCGCCGCGATGTTCCTGATGCTCACGCGCTGGGAGGAGAGTCATCATCCCGGTCCGGCCGATCACTTCGGGCGCCCGCTGGCCGAGAATTCGCTCGCCGCGAGGCAGGGCTTCCTCGACCGCCCGGTGCTCGACGAGTGGGCCCTCGTGGTGCGGGCCTGGCTCTGCGCGGTCGCGCCCGGCTGGGCCGCGGAGCCGCATTCGTTCGGGGTCGTGATGACGCACGATGTGGACCATCCGCAGCGCTATCCGTCGCTCTGGCGCGTCGTGCGCGGTGGCATCGGCGAACTGCTACTCCGGAGCCACTGCCCGCTCGAAGCGGTCCGCGAGCTGCGGAGGGGCCTGGCCGGGTGGCGCGACAGCAATGCCGACCCCTACGTGCAGGCGATCCGCGCGCAGATGGCGCGCGACGAGTCACTTGGCCTGAGAGGAGCGTTCCACTTCATGACCGCGTCGCCAAGCTGGCGCGACGAGGGCTACGACCTCGGCGCCAGCCCGTGCAGAGAACTCGTCGCGGAGATCCGCGAACGCGGCCACGAGATCGGCTGGCATCCGGGCTTCCATACCGCGGACGATCCCGAGCGCTTCGCCGCCGAGAAGAAGCGGATGGACGACTTCCTCGGCTCGACGGACTACGGCGGGCGGCAGCACTACCTGCGCTGGTCGCCCGAGACGTCGTGGGACCTCTGGGACCGGCATGGGCTGGCGTACGATAGCAGCATCGGATACGCTAACGCCGTCGGTTTCCGCTGCGGCACGTGCCATCCGTTCGAGTGCTTCTCGCTCGCGGACGACCGGGCGTTGCCGCTCGAGGAGCGCCCGCTCATCATCATGGACTGCGCGGTTCCGGCCGATGAGCCCGAGCTGCCCGGGCGGCTGCTCCGCCGAGCGAAGGCCGTGTCGGGCCGGCCCGTCGTGCTGCTCCACAACGCGCACTGCGAGCCGGGGCTCCAGGAAATCGTCGTCGACGCAATCAGGGACGTGACGTAGAGGAGCGAAACGTTGATCGCCGTCATCGATTATGGGATGGGCAACGTTGGCTCAATGGTCAACATGCTCAAGCGGCCGCAGACGCGGCCCAAAGGCGAGTCGCTCGCCCTGGAGACGGGGGACGTTGTGACGTGAAGGTCGTTCACCTCAGCTCTGCTCATCCCGCCCACGACGTACGAATTCTCTACAAGGAATGCAAGACTCTGGCGGCCGCGGGATACGACGTGACGCTTGTCGCCCTGAACGACCAGGAAGAGACGGTGGACGGCGTACGGATTGTGGGTCTGCCGAAGCCGAAGAACCGACTCGACCGGATGGTCCGGAACGTCTGGCGGGTCGCGCGGGCCGCGCTCAGGGAAAGAGCAGACGTCTACCACTTTCATGATCCGGAGCTGATCCCCGTCGGGCTGTTGCTCCGGCTGGCCGGCAAACGCGTGGTGTACGACGTGCACGAGTGCGTGCCGCACGCGGTGCTGACGAAGGACTACCTGCCGCCGGTCGTCCGGCAGGTCGTGGCAAAGGCCGCGGGCTTGTTCGAGTTCGTGGCGTCGCGGTTTCTCCACGGCATCGTGGCGGCAACGCCGGCCATCGCCGAGCGTTTCCCCGCTCGACAAACGATCACGGTTCAGAACTTCCCCCTCCTTCAGGAGTTCACCTCGGCGGCCGAGACGCCCTACTCGGAGCGCGAGCCCATCATCGCGTACGTTGGGACGATGACCCGGATCCGGGGTGTCCGAGAGATGGTGGACGCGATCGGGCGGGTGCCTGCCGAGCACGGGGCCCGCCTTGCGCTGGCCGGATCTATCGATCCGCCGGATCTGGAGACTGAGGCCAAGCGGATCGCGGGTTGGGAGCGAGTAGAATTCTCGGGATGGTGTGGGCGTCAGGGCGTGGTGGAACTCCTCGGCCGCGTTCGCGTTGGCCTGGTCGTGTTCCACCCGGCCCCCAACCATGTGAACGCCCAACCCAACAAGCTGTTCGAGTACATGGCCGCGGGGATCCCGGTGGTCGCCTCCGACTTCCCCCGGTGGCGCGGCATGGTGGAAGAAGCTGGCTGTGGGCTGCTGGTGGACCCGCTGAGACCCGAGCGCATCGCCGAGGCGATCACCTGGTTGCTCGACCACCCGGATGAAGCCGAGGCGATGGGACAACGTGGGAGGAAAGCGGCGCGAGACCGGTTCAATTGGGGCCGGGAATGCGATAAGATGCTCTGCTTCTATCGCGAGATGCTCGGCGACAACCGAGGGTGAGATAACGTGAACGAGCACGAGCGACGGCGAGTCGAAGAGGCGTACGAGCGGCGGGTCACCACCCCGTACACATACTTCAATCCGGGCCAGCTTTACGTGGTCCAACAGCAGGACCGCGAGATCCTGTCGGCGCTTCGCCGCCTCGGCGTGGGGGCCAACGAGTTGGCTGAGATGCAGATCTTCGAGGTCGGCTGTGGCAGCGGCCACCTCCTCCGAAAGCTCGTCAGCTGGGGCGCGAGCCCGCAACGCTGCGCCGGCGCCGACATCCGGGCAAGCGCCATTGACCGAGGCAACGCCGTCAGCCCCAACATTCGCCTCTTCCACGCAGACTGCGTGGACACCGGCGAAGAGCCCAACCGGTACGACCTCGTGGTCCAGAACCTCGTCTTCTCCTCGGTTCTCGACGGCACAATCAGGGAAGAGCTGGCGCGCGAGATGATCCGCATCACGCGGCCCGGCGGCATCATTCTCTGGTGCGACCTGCGCTACGGGAACCCGCGGAACCCCGACGTGGCGCCGATCCGCAAGCCCGAGCTGCTCGAGCTGTTCGACGGCTGTACGCTCGAGTCCTGCCGCTCGATTCTGCTCGTCCCGCCGCTGGCCAGGCGGCTTGCCCCGATGTCGACCATTCTCTGCGACCTGCTCGCCCACATCCCCTTCCTTCGCGGCCACCTGCTGGCCGCGTTCCGCAAGCCAGGGGGCGACGCCGCATGACCGACGAAGGCCGCGCTCTCTTCACCGTTATCATCTGTACGCGCAACGAGGAGGGCTTCATCGGCCGATGCCTCGACTCGGTCCTTGCGAATACCTATCCGCACGACCGGATGGACGTGATCGTCTGCGACGGCCGCAGCACCGACGGCACGCGGGCCGTCGTCGAGCGCCTCGCGGCCGAGCACGAGTGCGTCCGGTTGCTCGACAATCCGAATCGGACGGCGCCCTACGGCTTCAACCTCGGGATCGCCGAGGCGAAGGGTGAGATTGTCGCAATCCTTGGAGCACACGCCGAAGTGGCGCCCGACTGGATCGAACGTAACGTTCGCGCGCTCGCCGAACATCCCGAGGCCGATGCCGTCGGCGGCCGCATGACGACCGTGGGCAAGGGCACGGTGGGCACGGCCATCGCGCTCGCTCTCTCCAGCCCGTTCGGCGTAGGCAACAACAGCTTCCGAGTCGGCGGGAAGGCGCGGGCGGTCGATACCGTCGTGTTCGGCGCCTACCGCCGCGAGACGTTCGAGAAGTTCGGCGGGTTCGACGAAGAACTCGCCCGCAACCAGGACGACGAGATCAACTACCGCATCAACGCCGGCCGCGGGCGGCTGTGGTTCGATCCGGAGATTCGCACGACGTACTACGCGCGGCCGTCGCTCGGCGGCCTGTACCGCCAGTACGCTCAGTACGGATTCTGGAAGCCGCTTGTGTATCGCAAGTGCCCGGGCATCTTCGGCTGGCGGCAACTCGTCCCGCCCGCGTTCGTCCTGACGCTATTGGGGCTCTTCGTGGCGGGCTGGCCCTGGCCGCTGGCGTGGGCCGGGCTGGGCGGAGTCGTCGGGCTCTACCTGATCGGCGGCACGGCGTTCGCCTTCAGGGCTTGCGCGCGGCCCGGGCTTCGATACGTTCCGGTTCTGCTGCTGGTCTTTCTGCTCATTCACGTCGCCTACGGCCTGCACTTCCTGCTCGGTGCGGTCCGCTTCCTCGTCCTGCGCCGCGGCGCGGCCGGCCGGCACGCAGCACTTACCCGCTAATCAACTTCCAGCGCGGCATGAAAAACGCCGGCCCGCCGAATGTCGGCGGGCCGGCGATCTTGCGTCTCCCTTGAACGTCCTTCCTAGCC
>CAYLQD010000079.1:0-17325 GCA_964385685.1 uncultured Planctomycetota bacterium | reverse complement strand
ACCTGCGACCTCCGGGTTATGAGCCCGACGAGCTACCAGACTGCTCTACCCCGCGATCTAGGCGGATTATACCCCCCGCCGGCATAAGCGTCAAGCGAATTCGCTCAGCAAAGTCGCCCTGCCGCGGCCATCGGCGAAGCAGGCCCGCTCAGGTGGCTCGGCGGCCCGCATACAAACGGCCCAAGAAGCCCATCGACGCGACATCGGAGCGTCCGCCCGGGCTCCCACGCCGGCGCGCTCCGGGCTTGTGACCGCTCGGGCACGCTGCTATACTCGCGACATGAAGCTCGCCATCATCGGGCTGCCGCAATCGGGCGTGACGACGGTCTTCAGCGCGCTCACAGGCCGCCACCAGGACGCGCACGCGTTCGCCAAGCCGGGGGAGTCGCACGTCGCGGCGGTCAAGGTGCCCGACCGGCGGGTCGATTTCCTCGCCGACCTGCACCAGCCGAAGAAGATCGTGTTCGCGTCGGTGGAGTATGTGGAGGTGCCGGGGCTGTTCGCCGCGGCGGCCGGCGGGGCGACGTCGAGCGCCGAGGCCGCGGCCGCGGTCCGCGACGCCGATGCCTGCATCAAGGTGCTCCGCGCGTTCGACAACGAGGCGGCGCCGGACCCGCGCGGCAAGAGCGATCCGATCCGCGACCTCGCGGACATCGACGATGAGCTGCTGACGCTCGACCTCGCGCAGATCGAGAAGCGCATCGAGCGCCTGCGAAAGGACGTTCAGAAGCCGACGCCCGAGCAGGAGCAGAACAAGGCCGAACTGGCGGCGCTCGAGCGCTGCCTCGCGGCGCTCGAGGAGGGCAAGCATCTCGAAGAGGTCGGGCTGAACTCGCAGGAGGAGAAGCTGCTCCGGGGGTTCGGGTTCCTGACCCAGAAGCCGTGCCTCCACGTCGTCAACATCAACGAGTCGGAGGTCGCGACGGCCCCCCTGCCCGAGGGCCTGTCGCCGGAGGACTCGCTCGCGTTCTGCGCCGAGATCGAGGACGAGATCGAGCAGCTCGAGGAGGCGGACCGGGCGGAGTTCCTCGCCGACCTCGGGATCGCGGAACTCGCTCGCGACCGGCTCGTCGAGATGTCCTATCGCGTGCTCGGGCTCATCTCGTTTCTGACGATCGGGAAGGACGAGGTGCGAGCGTGGACGCTCGAGTCGGGTGCGACGGCGCTCGAGGCCGCGGGCTCGATCCACTCCGACCTGGAACGCGGCTTCATCCGCGCGGAGGTGATGCGGTTCGAGGACGTCGAACGTCTGGGATCGGAGCGCGCGGTCAAGGCGAAGGGGCTCGCGCGGCTCGAGGGGCGCGACTACGTCGTCCAGGACGGCGATCTTCTCGACATACGCTTCAACGTCTGACAATGCCAAACGTCCTCACGATCAGCCACACGTCGCAGCTCGGGGGCGCCGAGCACAGTCTGCTGTTGTTGCTCGAACGGCTGGACCGGTCGCGGTTCGAGCCGACGGTCGTGCTGCCCGGGCCGGGCCCGCTCTGCGAACGGCTCGACGCCATCGGCGTGCCCTATCGGTTTGCGCCGATCTTCCGGCTGATGCGAACGCGGAATCCGTTCCGGCTCCTGCGGTTCGCCATCGGCTGCTGCCGAGCGCGAAGGGCGATCGCGAGGCTGATCGACGAGGTCGCGGCCGACATCGTGCACTGCAACTCGACGACGGCGTGTCTGTTCGGATCGGTGCGGGGCCGGCGCCGGACTCCGAAACTCGTGTGGCACGTGCGCGACGTGAGCTTGACGGGGATCGGCGGCGTGGATCGCGCGATGGCGCGGGCGGCGTCGGCCATCGTTGCCGTGTCCGAGTCCATCGGGGGCAGCGTCCCGCCGGTGCCCGGTGCGGCGGAGAAGACGGCCGTCATCTTCAACGGCGTCGACACGGACGCGTTCGCGCCGGGCGACCCGGCCGCGGTCCGCGACGAGCTTGGCATCGACACCCGGACGCCGCTCGCCGGGATCGTCGGCCAGATCGTTCCGTGGAAAGGCCACGACCGGTTTCTCGACGCGATGGCAGCGGTCGCGGCGCGCCTGCCGGACGCGCGGTTCCTCGTCGTCGGAGCCAACCGCTTCGGCGACCACCCCGACCTGCCCGACCGGCTGCGGACGCAGGCCGCGGGCCTGGGCCTGGCCGGCAAGGTCGTCTTCACCGGCTGGCGCGACGACGTCGCGGACGTGATGAACGCGCTCGACGTGCTCGTGCTCCCGTCGGAGAACGAACCGTTCGGGCGCGTGGTCATCGAGGCGATGGCGTGCGAGACGCCCGTCGTCGCGTTCCGGCGCGGCGGCCCGGCCGAGATCATCGAACACGAGCGGACCGGACTGCTCGTCGAGCCGTTCGACGTCGGGGCGATGGCCGACGCGGTGACGGCGCTGCTGGGCGACCGCGACCGAGCCGCCGAGATGGGCCGCGCCGGACGGCAGGTCGTGCGCGAGCGGTTCTCGGCCGACGCCTGCGCGGAAAACGTGCAACAACTGTACGCGCAACTGCTGGAGTAGCCATTGCGGATCGGGATCGACGCACACCTGGTGAGGTCGCAGCCGACGGGCGTCGGCAAGGCGATCACGCGCACCATCGAAGCAACGGTCGACGCTGCTCGGGAGGACGAGTTCGTCATCTACGCGAACAAGGAGTTTCCCGACGCGGTCGACGACAGGCCCAATTGCCGCGTGGCCCGGTCGCCGCTGATCGCGCGGTCGCGGACGCTTCGCATCCTGCACGAGCGGTTCATGATGCCGCGCCGCCTGCGGCAAGACGGGATCGACGTGTTCCACGCGCCCGGCTACGTGTTTCCCGGTGATCCGCCCGTGCCGATGGTGCTGGGCATCTTCGATCTGAACGCGCTGAAGCATCCGAAGCTCGTGCGGCCCGAGACGGGGACGTACTACAAGCTCGCGATGCCGCCGGCGGCGGCGAAGGCGGCCCTCATTGTCGCGCCGACGCACGCGGTCGCGGCCGACATCGAGCAGGTGCTCGAGGTGCCGCCGGAGCGGATCCGCGTCGTGCCGCTTGCGGTCGATGATCGCTTCCGCCGCCCGCCGGCCGAGCCGGGCGACGCCGCCGCGAAACTGGGCGTCGACGCGCCCTACGTCCTCACCGTCGGCAACATCGAGCCGAACAAGAATCTCGTGCGGCTGGTCGAGGCGTTCTTCGCCGCGCGGTTGCATTGCAGTCTGCCGCATCAGCTCGTCATCGCCGGCAAGAAGCGCTACCGCGCCGAGCGGCTGATGCGGATGATCCGCCGGCTCGGCTGCACCGAGCACGTCGTCCTGCCGGGCTATGTCGACGATGCGGACCTGCCGGCGCTCTACGCGGGCGCCGACGCGTTCGTGTATCCGTCGCGGGCGGAGGGGTTCGGGCTGCCGCCGCTCGAGGCGATGGCGAGCGGGACGCCGGCGATCACGTCGGACGACGCGGCGCTCGTCGAGGTCACGGGCGACGGGGCGCTCCACTTCCCCGCGGAAGACATCGCCGCGCTCCGCGAGACGCTCGAGCATGTGCTGACGGACAAAGCGCTCGCCGCCGACCTGGCCCGGCGCGGGCGCGAGGTCGCCGCCGGATACAGTTGGGCGGAGACCGGCCGCAAGACGCTCGACGCGCTGCACGAGGCCGCGGAGGGCGCCCGATGAAGATCGCCTGCGTCGTCGGCAGCTACCCCAAGCCGAGCGAGCGGTTCGTCGTACGCGAGGTCGAACTCCTGCGCGAGATGGGCGTCGAGGTGACCGTCTACGGCGTCGACCGCGCGGGCGCCGCGTCTCGCGGGGCTCAATGCCCCGCGAGACGTGAGAGTTCGCCGGAGGCGAACTCCAACGCCCGCCGAACGGCGGGCGCTGCCCCGGCTTGTCTGTTCTGCGCGCTTTCCGGCCTGATCGCGCTTCTCTGCCGGCCGCGGACGTGGCGGGCGATTGCGCGGTTCCCGTTTGCGCGGCTGGCGCTCCTGAGCCCGACCGGCTGGCGCGAGTTCGTCGGCGGGCTCCCGATGGCTTCGGCGCTCGCCGACGCGATGCGGTCGCAGGGGATCGAGCACATCCACGCGTGCTTCGCAACGAAACCGGCCGCGGTCGGCATGATGGCGGCGGCCATGCTCCGGCTCCCGTTCACGTTCGCCGCGCACGCGCGCGACGTGTTCACCGACGGTGTCGCCTTGAAGCAGAAAGTCGCCGCCGCCCGGCGCGTCGTCCTGTGCAACAAAGCGGCACTGAAGCGCCTCGATTCGAAGATTCCCGACGCGTTCTTCGACCGGCTGACCCTCATCCGCCACGGGCTGGACCCGGCCGGGTTCGAATTCGCGTCGGCGTGGGAGACACACGAGCCGGTCCGCGTCTTCGCCGCCGGGCGCCTTATCGAGAAGAAGGGGTTCCGTTATCTTGTCGAGGCGATGGCCCGCCTGCCCGGTCAGCGTGGGAGTTCGCCAAAGGCGAACTCCGACGCTCACCGGGTGGCGGGCGCTACATGCGAGATCGCGGGGGCGGGGCCGCTCGAACGGGCTCTGCGCTCGCAGATCGAGCGGCTCGGGCTCGGGGATCGCGTCGCCCTCCTCGGCTGGCTCGAGCCCGACGCACTCCGCGCGAAGATGGCCGAGGCGGACGTGCTCGTCGCGCCGTACACGGTCGCTCGCAACGGCGACCGCGACGGTGTGCCGAACGTGCTGCTCGAGGCGGCGGCGATGGGGCTGCCTATCGTCGCGTGCAACGCCGGCGGGATCGGCGAGTTCGTCGGGAACTGCGAGACCGGCCGGCTCGTCCCGCCGAACGACGCCGACCTGCTCGCCGGCGCCATCGAATCAACGCTCGCCACGCCCGACACGACGCGCCAATTCGCGGCGGCCGCGCGAAAGAAGGTGGAGAACGAGTACGATCTGCGCGAGAATGTGAAGCAACTTCTCGCGGTCTTCGCCGGCGGCGGCGAGGCGCGCTGAGCCCGGTACGCGCGGAGCGACGACACCATGGCGGACGCGGCGCGAAACGTCCTCATCATCTCCCGTTCGTATTACCCGCACTGCTCGCCCGGCTCGCATCGCATCGCCGGCTTCGGCAAGTTTTTCCCCGAGTTCGGCTGGACGCCGACCATCCTCTCGCCCGACTGGACCCCCGAGAACTGCTTCGACCGGTGTGACCTGAGCCTGGTGGGGCGAGATCCATGCGAGGTCGTCCGCGTGCCCTACAAGCTCTGCCGCCCGTTCACGCCAATGGGACTGATACAACGCGCGATCAAGCGGCTCTATTTCTGGACCCTGCCGGACCAGGCCCTGCCCGCGCTGCTGGCCGGCATGACGGAGCGCGCGGTGCAACTCCTGGCCGAACGCCCGTTCGACGTGATTGTCGCCAGCCACCCGGCAACGATGGCGTTGACCGTGGGCTCGCGGGCGTCGCAGGCGTCGGGCGTGCCGTGGGTCGCCGACCTCCGAGACCTCGTCGGCGGCAAGCTGCCCGGCGAGGCGCGCCCCCTGCGGACGCGGTGGCACCTGCACCGCCACACGGCCGTCCGCCGCTCGGCCGCCGCGTTCACGACCGTCAGCGAACCGCTCGCCGAGCAGCTCCGCGCGGCCTACCCGGACAAGACCGTCACGGTCGTCTTCAACGGATACGACGGCGACCTTTACGCCGAGCCCGGCGAGCCGGCGCGAGACACCTTCACGGTCGCATACTGCGGCGAGATCACGTCGACCGAGACCCCGGCGCCCCTGCTCGACGCGCTCGATGCGATCCTGGCGTCCGAGCCGGAGAAGCTCGAGCGGTTCCGCCTCCGGTTCTACGGCACGACGCGGCGCAAGGTCGCGCGCCATCTCGGGGGCCGGCCGTGCGCCCGGCTCGTCGAGATCGTCGCCCGCATCCCCTTCGAGCAGAGCGTCCGGATCCAGAAGGAGGCGAACGCGCTCCTCGTGCTCTCGTGCCCCGGGACGAAGGGGATTCTGACGACGAAGCTGTTCGAGTATTTCGGAGCCCGGCGGCCGGTCCTGGCCGTGCCGAGCGACGGCGGCGCGATGGACGCGCTGATCGCGGAGACGGGGGCCGGGCGGGTCGGCAGCACGCCGGACGAGATCGCCGGCATCCTCCTCGGCTGGCTCGCCGAGTGGGAGAAGGAAGGCGGGCCCGCCTGGCGCGGGCGGCCCGAGGCCGTCGAGCAATACACGCGGCGAAGCCAGACGGCCCGGATGGCGCGGGCGCTCGATGAGGTTGTGGGGGCGAGACCGTGAGCGAGCAGCACATCGGACGCCGCATCGCCCGAGCGATGATCACGATCTTCATCTTCCAGGTCTTCTGGAAGTTCGGCGGGTTCATCGTCAAGACGTTCGTGATGAACGAACTCGCGACGGAAGACTTCGCCCACACATACGACGCGTACATGTTCGCCGAGGGCACGATCCTCTGGACGCTCTACGTCGTCTTCGACAAGTTTATCTTCCCGACATTCGTCCCGCTGTTTTCCGAGGAACGCGATCTGCGCGGCGAGCCCGCGGCGTGGGACTTCGCGAACTCGTACGCGAACGTGCTCATCATCGTTCTCCTCGGCACGGTGGCCGCATGCCTGGTCTGGACGCCCGACGTGGTCGACGTCATCGCGCGGTCGTGGCGGATCGATCACCCGGAGACGGCGCGGGATGCCGTGCGGTTCTCGCGCTGGATGCTCCCGGCCCTGCTCTTTCTCGCGTTCGGCTCGTTCACGCACGCGCTCCTGAACGCGCACAAGCGGTTCGCGCACGCGCAGGCCGGGCTCGGGATGCACCGGTTCGTTCACGCGCTCATCTTCGTGATCGGGTTCAAGGTGTTCGGCGCGCCGGCGATCTGGGCGGCCGTCGCGTTCATGCTCGCCGCCCCGGCCAAGCTGATCACGCACGGCTTCGGGCTCAGGGAGCTGCTGCGGAAGTACCGGCCGGCGATCCCGCACTGGCGGCCGTTGTTCTTGTCGGGAGCGCGCTGGACGGTGGAGTACGCGGTCCTCGCGGGCGTGGCGTTGTTCGTGGCAAGTCGGGGACTTGCCGACTACCTTCCCGAGGAATGGGCAATAGAACCCATTCCCTTCATTACCCCCCTGGTTCACATTCTGCTGGGCGTGCACGGCTCGGCGAAACAACTTCTCCTGGTCCTCGTGATCTTCTTGTCGGTCCGCGGGCTCGTTGCGTGGCTTCTGCTTCGGCGCAAGACCGACAAGACGCTGATGCAGAAGCTCTACATGCTCGGCTACCCGGTGTTGATGGGCGTCGTGATCGCGCGGCTCCGCGATATCGTGCAGGACAGCTACGCGACCCACCTCGAGGAAAGCGGGTTCTTCGGCGCGATCAAGTACGCGAAGTCTGTCGGCGAACTCCCGATGGCCCTCATTCCCCTCGCGCTCAGCATCGCCATGTTCCCGTTCCTCTGCGACATGTTCACGAAGCAGGACCTGAAGGGGCTGGGGACCGTCGCGTCCCGCGCGGTCAAGATGATCGTCCTCTTCTTCCTGCCGCTGACCGTCGTCGTCGTGATTCTCCGGCTCCCCGTGATCCAGGTGCTCGCTTTGGCGAAGGACGTCAAGCCCGAGCTGGTCGGCGCGACGGCGCTCGCGCTGGCGCTCTACGCGCTCGGGTTCGTCTTCTACGCCTGCGAGATGGTGTTCATGCAGTCGTTCTTCTCGCTCCAGAACACCTGGCTGCCGACCCTCATCGGCGCGGTCGCGTCGTTCGGGCAGATTGTCTTCCTGTACGTGGCGTTCGACGTGCTGGAAGGGCCCGACTCGGCGGCGAAGGCGTGGCTCGGCGGAGCGGGCCTGACACCGTTCGTGATGGTCGCCCTCGCCTTTCCGCTCTCCCGCGCGTTCAAGAACGTCATTCTCGGGGGTGCGCTGCACGGGCGGCTCCGGCTCTTCTCCGGGCGCGACCTCGCGTCGTTCGTCCCGCAGGTCGGCATCGTATCGGTTGTCACGGGCGCGGCCACGTGGGCGGCGTGGTCGGCCGTTTCCGGCATCTCGCCGACCCTCATCGGCCGGATCGTCCGGCTCGGCGTGCCGTCGCTCGCCGCCGCGGCCGCGTTCCTCGGCGCGCTGTTCGCGCTCAAGAAGACCGGCTGGCCGATCGAGGAGGTCGACATCATCGTCGCGTGGCTTCGCGACACCGGCTGGCAGAAGATCCGAGGCAAACTGAGAGGCAAAGGGAATGATCAGAGCTGAGATCCTCTCGGTCGGCGATGAGGTCGTCTCGGGCCAGATCGCCGACACCAACGCGGCCTGGCTTTCGCAGCGGCTCGGCGACCTCGGCGTCGCCGTCCTTGCGCACGCGGCCGTCCGCGACACGCGCGCCGGCATCATCGACGCGGTCGACCGCGCCGCGGGCCGGGCCGAGGTCGTCGTCATCTCGGGCGGCATCGGCCCGACGCACGACGACCTGACGCGCGAGGCCGTCGCCGAAGCGGCCGGGGCCGACCTCGTGCCCGACGCCGCTGCGCTCGAGCACATCCGGGCGATCTTCGCCCGGCGCGGCCTCGAGATGCCGGGGTCGAACGCGAAGCAGGCGAGGGTCCCCGCCGGCGGCGACCTGCTCCCAAACACGAACGGCACGGCCGCCGGCTTCCGCGTGACGATCGGCGACGCCGAGGTCTTCGTCCTGCCGGGCGTGCCGCCGGAGATGAAGCAGATGTTCGACGACGAGGTCGTGCCGCGACTGCCCGAGATCGACGGGGCCATCGCTGTCCGCGCGCTCAAGTGCTTCGGGATGTCGGAGTCCACTATCGCCGAGACGCTTGGCGGCGAGCTGGACCTCGACGGCAACCCGAAGGTCGCCCTGCTCGCGTCGAGCGGGGTCATCAGCGTCAAGTTCACCGCGTGCGCGGGGAGGTGCGAGGCGGCCCTCGCCCTCATCGGCCCGCCGCTCGAACGCGCCCGGGCGCTGCTCGGCGACGTCGTGTTCGGCGAAGACGCCGACACACTCGAAGCCGCCGTCGCGCGCCTGCTTGCCGGGCAGGGGAAGACGATTGCCCTGGCCGAGTCGTGTACGGGCGGGCTCGTCGCCCACCGGCTGACGAACGTGCCCGGCATCTCGGCGCATCTCGCCGAGGGGATCGTCGCGTACAGCAACGCCGCGAAGACGCAGCGGCTCGGCGTGCCCGGGGAACTGTTCGACGCGGTCGGCGCCGTCAGCGAGGAGGTCGCTCGGGCGATGGCGGAGGGCGTTCGCGAGCGAGCGGGCACCGACGTCGGCGTTGGGATCAGCGGGATCGCGGGCCCGTCGGGCGGGACACCCGACAAGCCGGTCGGAACGGTACACGTCGCGGTCGCGACGGCGGCCGGGACCGTTCATCGGGAGTTGGCGCTCCGCGGATCGCGCGAGACGATCAAGGACCGCGCCGCGAAGCACGCCCTGAATCTCGTGCGGCGGGGACTCCTGCGCTGCCGGAGTCGTTGAAGAGCGCGTTCTTGAGCCCGAAGGGCTCAGATCCGTCAGCCCAGGGCGAAGCCCTGGGAAAGTGCGTGGAGAACAGGAGAGCCCTGAAAGGGCGGCAGAACCTCTGTAGCGCCCTTACAGGGCTCGGCTCTGGGCGCATCCACAACCCCAGGGCGTTGCCCTGGGCTGATGAATAGTGCCCCTTCGGGGCAAGAGACAGACTTCTTCAACAACCCTTCAGCCCTGAGAACCGTCTTTGTCGCCCTCGTAGAAATCGTCCACCTTGCCGACGTCTTCCTTCTTCGTCCACTTCTCGTCAAAGTAGTCGATCTTGTGGAGCGGCATGACGACGCTCGAGGCGATATTGCCCAGGTGCGCGTTGACGCGCTTCAGGAAGCGGAAACTCAGGGCCAGGCAGACCGCCTGGTTGGCGCTGAGCGAGTCGTCGTTCGCGACCTTCTCGACCATCGCGTCGCTCCGCTTCCCGATCTGGGTCTCCTCGACGATGACCTCGTGGCCGACGACCTGATCGTCTTCCGCGAACGCCTTGTGCGTCTTGCGGAACGCGGCGGCCACCTGGGCCACCATCTCCTGCAAGTCGGAGGCATACGCGGAGTCCGCGAGCGAGTCGTGGTACATCCCGGCGACCTCGAGCAGGTTCTTGCAGTAGTCGCCGGCGCGCTCCGCGTCCTTCGACGCGCTCATCAGAATGAGGCACGCGGGCGCGTCGCCCCGCGGATTGACGGCCAGGTGCTCGACGAGCTGCTTGCGGATGTCGCGCTGCATCTTGTTGACCTTGATGTCCGCCTTGTAGATCACGTCCTTGGCGTCGGCGCACTTGCACTTGCCGAACAGGGCGTCGGTCGCGCACCGGAACTCCTCCTCGACGATGTCGATCATCGAAAGAAAGTCCTCCAGCGCCTTCTTGAGCAGGTCGATCTTCTTCCACATCTTGAGCAGTTCACGTAACATCTGTCTGCCTCCGCTAGAACAGGCGATAGATAAAGATCAGCAGCGCGGGGACTCCGTAGAAGACGGCGAACACGTACACGAGCGCCATCCTGCGGCGGTTCGCGACGAACGCTCCGACCTTTTCGGCCGCCACGACCGGCAGCCGCCGGATCGCGGGGATCGGATAAAACATGAGCATGCCGAAGATGTTGAACAGGCAGTGGACGAGGGCGATGGTCACGCCCGCGCCGCCGGCGGCGATGGCCGCGATCAGCGCGGTGACCGTCGTCCCGATGTTCGCGCCGATCGTGATCGGGAAAATCTGGCCGACCGTCACGATGCCGGCCGCCGCCATCGGCACGAGGACCGACGTCGTGATCGAACTCGACTGGACCATCGCCGTGACCAGCAGCCCGATGAGGATGCCCATCCAGCCGGACTTGCCGAGCACCTTCGAGATGAACGTTTCCGCCCGGCCCAGCATCACCGACCGCAGCACCTTCACGAGCATGATGAGCGCGAAAAACACGAACACGAGCCCGATGACGGCCGTGATACCGGCGGGCCACCCCACCTCCGTCGGCTTGCCGCCGACGATCCGGTAGACGAGGTCCAGCATCGGCTTCAGAAGCGGGCCGAGCGGGTCGAATGCCTTCACGTCCAGCTTGTCGGCGCTCTCCGCCGCGATCGGCGGCAGCGCCGCCGTCAGCCACGTCGCGGCGCGCTCCAGGAAGCGAAAGGTGAGTTCGAGCGGCAGCAGAATCATGACGACGATCAGGTTGAAGATGTCGTGCACGACGGCGCCGCTCGTCGCGCGCAGAAACTCCTCCTTGCGCGTGACGTAGCCCATCGACACGAGCACGTTCGTGACGGTCGTGCCGATGTTGGCGCCCATGATGATCGGGATCGAGCTGCGCACGGAGAGCACGCCCATGGCGACGAGGCCGACGACGATGGACGTCGTCGCGGACGAACTCTGGATCACACTCGTGACGACGATACCGACGAGCAGCGCGATGAAGGGATTGCCGGCCTGCTTGATGAGCTTGCTCGCGAAGTTGTCGGGGTCGTTCGCATCGACGAGCGCCTTGCAGCCGGTGCCCATCAGCTTGATGCCGCAGACGAAAATGTAGAGCAGGACGATCACGGCCAGAGCCATCAGCAGCTTCCGGCGTCTTGATCCTCGGGGGAGAACCACGAATGCTTCCTCTAGGTTGACGTGCCGGACTGGACGAAGACCCGCCGGTTGCGGGGTCCGTCGAACTCACAGAAATACACGGCCTGCCACGTGCCGAGCACGGGCCGGCCGCTCTTGACGATGAGCATCTCGCTCGCGCCGATCATGCTGCTCTTGATGTGCGCCGCCGAGTTCCCCTCGCAATGATGATAGCCGTCGTCGAACGGGACGATCTTGTTGATCTCTTTGAGCAGGTCGGCGGGCACGTCGGGGTCGGCGTTCTCCTGGATCGTGATCGCCGCCGTCGTGTGCGGGCAGTAGACGACGCACAACCCGTCCTCGATCCCCTCCGCGCGAATCGCGGAGCGGACCTCGCCCGTGATGTCGACAAGCTCCGTCCGGCTGCGGGTCTTGACCGAGAACTCTTGCATCATCGTCCTTGCTGTTCGGCAGAGGCGGAATGATACCCGGGAGCGCGGGGAAAATCAAGCGCCGGGGCGGCTGGAAGTTGCTCCCAAGGACTCGGCGTACATGGCGGAAAACGGGACAGCCAGCGGGCGGCAGTGGGGCTGTTGAAAAAGTACCTTCTTGAGCCTGAAAGGCTCGAATTCATCAGCCCAGGGCGAAGCCCTGGGAAAGTGTGGACGAAGCGGGAAAGCCCTGACAGGGCGATAGAAGCTCTGTGACGCCCTTACAGGGCTTGGCTCAAGGCGCATCTGCTACCCAGGGCTTCGCCCTGGGCTGATGAATGTTGCCCCTTCGGGGCAAGAAACAGACTTTTTCAACAGCCCCGCAGTCCCTGTTTTCCGCCTGTCTTGCGGCGGGCGCGGCTCCGTCGTCGGAGGGACGCGCTCTGTCGCGTCCGGCGCGAAGACACACAAGAGAGATTCTTCGCGGAGCCTGTCCTGAGCGAAGCCGAAGGGCTCAGAATGACAATCGTCGCGGGATCCGCATCTTCGCGCCCGTTGCGAAGCAACGGCGAGCGACCGCTTGGCGGTCGCCGTCATCCTGAGCGTTAGTGAAGGATCTCGTTTCTCGATGAAGCGGGGGTGAGTCGGCCGCAACGGCTAGGGCTGCTTCACGACGGGGAGGACCCGCCAGCCGTCGGACGACTCGGTAAACTCGCGGGCGGAGAAGCACCAGATGACGAGCTTCTTGCCGCGGAGAGTGGCGGGATCGGCCCGGCCGCGGCGGTAGAGGCCGACGCGGGCGGCAGTCGCTCCGGACCCGCGTACGGCGAGCACGTCGGGCGCGAAGCCCAGCTCGCGCGCGAACTGGTCGGCAAGGCCGGCGCCGCGGGCGTGCATGTCGCCGCCGGCGTGGAACACGAGCCCGTGGCTGTCGGCCAGAAGCAGCACGGGGCTCTCGCGGTCCGGCGCGACGGGCGTCAGGCCGGCGTCCGTCCGCGTGCCGACAAATCGCAGCGGCAGCGTCTCCTTCGCGGGCCCGTCGCCGGGGGCTCGAGCCAGGTCGCCGGTGATCTCGACCTCGCGCGTCTCCGACACGAACTCGCGTCTGGCGATTCCCTCGAGCCAGGGTCGCTCCTTGATCTCGGCCGCGATCGCCCGCGCGACCGCCACGCAGGCCCGGCCCGACCAGTGCGAATCGCGCTCACAATACAACTCGCCCGCCGCGTTGTCGAACCGGCGGGCGACAAGCAGCGGCGTCAGGTCGAGCATCTTGACGCCCTTCTCGCCAAGCAGTTTGTAGAACCGCTCGTGCTGCGGGTCGAGGCGCGGCGTGACCTTCACGTCCTTGAGTTCGCCCGACACCATCTCGGGATAGACGACGGCCTTCGGCGGCACGGGCATGAGGATGAGTTCGATCCCGAGCTTCTTGAGCCGGTCGTTGAAGTCGACGATCGCCGGGATCGGATCGGCGTGCTTCGGGTTTCGCGCGCGGGAGACCTTCGCCGCGGCCTCGCCCCAGAACTCGCCGACGCCGACGTGCCGCAGCTCGCTCGCGAGGAAGCGCCAACCGTCGCGTCCCCGGACGACCATCTCATCGGCCTTCGCCGCGGCCCCGGCACGCGTCCGGCACGTCGCCCGGAAGCGCTCGGCCCGCGCCGGCGCGTCAGCCGGCTCGGCCGCCGTCGCGCACCCGGCCGCAAGCACGATGAAGAGCGTCGTCCGGAACGTCACTCGCCCACCTCCTCGGCCCAGCAGGCCGGCTCCAGCAGCAGCGCATCGTCATCCAGCTCGGTCCGGTTGATGCCCTCGTACTTATCGGCAACATCGGCCCACGGGCGCAGCCGGACTTGGATTCGCCGGCCCGGGCGGAGCCGCGCGGCCGACGTCCAGACCGCGTCGCGCATGCTCCACGCATACACGAGCGCCCGGCTGCCCGGGATCAATTCGCCCTTCTCGCCGGTCAGGTCGACGAGCAGCAGCGTTGTGATGTGGTCCTTGTACGGCACCGTCCCCGGCCGCGGAACGGGCGCGACCGAATGCACGACGCCGGAACGGGTCAGCCGGTCGCCGGGGGCAAGATCGAGGAACGCCGTCGGCCCGGGCCGCCCGAGCTTGACTTCGATCGGCTCCCAGTCGCCGAAGCTCAGCTCGTGCGCGGCGAACTGCCAGATCACGAGCCGCTTGCCATCGAGCCGGTCGCGCCCGCGCGCCAGCTCGCCCGCGAGCAGGCGGCGGGTCGCCGACGCGCCGTCGCCGTTCCGCGTGATGCGGTCGAGCGGCCGCGCCATGACGAAGCTCAGGTGCTCGACGAACCCGGCCGCCTCGCCCCAGCCCATCGCCTCGAGCGAATAGATGTTCGAGAAGCTGTCGCCGAGCACGAGCACGTCGGCGGCGCGGCTCGCGCCCCACACGTACCGCTCGGAGAGGACGACCTGGTTGAGCACGACCTCCCGGCTCCGATACGGCGACCAGTCCTCGGGCAGCCGGAGCATCCGGGCGAGGTCGCCGGCGTTCTCGGCCCGGACCTCGCGGAGCGCGTGAGCGGGCGTCTCGGCCGCGGGCAGCTCGACGTGCCCGTCGATGAACTCCTTGAGGCGCCCCGCGACCCGCTCGGCGGCCGCCGGCGTCCAATGCGTGTCGCTCGCGAGGTACTGCGGCCGGCCCGTCCGCCGCTTCGCGCGGAGCAGCGCCTCGGCGGGGTCGAACACGAGCACACCCTTCTCCGCGAGCCGCGTCTTGAAGCGCGCAAACGACGCGTTGTGGAGCGGGCCGTAGTGGCCGTCGTAGCGGGCCGAGAACTTCTCCGGATGGACCTGCGGCTTCGCGGGCACGGGCACGACGATGAGTTCGATGTCGCGCCGCCGGAGCTGCTCGGCGAGGTCGACGATCGTCGCGACGGGATCGGCGTCGCCCAACGCGCCGCGCCGCGTCAGGAACCCGGGCCCCGTCACGTGGTCGACGGCCCGGCGATGGAAGAGCCAGCGGTCGCGGCCGAGAGTCACCTGCTCGTTCGCGACGCCCAGCCAGCGGATCGTCGCCCACTGCGCCCACGGGACGACGTGCGGCCGGAGGAAGAAATCCTGCTCGAGCCCGCGCTCATAGTCGCGCATCGCGGCGACCGCTGCGCCGTTGGCGCTCAGGACCCGCCCGGCGAACGTCGGGCCGCGCCAGTTCGCCGCGACCGTTCCGCTCAGTCTCTCGAAGATGTCGTGCGGGCGCGTCGCCGACGCCCCACAGAAGACATACTGCCCGACCGGCACGGCGGACACGGTCAGCACGAAGAGCGCGGCCAGGAGCCACGCGAGCCCGCGCGAAACCGCCGTCCGGCCGACCTCGTGCTGGGCGAAGACCTCGCGCTTCCGCTCGCCCAGCGTGTACATCCGTTTGTAGAGTTCGCGATCCATACCTAGAAAATGAAATAGATGAACGGGTTGAAGCTCTGCGTCGTCAGCACGACGAGCGAGAGCCAGAAGAGAACGAGCATCACGGCGACCTTCGTGGGCGTGATCCGCCGCGTCCAGTCCCACGTCTGCGGGCACGCCCACGTGACGACGGCCGCGATCCCGAGGCAGCCCAGGTAGTACGGCTGGTGGATGAGGCCGTCGATCAGCCCGGCGCCGCCCACAGCGCCATTCAGCCCGAGCATGCTGCCGCAGTAGCGCAGGGCGCTCACCAAATCAGGCGACCGGAAGAAGACCCACGCGACGCAGACGACGGCGAACGTGATCGCGATCCTCGCCGGCCGCGGCAGCGCGCGATAGATACTGTCCTTGCCCTGCATCCGCTCGACGGCCAGCATCGCGCCGTGGATGGCGCCCCAGACGACGAACGTCCACGCCGCCCCGTGCCACAGCCCGCCGAGCAGCATCACGACCGCGAGGTTGATGTACGTCCGGCCCGCGCCCTTCAAGCTCCCGCCGAGCGGATAATACAGATAGAGCCGCAGCCAGTACGAGAGCGAGATGTGCCACCGCCGCCAGAATGCCGTGATCGACGGAGCCCGGTAGGGCGAGTCGAAGTTCTTCGGGAACACGAACCCGAGCATCAGCCCGAGCCCGATGGCCATGTCGGAGTAGCCGCTGAAGTCGAAGTAGATCTGAAACGCGTAGGCGACGGCGCCCGTCCACGCGTCGACGAACCCGACCGAGCCGGCGCCGAAGACGGTGTCGGCGACCTTGCCGCAGACGTTCGCGATCAGGACCTTCTTCGCGAGCCCGAGGCAGATGAAGCTCGCGCCGCGGGCGAACTTCTCCGCCGTGTGCGTCCGGTGCTCGAACTGGTCGGCGATCTCCTCGAACCGGATGATGGGCCCGGCCACGAGCTGCGGGAACATCGAGACGTAGCACGCGAAGTCGATGAACCGCCGGACGGCCCGCGCGTCGCCGCGATAGACGTCGATCGAATAGCTCATCGACTGGAACGTGTAGAAGCTGATACCGAGCGGGAGGGCGATCTTGAACGCGACGTCGAGCCCGAGGTCCGGCAGGCCGAGCGCGCCCACGAGCGCGTCGTAGTTCTCGACCGCGAAGTTGAAGTACTTGAAGAACCCGAGGAGCGAGAGGTTCGTGCAGATCGAGACGGCGAGCGCGAGCTTCTGCCCGCGGGAGCGCGCGGCGCCCTTCTCGAGCAGCGGGACCGGCCGCGGCCACGCCCGCGGGCGGAACTGCCCCGTCATCGCCAGCCCGCAGACGAAGTCGACGACGGTCGAGCCGAACATCAGCACGACGAAGAGCGGGCTCGCCCAGCCGTAGAACGCGTAGCTCAGGACCGTCAGCCCGAGGTGCTTCCCCCGTCGCGGCAGCGCATAGTAGACCACCAGCGCCAGCGGCAGGAAACAGAACAGAAACAGATGCGAACTGAATACCATAACGGCCCTTCAGGCACGGCGGGTCCTGGACGGGATGAACAGGATGTTCAGGATGGACAATGGAGCGTGTGTAAGATGAGGGAAACGGGGAAAGGGGGGAAGGGGGAAGAAGCTTTCTGGCTGCCGCTCACGCGGCAGCAACAAAGACACCTTTTCCCGTTTTCCCATTCTTCCCTTTTTCCCTGGCCTCACACCGAGCAACCTGCCAACCACAGAATCGGCCCTAATCCCGCCCACCCAGAATAGTGCCGGCAACCGGCCGAATCAAGCGAGGGTGGGAAAGCTGCCCCCATCGTAATCTTGCTCGTAACTTGGCCGCCGCAGCCTGCGGGTCTTGTGGCGGAGGCGGCTACTAATCTTAATCGCGGTGCGCCGTCCGGCCGCGCTCCTTGATTCTCTGCCCCGCCGCAATGTGGCACAGCCGCCCCTTCGGCTCTGCTCAGGGCAGGCTTGGCTGTGAACACGGAGACAGAGCGGGCATCTTGCCCAACCCCAGCCGGGGGCGGCTGGGCCACAGTTCCGGAACGCCGTCTCTCCTCCGCCGTCCAACGTTAGACTTCAAAC
>CAYLQD010000078.1:0-17407 GCA_964385685.1 uncultured Planctomycetota bacterium | reverse complement strand
TGCTGCCCACCGCTGCCTTGCCCAGGGGGGGACTATGTACCTGCGCGGTTCCGTGCTCGGGCCGGCCCGGCCCCGCTCTGCCCGGCAGACGTGAAGGCAGGCGCGGGTGCTGGGTCGTGCGCGGGCCAAATGCTCAATGACCAAATCCCAATGACCAATGAAGCCCCAAGGTCCAATTCCCAAAACACCAGATACAAGCGGCTCGGAGCGTTTGAGATTTGGCGTGTTGGCGCTTGCTCCCTATTTGGTCATTGGTGCTTGTGTCTTGGACATTGACGCGGCCCCGGGATTGTGGTCAGTGGGCAGTGCCTCCCCGGTCGATACCCTGCGGGAAGCGGACTTGCCGCGTCGAGTTTCTTATGGTTTGACTCGCCCGGCGGGCGCTGCTATCATTGTCGCCCGTCGGGACGTTCACAACGCCGGTCTCGCAGAGCTTTCAGCCACGGAGGAACGGAATGCCCAGCCCGCCGCTCGTCGACCCCCTCAGCATCGACACGACCACGCCGCTGCGCGACATCGAGGACATCCGCGCCCACAACCGCCAGCGCTTCGAGTTCGAGATGCTCTCGGGGATCGCCCTGCTCGACATGGACGAGCACCTTATCGTCGGCTATAAACACCTGTCGCCGGACGCCTTCTGGGTGCGGGGCCACATCCCCGGCCGTCCCGTCCTCCCCGGCGTGCTCCAGATCGAGGCGGCGGCGCAACTCACGTCGTTCTACTACATGGAGAGCATCGGCAACCCGCCCGACGTCTTCATCGGTTTCATGGGCGTGACGGACACGAAATTCCGCGGCTTTGTCGAGCCGACGGACGTATTTATTATCGCCGCAAAAGCGATCGAACTGCGGCGCCGCCGGTGTACGTTCTATTGTCAGGGCTTCGTGAAGGAGAAGATGGTCTTCGAGAGCACAATCCTGGGAGCACCGATGTGAACCGAAAAGGCCTCGCCATCCTTCTCCTCATCCTCCTCCTCGGCCCGCAGGTCGCCGCCGCCGGAGAAACCGCGGAGCAGGTCATCAAGCGCGTCGGGCAGGCGTTCGCCGGGTTCGACGACTTCTGGGTCTGGGTGACGCAGCGCTTCCGCGACGAGAAGGGGAACGAGCAGCAGTATCGCGGCCGCGTCTACTTCAAGCGCAAGCGGATGTTCCGGCTGAACTTCGGCCAGCCGCCGTTCCTCGTCCACGGGACCGACGGCACCGACTACTGGGTCTATAAATCCGAGCAGAAGACGATCGAGGTGACGCCGCTCGGCAAGGACGCGCCCGTCCACGTGCTCTTCCAGGTCTTCGCCGCCGGCGACCAGATGGTCCGGGCCTTCGAGCGGTTCTGCGACGTCGACGTGTTCGAGGAGACCGAATACGTCGACCCGAAGGACGGCACGAAGATCCCCGCCTACAAGCTCGTCGTTTCCATCAAGCCCGAGCGGCTCAAGGAACTCCACGAACAGGCGGGCGAGAATCTGCTCGACAAGGACGCGAAGCAGCAGTGGACCTTCTGGGTCGACAAGAAATCGTCCCTGCCCAGGTCGATCCAGGTCGACTGGGAGAACAAGCACCGGTATATCTTCGAGCTGGAGAAGTTCTACCCGAACCGCGGATTGAAGCCCGGTCTGTTCCGCCGACCGACGCCACCCGGCGTCAAGATCATCGAGAAGGGCAAGTGACTCGCGCCGGGCCCCGCGTCCGCTCATCTCGGAGTGGTCATGCGACTCGTTCGGCTCTCCATTCTCCTGCTGATTTCGGTTCTCTGCTCGTTGCTCGGCGCCGTCTGCTGGCTCGCGCCGAGCCGGTCGGTGCGCTATCGCTGGCTCGCTTGGGTCCGCACGGTCTCGGCGCGCACTATGCTGAAGGTCCTCCGCGTCCGCGTCACGTCGCAGCTCGCCGACGCGCCTGGGCATCCGGCGCTCTGTGTCGCCAACCACACCGGCTATCTCGACATCCTGGTCCTGACGTCGGTCGCCCCGGTCATGTTTATTTCGCGCCGCGACGTGGCGTGGTGGCCCGTCATCGGGCAGATGGCGTCGGCCGTCGGGACGCTGTACGTCGACCGGTCCCACCGTCTCAGTGTCGGCCCGCTCGTCGAGCGCGTTCGCCGGCGTCTTCGGGGCGGTGCGAGTGTTGCCTTTTTTCCAGAAGCGAGAGGCTCGGACGGCAGCGGCCTTCTCCCGTTCAAGTCCTCGCTCTTCGCCGCGGCGGAGGCCCGAGACGAGGGCGAGCCGGCCCCCATTCGGCCGTTCGTTTTGAAGTACCGGACGGTCGGCGGCGAGCCCATCACCGACGCGAACCGGGCCCGCATCTTCTGGTACGGCGGCGTGGGCTTCGTCTCGCACTTCTGGCGGTTGCTGACCGCGCCCGGCATCGAGGTGACCGTGAAGGAGCTTCCCGCCCGGACCCTCACGGGCAGCCGGAGGGAGTTCGCGAGCGAACTCCGCGACGAGATGCTGCGGGAGCTTCTCGCTCCGTAAGCGGCCGCGTCAGCATCCCTGCTCGCTTGACCCGGCCGGGCCGGCCCAGTAGCATAGTAGCAGCAGGATATCTGGTGCACGTGTCTTGTGTCGCCGGGCGGGGCTTCGCGAGCCAGCCGTTCCCCGGCACGGAGGTTCCTCGTGGCGAAGCGGAAGAAGCGCCTCTCGCGGCTCCTGGAGATGATCCTGCTGATCCAGTCGCGCCCCGACTGGCGGCCGGGGAAACTGGCCGAGCACTTCAGCATCTCCGAGACCCGCATTTACCAGGACATCAAGGAGTTGGTCGCGGCCGGCATCCCGATCTACTTCGCCCAGGGCGGCTACAAGATCGCCGGCGACTTCGTGCTGCGGTCGGCCGAGCTGACGGCCGACGAGATCCTCGACCTGCTCTATCCCGACTACCTCTTCGCGGAGGGCGGCCCGCCGAAGCCCTCGCAGAGCTTGCTCGAAGCCAAGATGGCCCTCTGCCTGCCCGAGTCGATCCGGAAGCGCGGCGCCCTGGACCGCGGCCGCGTCCGCGTGACCAGCGGCACGATGAAGGGGCCGCAGTTCCGCCGGCTGCACGACGCTGTCGGCGAGCGGCGGCGCATCCGTATCAAGTACGCCTCGCGCTCGTCCAGCCGGACGACCGAGCGCGAGATCGACCCCTATGCGCTCGTCTTCCGCCGGCACTCGTGGTACTTGATCGGCTGGTGCCACACGCGCCGCGACGTCCGGAAGTTCAAGATCAGCCGTATCCTCTCCGTGATGTTCACGCAGATCCGGTTCCCGGAGCCGAAGGGCTTCTCGCTCGAGGAATACACCCGCGGCTGGTGGGAGGTCTTCGGCGGCGAGCCCGTCAACGTCGCCGTCCGGTTCAGCCGGCGCGTGGCCGACCTCATCCACGAGCGGCCGCCCCGCGAGGGGCAGAGCATCCAGGAACTGCCGGGCGGCGACGTCATCTACCGTGTCAACGTTCGGGGCGTCGACGAGATCAGTTGGTGGATCATGCAGTACGGGCCCGACGCGGAAGTGCTCGAGCCGAAGGAACTGCGCGACCGCGTGCGCGACAACGCCGAGCGGATGGTCACGCTCTACGGCCGCAAGGCGAGCCCGGAGCGGCGGCGCTCCAAGGTGGCCGAGCCGCCCGAACCGTATCACCCGGGAGGGCCGTGAGTGAGCGCGAACCGCCGAACCGGATTCGTCCTGTCGATGCGGCTCGAACGCGCGGCCCTCTTCGAGATCGCGCAGTCGTTCGCCGTCGCCGTCATCGCGCTGACCGCGCTGCTGCTCGTCGAGATGGTCTACGAGGCGGTGCTGAACGGCCTGCCGCTCGGCTCGCTCCTCCGGTTCGTTCCGCTGATGGTGCCGTTCTCGCTGCCGTGGACGATCCCGGCCGCGTTCGTGGCCGCGTGCCTGATGACCTACAGCCGGATGGCGGGCAGCAACGAGCTGACCGTCGTTCGCGTGTCGGGCGTGCACATCTGGCGGCTGCTCGCGCCGGCGGCGCTGATCGCCGTCGTACTCTGCGCCGTGTGCGGCCTGCTGAACCACGAGCTGGTGCCGCAGACCCGCTCGTTCCAGTATCGGATCGTCAAGGCGTCGGCGGCGTCGGAGCAGATCGAGGCGCTCCAGGCCGTCGACCCGCTCGAACCGCTCATGGAAATCGGCGACTGCAAAATCTGGATCGGCGACCTGCGCGAGGACGACACGTTCCGCGACATCACGATCGTCACGAGCGAGTCGATCGGGCCCGGGGACCTCGACGAGGCGAAGCGGGGGCGGCTCGTCACGTATCTCAGAGCGCCCAGGGGGCACTTCGAGCATTCCGACGAGCGCGCCGAGATCATCTTCTACCTCGAGTGGGATCCGGCGCGCGTCACGCCCGGCGACCCCTACGCCGGCCGCGCGGCGATGTTCAAGGTCGTGCACGGCGCGGGCCGCTACGAATTCGAGCGGGCCTTCTTCGAACACGGAATCTTCCCGATCGAGCTGCCCTCGATGGCCGACCTGAAGCTCCGCCCTCAAAAGGGCAAGCACATGACGTCGGCGAAGCTGATGCTGATGATCCGGCAGCGACGCGCCGAGATCGAGCGAGGCGACCGCCGGCCGCCGAAGCCAGAGGGCATGACGCCGGGGGAATACGACCATGCCCGGAAGAAGTATCTGAAGTGGCGGCACGAGCCGCGGCACTGGCGCACGGAGATCCACAAGCGGGCCGCCCTCTCGCTCGCGCCGTTCCTCCTGGGCGCGATCGCGATTCCCATCGGGGTGCTCATTCGCCGCGGCCAGCGGCTCGTCGCGTTCGGCCTCGCGGTCGCCATCATCCTCAGCTACTACGCCGTCATGGGCGGCGCGTGGAACCTCGGCGCCTCGGGCATGCTCCCGCCCGCGGTCGCCGTGTGGGGTGTCACGCTGTGCGTTGCGGCCGGCGGCCTCGCTCTCATGAGAATCATGTTCAAACGGTGACGGCGCGTGGGCGGAATCAGAAAACTCGACCGGTACGTCGCGCTCACGTTCATCGGGCCCTTCGTCCTGTGCGTCGCGGGCTTCGCCGGCCTGTTCGTCGTCGCCGACCTGTTCGCCAACATCGACGAGTTCTTCGAGCACCAGGCGGCCCTCGTGGCGCTCCGCCGCGCCGCCGTCTACTACGCGCTGCGGATGCCGTCGCTCTTCGCGCGCGTCATGCCCATCTTCTGCGTCCTGCCCGCGGTCATCTGCACGATCCGGCTGATGCGGGCGAACGAGATCTGCGCGATGCGCGCCTCGGGCATCAGCGGCCGGCGGATCGTCGGACCGGTGCTCGCGTGCGTCGCCGTCGTCACCGTGCTCGCCGCCGTGAACCAGGAGGCCGTCGTGCCCGCGCTGCACGGACGGCTTGCCGCCGCCGAGCGGCGCGCCCGAAAGTCGGAGCGGCAGCGGATCGACCAGGCCCTGCTCGACGATTCGGAGGGCCGGTTGTTCCTCGTCGGAACGTACGACCCCGAGACCCCGCTCCCCACGCTGACCGGCGTGCGGATCGCGTGGGACGACGCCGCGGGCCGCCATCACAAGAAGCGGGCGAGCCGCGCGTTCGCGCGCCAAGCCGGCCCCGCCTGGTACATGGTCGACGTCGAGCAGTTCGACGGCCGTCTTACGTTGACGCGTGAGGAGCGCTGGGAGCCGCGCGGCCCCGAGTTGTTCGTCAGCAAGGCGACCGCCGATCTGATCGCCCGGTATCGCAAGAAGGGCGACCGCGAAGACGTGCCGCTCCTCGCACAGGACCAGAAGCCCGTTCCGGTCTTCTACGAGTTCGGCAGCTACAGCGAACGCGGCGAGAAGTGGGAGGTCGCGCGGAACATCGTCATCAGCGACCCGCCCGAGCCCGACGTCCGCGTCGACATGATGGTCTGGGCCGGCGACCGCTGGCTGTTGTTCGGAGCGATGAAGCTCGAGACGGCCGACCCGACGGCCGGAGCGCCGGACTCGGAGCCCGCGGCCGAATGGCAGGAGCTTCGGGGCTCGATCGAGCCCGCGGACATCACCGCCGCCGACGACTTCAAGGGCGGCAGCTCGGCCAGGCCGCTGAGCGCGCTGATGGCGGCCAGCGAGCGGTTCGGCGAGCAGAGCGCCTTCCGCCAGCGCTGTCGGGTCATGATCTGGAACCGGCTCGCCTTTCCGTTCGCCAACATCGTGCTCGTCCTGCTCGCGCTCCCGCTCGTGTTCCGCCGCCAGGGGCACGCGGCCCTCGTCGGCGTCTCGCTCGCCGTCCTGCTCGTCTTCGCGTTCCTTGCCGTGAACTTCATCTCGATCGACCTCGCGTATCAGCGCCAACTGATGTGGCAATGGCCGCCGTTCGCGGGCACGTTCGCGACGATCCTGTTCGGCGCCATCGGCCTCTGGCTGTTCGCGCGGATGGAGAGAGTGTGATGGCCCGGCCGGCCGAGCGACCGACCGCCGTCGTCGCACTGAGCGGCGGCCTCGACAGTTGCGTCACTGCCGCCATCGCCGCGCAGGAACACACGCTCGCCCTCCTTCACGTCACGTATGGCCAGCGAACCGCCGCCCGCGAGCGCCGCTCGTTCGATGATATCGCCGACTTCTACGCCGTGCCGCCCGAACGCCGGCTTGTCGCCGACATCGGCTATCTCGGGCGCATCGGCGGCTCCAGTCTGACCGACCCGAGCCGCGACGTGCCCGACGCCGGGCCGGGGGAGGGCGTCCCGTCGACGTACGTGCCCTTTCGCAACACCCACATCCTGAGCATCGCGGTCTCGTGGGCCGAGGTCATCGGCGCGGGCCGCGTCTGTATCGGCGCCGTCGAGCAGGACAGCTCCGGCTATCCCGACTGCCGGGCCGCATACTTCGACGCCTTCCGGGCGGTCGTTGCGGCGGGGACGAGGCCGGAGACGCGGATCGAGATTGCGACGCCCGTCATCGAGATGAGCAAAGCCGAGATCGTCCGCGTGGGGACCGAGCTGGGGGCTCCGCTCCATCTGACGTGGTCGTGCTATCAGAGCGAGGACGCGGCCTGCGGGCGGTGCGACAGTTGTCGGCTGAGGCGGCGGGCGTTCGAGCAGGCGGGGGTGGCGGACCGGGTTCCGTACGCGCCGTGATTTCGGGGGGAGGGGAGCGGACTACTTGTCCGACTCGCTCGCCTTGACCGCGAGGTCCTGGGCGATCTTGATCGCGCGTTCCCGCCGGTTTTCGTCCGGGTCGCCCATGTCGACGTATCGCTTCCAGTAGATCAGCGCCTCGTCGGCTTTCCCCAGGTCCGTGTAGCCGCGGGCCGTGGTATAGGCGATGTCGTAGGTGAGAGCCGTCTTGCCCTCGTCCACGAGCTTCATGACCTTGTCGAGGTACTCGATCGCCTCTTCCGCGTGCTTCATCACGATGAGCGCCCGGGCGAGCCGGAAGGCGAACCCTTCCGACTTCAGGTCAGCATCGACCGTGACCCTTCCGGCGGCGTCCAGCATCGCGAGCGCCCCCTCGACGTTCCCCTCCGAGAGGAGCACAAGCCCGAACCGGTCGTAGGCGTGGTTCGTGACGTAGCCGCGCCGGTCCTTGTCCAAATCGAGCGCCTCGCGAATCTGCGTCTTCGCATTCGCCGCGTCGCGGCTGCTGATGTAGAGATCGACCAGGGCCAGCGCGGAGCGCGCCGCATAGGGCCCGCGGCTCATTGCCGCGCGTTTAGCGTCGCTGAACCGCTTGATGGCCACGGCCTTGCGATCCTTGCCGACCAGCTTCCTCGCCGTTGCCGGGTCGAGGGCCATCGTGTTGTCCGCCAGTTCAAACAGGCAGCGGGCCCGCTCGGGCGAACGGGCGTTCGTGAGCCGGGCCGTCCGCTCCAATTGCTCGAACGCCGCGGCGGCGTCGGCGGTCTTCTGGTAGAACGCGTAGCGGGTCCAAATGGCTTGATAGTAGTTGTGGTTGAGGACGAAGTCTTTCGGCGCCTCCTTGGCGGCGGCCGCGAGGAGATCGACGATCGCGTCGAGCGCCTCGCTCTGGGCCGCGTTCCCGCGGTCGGTCGGTGGCCGGAGCCGCAGCAGAATCAATTCGTCCGTCGGCTTGACCTTCAGGTGGTCGAAGACCTCGGTGTAGAGCGTCACGGTCGGGTCGGGCCCGGCGGCGAACGTGAGGCCGGCGGCCAACAGGACGCACACGACACAGGCGATTCGCTTCATCGCGCATTTCCTCGCAGAGGCGGAATGCTTTTCGATTATCCTAACACCTCACGCCGCCTCAGGCAAGGAGTTCGTCGGACGATTTGGGGCGGCTCGCGATTTGACATTCGCCGTTCTTGTGGTATGTTTCTAGTAAGGAAGCAAGGCACAAGACAGCCATCCGCCCTTGCCCCTTGAAGCGCCGAGGTGTGCCACAGTCGTTGACCGACAAGAGGCCGACCCGAATACAGCGGACACGGGCGTTAGAAGGCCTCACATGGCGCGCACCCCTCGAACCGCAAGGCAAGGCCCTTCACCGGGCCAGGGCGGAATCAAGCGGCCGCGGCGCGCTGCGTCGCGGCCGTTCTGCGCCCCAGCCCCGAAGCCCCTTGCAACTCGGCCCCCGCGCTCCTATAGTAGGGCAGGGGCGTCTGAGTGCCACGCGTCTTCGTGCCACCGCCCGTACCGCTTCATGTGGATCCGACTCCAATGACCGCCAGGTGGCTTCTGCCCGAACCCGACAGCGACCTGCTCGGTCGGCTCACCAAAGAACTCAACATCGCCCCCCCGACGGCGCAGGTCCTCATTAACCGCGGCGTGACCGACCCCGAGCAGGGCCGTGTTTTCCTCCGCCCGCTCCTCAACGACCTCGCCGATCCCGGCCTGCTCCCCGGCATGGCCGCGGCCGTCGAACGCATCTACCAGGCCGCGCACAACAAAGAGAAGATCCTCGTCTACGGCGACTATGATGTCGACGGCACCAGCGCGACCGCGCTCCTCGTTCGGTTCTTCCGGCTCATCGGCCTCGACGTCGAATACTACGTGCCCCATCGGATCGAGGAAGGATATGGGCTGAACCTCGAAGCGCTCTCCGAGTTCAAGCGGCGCGGCATCACCCTCGTCGTCACGGTCGATTGCGGCGTCAGCGCGATCGCCGAGGCGGAGCACGCGCAGGCCGAGGGGATCGACCTCATCATCACCGACCACCACGAGCCCGGCGGCCAGGTCGCGACCGCGTGTTCCGTCATCGATCCCAAGCTGACCGGGAGCTTGTATCCGTTCCGCGATCTGTCGGGCGTCGGCGTCGCGTTCAAGTTCGCGTGGGCCGTCGCGAAACACTTCTCGGACGGCCAGAAAATGTCGGACCCGTTCCGCAAGTTTCTGCTCGACTCGCTCGGGCTGGTGGCCCTCGGCACCGTCGCCGACATCGTGCCGCTGCGGGGCGAAAACCGCGTCTTCGCGCGCTACGGGCTTCAGGCGCTGGGCATGCAGTCGGGCCCGGGGCTGCGGGCGCTGATTCACTGCGCGCGGATTCGGAGCATACGGCTGACGCCGAGAGACATCGCCTATGGTCTCGCGCCGCGGCTCAACGCGGCGGGGCGGATGGCCGAGGCGGGCCTGGCGATCGAACTCATGCTGACCGACGACGCCGAGCGGGGCGAGGCCATCGCGCGGGAACTCGAGAAGCACAACGTCGAGCGCCGGAAGCTCCAGAAAGAGATGTTCGAGCACGCGCGCGAGATGCTCCTCCAGCAGCCGGACTTCGACTCCTCACGCGTCGCCGTGCTCGCCCACGACAGTTGGCATCCCGGTGTGATCGGGATCGTTGCGTCGAAGCTCGTCGAGGAGTTCCATCGGCCGGCCGCTCTGGTCGCGCTCGACGGCGGCGTCGGCAAGGGGTCGGCCCGCTCCGTGCCCGGGTTTGACTTGTTTCAGGCGCTGGAAGGGTTCGCCGACCGGCTCATGGCGTTCGGCGGCCACGCGGCGGCCGCGGGCTTCCTGATCGCGGCCGATCAGGTCGGGCCCCTGCGCGAACACCTGAACAGCGCACTCGTCGCCGCCGATCCCGCGATGTTCCTCCCGTCGCTCGATGTCGACGCGGAGATCCGACTGGGCGATCTGACCGAGCCGTTCGTCGAAGAGCTGAAGATGCTCGAGCCGCACGGCCAGGGGAACGCGAGGCCCCTCTTCCTCGTCCGAGGGCTCAAGATCGCGGGCCAGCCGCGATTGCTCGGAACCGACGGCCGCCATGTCTCGTTCTTCCTTAGTGACGGCGAGACCGGCTATCGGGCCGTCGGCTTCTACATGGGCGATGCGCTTTACGACCGGATCATCGCGGGCGAGCGCGACTGCTCGGTCGTCGCCGCGACCGCGTTCGATACGTGGAACGGAACGGGTCAGATTGAGCTGCACCTCAAAGATGTCGAGTTCGAGTAGGGCGGGGCGATTCCGGCTCTGGGGCTCAAGAAGGGGATGTCCATGTTGCCCAGGATGACAGTCGTTGCGGTGCTGGTTCTTTCGATGGCCGCGTCTGCCGGCGCCGCCGAGGAGCCCGCGGCCTCCGCGGCCGAGACACAGGCGCAACTCAAGGCGCAGCTCAGCGAGGAGGTCTTCCTCCGGCTTGCCCTCGGCGACGGGCGCAGGGCGGCCGCCGCGCTCATCACGCTCGCGACCGTCGCGCCGGGCGCAGCCCAGACGCGGGACGCAGCCAAGGCGGTGCTCGACGCGTATGAGAGCGTTCGTCTCGGCGCCGCCGTTCGCGAGCAGCTCGAGTCGGGGGAGAGGGCGGAGCGGGCGAAGGCCACGCCGAAGGTCGCCGACGCGCTGCGGCCGTTCCTGGCCGAGCACAAGATCCCGGCGGAGCTTCGCGGCCGCAGGAAGCTCGGCCCGGCCGACGGATGCCCCGTGCCGCGGGCGCGCGTGTTTGCCGAGGGCGGCGGCGTCATCTGGGCGCTGTCCGACTCGCTCGCGTCGTTCGATGGAGCCCGATGGCAGGTCCGGCCGGACTTCGCCGTCCCGGTCTCCCGCACGCTCGGAGCGGTGTTCGTCGACACGCGCGGCCGGCTGTGGGTCGGCGGCGGGCGTGCGGCCCGGCAGACCGAGCGGCCGCCGAGATCGGCGGGCGACGAGGTCGTCGTCGGGAACGTGGCCGTGTGTGAGTCGAGCGGCCCGGGCGGCCGGTGGCGCACATTCGACGGCGGCCGGCGGATCGCGTCGTTCGCCGAAAACGCCGACGGCGTGTGGGTGGCGACGCCCTCGCAACTCCTTCGGTTCGACGGGCGGCATCTGCGGCCCGTCGACTGCCCGCTCCCGTACTCGCCCTTCCGAAAGCTCCTCGCCTCGCCGAAGTCCGACGCGCTCTGGGTCGTGGACCTCGACCGCATCAGCGTGCGCCGCAACGGGCGCTGGGAGAGCTACTCGCTCGGGAAGACGCGCGTGATCGACGCGGCGCTGATGAACGGGAAGCCCGTCGTCGGCACCGCGCGCGGCCTTCGGACCCTCGACGCCACGCCGATGGCCCCGCCCGAAGGGACGGGCACCGTCGTGGCACTCGCGGCCGCGCCCGACGGAACACTGTGGTGCGTGACCGACCGGGGCTCGGTCCTGTCGACGGACCTGAACGCCTGGCGCATCTACGAGCCGCTCGTGGAGGAGGGGGCCACGCTTCGCTCGGCCCCCGCGGTCCACTGCGACGCGGCCGGGCGCCTCTGGCTCAGCACGGGCCGCGGACTCGAGGTGCGCGGCAAGGATATTGTGGGCAGGCAGACCCCCGTGGCGGATCGGCCGGCCGCCAAGCGTCTGCGGGCGCCGCTCGTCAGCGCCGCCGGTTCCGCGGGCTGGGCCACGTGGGCGCAGCCGATGCCGGAGCGGCGCGCCGAGGCCGATGAGGCCGCCGCCGAGGACGATGCCACGGCGTCGGCCGACGACCTCGCGGCCTTCGAGGAAGACGAGGGCGAGGGCGAGACGCCGGAGGCCATGCTGGCCGAACTGCGCAAGTCGCCCAACGCGACGGGCCTCTTCCGCAAGCTGATGGCCCTGCTCGACGAGCAGCCGGACGCGAAGATACGGAGGGCCGCGTTCGACGTGGCCGCGGAGCACAAGAATGCGGCGTTCTACGGCGACGCCAAGAATGTTCGCGCGTACGCGGAAATGATGCTGGACGACGGCCGGCCCGTCGAGGCGACGAAGATCCTTCTGGGCGCCGCCAACGCCACCCGAGAGCCGGCGCGCGTCCGCACGCTCGGACCCGCGCTCTATGAGGCGCTCGTCGCGATGGGGTTCGGCGAGTTCGCCCGGCCGGGCTTCCTGATCGCCGACGCCGGACTCCCGCTCTTCGGCGGGCTCGTCGAGCGGCACGCGCCGGATCATCGGCAGGAGGCCCAGCCCGCCACCGCGCGACTCGCCCTCGGCGCCGGGATCGCGCGCGAGCGACTGCTCGAGGCGAAACTCGGCCGGGCCGTCATCCTCGCGGACAAGCGGGCCGTGCTCGGCTCGATCGGGAGCTTCGAGCGCTGGAAGCAGCTTGTCGAGGACTGCGTCGAGCTGGGCGACGCCGGCGCGGCGGCGAGGTACCGGCGGCTCACGAAGGACCTGTTCAAGTGGCCGGCGGCGGCCGACAAGCCCGACAAGACGCAGCAGGTCGACTCGGTCGCCCTGTCTCCATTCCGCTGGATCCGCCGCATCCGCATCAAGCGGGATGGCGGGTTCGGGCCCGCCGTCGGGGGAGATTGGGCGGCGTACATCTTTGACGAGGGCGCGAGCGGGCCGGTCGCGGTCGGCCTGAAGGACGGCAAGGTCACGCCGTCCAGGGCGTACGAGGGCGCTCCTCGCTCGATCCTGGCGTCGAAAGCGGGCGTTCAGATTGTCGTCAGGCGTGATGATGGCCGGCTTGGGGTCCACGGAGCGACGCCCGTCGCCGACTCGGCGGGCCCGACGGTCATCGCCGGCCTGACCGATGGGTTCGACGGCTTCTCGGCCACGCCCATTGTGGGCGGCGTCTTCTACTGTTTCGACGACGGCCTGACGAAAGTCGACCTGAAGGCGAAGAAGGTCGTCTGGCGCAACCGCGGCCTCGCCGGCGGGGCGAGCCCGTGGCGGACGCTCCTCGGGCGGGCGCTGCCCGTGCCAGACGGCCGCGACGTGTTCGTCGTCGTCAACCGCAAGGCCGTGTGCGTCGACGCGAACTCCGGCAAGGTGCGCTGGGCCACGCCCTGCAACTGGGCGGGCACGCCGGCCGTCGTCGGGGATGTCGTCGTGGTCGGTGCCGGCCGCCGCGAGGTGTGGGGGCTCGACCGGAAGACGGGGAAGCGCGCGTGGAAACACCTGGGGCGGGCGTCTGCGGTCGGCCGCATCGTCTCGGAGGGGAAGCGGGTCTTCTACGCGATGCCCGAGGGCGATGTCGCGGCCCTGAGCGCTCGCGACGGGGGTTTCCTGTGGCGCCGGCCCACACAGATCGGCCTGCGACGGCTGCCTGTCGGCTACACGGGCCCCACGGCGATGCTCGTCCGCGGGGAACGGCTCGTGGCGTGCAACCGCCACGGCTACATCGAGTTCGATTCCGCGACGGGCGCCATCCACCGGCGCCTCGATCTGACGACCGCGCGGCCGATGGCGGCGACCGGCGAGGGCGTTATCGTGATGACGGCTCCCGGGCGGCTCGTGGCCGTCGCCGACACGGCGCCCGGCGATCTGGGAACGAAGATGCTGGCCCTCGCGCACGACGTCAAGAAGCCCGAGGCGGCCGCGATCGCACGCGTCGTCGCGACGTGTGTCGATCCCTCGAGCGCAGCCGCGCACGGCCTGGCCCTCAAGCTGAGCGCCGGCGCCGCCGACGGCCGGGCCGCGGCGCTCACCACCGCGATGATCGGCTCGGTGGATCCCTTCGCCCCCGCCACACGAAAGCTGATGCGCGAGCACTTGGAGCGGGTTCCGTGGGACAAGGACGTATCGTTGCGGATCGGGACCGTCGTGGCGTCGGCGCACGTGGAGCGAGGCGGCCTGCGCCAGGCGGCCGAGTCCTTCGCGAAAGTGTCGGAGAGCCAGCCGATCGAAAAGGCGCTCATCGAGCAACTCCGGCTCGAACTCGCCGCGGGCGAACACGAGACGGCCCGGCAGACGGCGAGGCGTCTTGCCGCGATCGGGCTGCCGGGCGCGCACTGGGCCGTGTACTTGCTTGCGGGGGCGGGCCGGACCGACGATGCCCTCGACGTCGCGCTCACCCACGCGCGCGTCGAGGACAAGGACCGGAGGATGCTGTTCGAGGCCGTCGAGCTGTGCGCGGCGACCGGGCGGCTGAACCGCGGCGAGGAGCTGCTCGCCCGCGCGTCGGGCAAGCTGGGTTTCCATCTCCGGGCTCAACTCCACGCGCACATGATGACGACCGCGGGCGTGGTCGATCGGGCGCTGCCCAGGCGCGAGGCGAAACTGCGCGCCCGGCTCGAGACGCTGCGGGAACTCCTCGCCAAGCGGATCGAGGTTCTGAAGGCCCGGGAGCGCGAAGAGGAGGCGAAGCTGCTGGAGCGGCTCGAGGAGCGGGCCGAGCGCCTGAAGCAGGTGCCGTTTCCCTGAGCCCGCCGCGGTCAGACGCTCATCCGCATCGGCACGCCGCGTTCCTGCAGGAAGGTCTTGATCGCGGGGATCGGATGGTTCCCGTAGTGGATGATTGAGGCGACGATGGCGGCGTCCGCCTTGCCGTCGGTGAACACGTCGGCGAGGTGCTCGGGCGATCCGGCGCCGCCCGACGCGATCACGGGGATCCCGACCAGTTCGGACATCGCGCGGGTCAATTCGATCTCGAACCCCTCGGTCGTCCCGTCGCGGTCGATGCTGTTGACGCACAGTTCGCCGGCGCCGAGGTCCTCGCCCCGCCTCGCCCACTCGAGCGCGTCGATCCCCGTGAACGTCCGCCCGCCGTCGATGACGATCTCATAGCCGCTCGGCGTCTTGTCTGTCGGCCCCACGTTCTGCACCTGCATGCTGAGGACGACGCACTGGCTGCCGAACGCGCGGGCGCCCTCGGCGATGACGTCCGGATTGCGGACCGCTCCGCTGTCGATGCTGACCTTCTCCGCGCCGGCCAGCAGCACGGCGCGCATGTCGTCGAGCGTGCGGAGCCCGCCTCCGACGGAGAAGGGGATGAAGATCTCGCGAGCGACCGCGCGGACGACGTCGATCATGATCCCGCGGCCTTCGTTACTCGCGGTGATGTCGTAGAAGACGAGTTCGTCGGCGCCGTCTTCGTAGTACTGCCGCGCCATCTCGACGGGATCGCCGATGTCGACGTTGCCCTTGAACCGGACGCCCTTGGTGACCTTGCCGTCACGCACGTCGAGGCAGGGGATGATTCGTTTCGTCAGCATCTAGCTCGCCCGTCAATCAATCGGAGTGAAAGACCTCTTTCATGTTCGCCCACCACGCGCCGTCGGCGCGGTCGGCCAGCGGCTCCTGGCACGGCTCGCAGACGTTCCACCACTTCTGCGTCGTCGGGTCGGCCGCCATCTTTGCCATGTCGGCCTCGTAGTCATCGCCGACGTACTCGAAGTAGCTGAACAGATAATGCTTGCCGTCAGGCAGCTTCCGCAGATAGATCGAGTAGTTGCGGATGTTGCACTCGGCGATCATCTTGAGCACGTCGGTCCAGACGGCCGCGTGCAGCCGCTTGTACTCCTCCAGCTTCTCTTCCCGGACGCCGATCACCATTCCGTAGCGCGTCATTCATTGCCTCTCGAGCTGTGCCCGTCCCATCCGCAGAAATTGTCGAGCATCCTGAGGCCGACCTCGCCGCTCTTCTCGAGGTGGAACTGCGTCGCGACGAGGTTGTCCCGCGCGATGACCGACGGGAACGTCTCGCCGTACTCGGTCTCTGCGAAAATCAGCTCGGGATCGGCGGGGACCGGCCGGTACGAGTTGACGAAGTAGTAGTGGGCGGCGTCGGGCACGCCCTCGAAGATCGCGTGCGGTTTCGTGAACGAGACCTTGTTCCAGCCGATCTGCGGGATCTTGAGGCCGTGCGACTCCGAGAACCGCTTGACCGTGCCCTCGACGATGCCGAGGCACGCGGCGGCGTCCTCCTCGCTCGTGTCGAAGATGATCTGGATGCCGATGCAGATGCCCAGCATCGGCTTTCCGCTCGGGAAGATCTCGTCGCGGAGGAGCGAGTCGAGCCCGAGCGCGCGCAGGTTCTCCATCGTCGAGCCCGCGGCGCCGACGCCGGGGAAGATGACGCGTTCGGCCGAGCGGATGGCGGCGTGATCGTCGGTGATGGCGGCGGCGTGCCCGAGGTGCTCGACGGCGCGGAGCACGCTCTGCAGGTTCCCGGCCCGGTAGTCGATGATGGCGATCATAGCAGTTCGGCCAGTGCGTTCTGGACTTGCAGTGCGACGTCGTCCGCAGAGGGCGCGGCGTCGAGTGTCACAATCCGGTCGCCCTCGGCGCGCAAGACGTCGGCGATGTTGAGGTAGTTCTCGCGGATCGCGGCCATCTTGTCGACGGTCTCGAAGACCTCGCGGCGCCGTCGCTCGCCGGCGAACCGCTCGTAAGCCGCTTCGGCGTCGACGTCGAGGAGCACGGTCAGGTCGGCCCGGCGGACGTGGCGGTTGAGCGAGCGGACCCAGTCGAGGTCGCAGCCGACGGACTGATACGCGAACGAGGAGAGGTAGCAGCGGTCGCTGACGACCCACTCGCCGCGTTCGAGCGTCGGCACGATCTTCCCGTTCACGTGGTCGAGGCGGTCGGTCGCGAAGAGGAGGGCGAACAGCTCGGGGGCCAGCTCCTGCCCCTCGCAGCCCGGCCACTCGCACGAGAGCGCCTGCCGGATCACGCGGCCGATGATGCCGTCGGTCGGCTCGAACGTCTCGACCACGCGGACAGACCGCGCTCGGAGCCAGTCGGCGGCGCGTTTCGACTGCGTCGTCGTGCCGGATCCGTCGATTCCTTCGAATACGACGAACTTGCCCTCGACCATCCTGGCGTCCTTCCACGCTCTGAAGCTGCGAAGCTAGGTCATCCGATTGGCGCGGCGCCACACTGTACCGGCTGGGGCAGGGCGGGGCAAGCGAAATTGGCCCTTCGCACGCTATTTGCGTTTCTTGTTGACAGATTGGGCGCCATCCGCTAGGATGGGCGGCGGTCTTGGGCGATCCCGCCGGAGTGGCGGAGGAGTCCGGCTCGTAACTCTTTTTGCCGCAAGAGATTGGAGTTGATGACACGTGGTGCGAGTTGCCGTGGCCAGGGACGAGCCGCTTGAGAAGGCGTTGAAGCGGCTGAAGAAGATTTGTGACAACGAGGGGATGCTGGGGAAGATTCGGCACGCGAAGTTCTACGAAAAGCCGAGCGACCGCCGGCGCAAGGCCGCGAAGAAGCGGATGAAGAACATCAAGATGGCGGAACGGGCGCACGGTTTGCACCGCTAGCGGGTCCGCCCGGGATTTCGTGCCGGAAGAACGCTCGTCACGCTCGCGTCCATTCAGACCGCGCGAGCCAATCCCATCGAAGAAACTGGTCTGAGTTGCTTTGTTGAAAAGCGAGATCCTTCGCTAAC
>CAYLQD010000077.1:0-17813 GCA_964385685.1 uncultured Planctomycetota bacterium | reverse complement strand
CGTGGACGACGAGCACGCTGAACGCGGACAAGCGCTACGGTGCGAACTACCTGCATGATGGAAACACCGACAAGGGGACGAAGAGCGTTGAGTTCACGCCGACGCTGACGGCGGCGGGCGACTATGAGGTGTATCTGTGGTGGGCGCAGCACTCGAACCGCGCGACGAACGTCCCGGTCGACATCATCCACAGCGACGGCGCGGGCGGGACGACGACGGACACGGTGATCGTGGACCAGACGCAGCCGGGCGCGCAGTGGGTGTTGCTGGGGACGTACACGTTTGACGCGGGCACGTCGGGGAACGTGCTCATTCGGACCGACGGGACCGACGGCTACGTCATCGCCGATGCGGTGCGCTTCGTGCTCGCGTGACGCAGACATGCCTGGGCACGCGGGCCGGAAAACCGGGACTGCCACCCGCTGGCTGTACCGGCTTTCCGGCCAATACCCCGAGTTCTTGGGATCGAGCCCTTTCGGCCCGAAACCTTCAACTTGGAACTGCCGTTGTGCTATAATCGGCCCCTGTGAAGGTGGGAATCGACTGCAGGGATCTGCTGGCGGGCGCCCGGACGGGCATCGGGCGGTTCGTCGAGAACTTCCTCCAGGCCCTCTCCCTCGAAACCGACCCGCCCGACCTCTTCCTCTACGGCAACCAGCGCACGTTCTTCGACATCGGCGAGCCGTGGGGCAAGCGCCTCTCGCCGAAGACCCGCCGCAAAGCCGAGGCCGCGACCTGGTGGTGGGATCGCGTCACGCTCCCGCGCCTCGCCCGCCGCGACCGGCTCGACGTCTTCCTCTCGCCCTACTTCAAGGCGCCCGGCGTCCGTTCGTGCCCCGTCGTCATCACGATCCACGACCTCCTCTTCCTGAGGATGCCGCCGGAGATCTCGGGGCGGAACGCGATGTACTGCCGCGCGTTCCGGTCGCTTGCCGCCGGGTTCGCGCGCCGCGCAGCCGCGATCCTCACCGTCTCGGAGCACTCGCAGCGTGACATCGCCGAACTGCTCCGCGTGCCGAAGAAGAAGACACACGTCGTCGGCAACTGCGTCGGGCCCCGTTATCGGCCCGTCGAAGATGACGCGGCGATCGCGGCGGCGAAGGCGGCCTGCGGGATCGACGGCGACTACATCCTGACCGTCGGGAACTTCGGCCCGCACAAGAACCTCGCGGCGCTCGCCCGTACACTCGCGGCCCTCGACCCCGATCTCCGCCGGCGATACCGGCTCGCCCTCGTCGGCCGGCACGACAAGTGGACGCACGGCGTGCGCAAGACCGCCGCGCGGCTCGGCGTCGGCGACCGCATCGTCTGCCCCGGCCACGTGCCCGAAGAGCATCTGCCCGCGCTCTACGCCGGCGCGGCGGCGTTCGTGACGCTCTCCCGCTGGGAGGGGTTCGGCCTGCCGGCGCTCGAGGCGATGGCCTGCGGCACGCCCGTGCTCTGCTCGAACCGCAGCGCCCTGCCCGAGGTCGTCGGCGACGCCGCGCTCCTCGCCGATCCCGACGACGAAGACGACTGCGTGCAGGCGCTGGCGCGAATCTTGGTCGACAACGCGCTCCGCTCGGACCTGCGCGAGAAGGGGCCGGCCCGTGCCGGACACTTCTCGCCCGAGCGGTTCGCGGGCAAGATCCTCAAGGTCCTGGCGGACGCCGCCGAGCGAGGCCAATGACCGAGCGAGTCGAATCCATCCTCGTGCTCGAGGCCGGCGGGATCGGCGACGCCGTCATGGCGACGCCCGCTCTGACGGCCCTGCGGGACCGGTTCCCCGACGCCCGAATCACGGTCGTCATGGCGCCCCGGGCCGTCGAGATCGTCGAGCTGCTCGACCTCGGCTTCGAGATCAGGACGCTCCGCCTCGGGCGGCCGGTCTGGCAACTCGTCGATGCGGCCCGCCTGATCGCGTTCGAGCGCGGGGCCGACCTGCTCATCGACCTGAGTTCCATCGAGAGCGACCGCGCGGCGGGCAAGCGGCGGCGGCTCGTGCGCCTGCTCGCGCCGCGCCGCTCGCTCGGGCGCAACACCGACGAACGCGGCGCGTTCTTCGACGACGCGATGACCGAATCGCTCGCCGGCGAGGAGCACGAGATCGAGCGCAAGCTCGCCGCCCTCGCGCCGCTCGGCATCAAGATCGACACGCCGCGCCCCGTCATCAGCGTCCCGGCCGACGCCGAGGAGCAGGCGGACGAAGTGCTAACTGATTCCGGGATCAACGACGGCGATGCCGTGCTCGGGATCCATCCGGGCGCGTTCCTGCCGACGCGCCGCTGGCCGGCTGAGCGCTTCGCACGGCTGGCGACCGAGCTGGCCAAGCAGGAAGATCTCCCCGTGCTCATCACGGCCGGTCGCCGGGAGCTTGGGCTGGCGTGGCAGATAGTGACGACCGCTGAGTGCGCAGTGACCGCGTGTATCGGGCGACGCATTGAGGTCGTCGCGGGGCTGATCCGCCGCTGCCGGCTCTTCGTGACGAACGACACGGGGATGATGCACGTCGCGGCCGCGATGAACGTGCCCGTCGTCGCGCTCTTCGGCCGGAGCAACGCGAGCCGGTATCGGCCGTGGCTGCCGCCCGGCCGGTGCGTGGTGCTTCAGGCGCCGCGAGACGTGTGCCGCGAGCCCGAGGCCGACGCCGCCGAGTGCCGCCGCGAGAGCTGCCCGTCCGGCGACTGCATGAAGGCCATTTCGTTCGAGTCCGTGCTCGACGCGGCCAACCGCCTGCTCGCGTCCACGCGAACGCCGGAGGAATGAGTTGCTCCGAATCCCGTCGGCCGGCGTGCCCATAACGTTGAAGGACCTTGCCCGCGGCCTGCTGGCCCGCGAGACGGAGCCGTTTCGCTGCGAGTTGGCTCGCCTCGTCGGAGCGCGGCACGTCGGCCTCGCCGGCAGCGGGGCCGCCGCCTTCCACCTGGCGCTCAAGGCCCTCGCCGCGCGGTCCGAACGCCGCGAGGTCGTGCTGCCCGCGTACACCGCGCCCGTCGTCGTGCTGCCGGTCCTCAAGGCGGGGCTGCGGCCCGTCGTCGCCGACGTCTCCCTCGACACGTTCAACGTCGACCCGGAGAGCGTGGCCCGCCGCGTCACGTCCGACACCCTCGCCGTGATGCCGGCGCACATGTTCGGCATCCCGTGCGACATGAAGTCCGTCCGCGAGGCCGCCGAGTCGGGCGGCGCGGCCGTCATCGAGGACGCCGCCTCGGCGCTCGGGGCGACCCTCGACGGCCGGATGACGGGCACGCTCGGCGACGTCGGCTTCTTCAGCTTCCACCGCGGCAAGCAGATCACGAGCGTCGTCGGCGGCGCGTGGGTGACCGACGATGAGTCGCTCGCGGCCGACATCGAGCGCGAGGCCGCGGAACTGCCCCGCCCGTCCGCGATGGAGCGGGCCGCGCTGTTCGCCCAACTCGCCGCGCTCTCGCTCGCCCTCCGGCCGTGGGTCTACTCGCTCTTCCATCCGCTGCTCGCCGGGTTCAAGGACACCGCGCCTCACGACGACTTCCGCCTCTGCGCCTACACCGCGACGCAGGCCGGGGCCGCGCTCTCGCTCCTCGCCCGGCTCGACGAGATCATCGCGGCCCGAAACGCACGCGCCGCCCGTGCGCGGGAGATGCTCGCGGACGCCGACGGCGTCGCCCTGCCGCAGGTACCGCCCGGCGCACGGCCCGCGTACAACCACTGCCCGGTGCTGCTGCCCGACCGGCGGACGCGCGACCGCGCTCTCGCCGCGGCCCTCGACGCGGACGTCGAGTGCACGGCGCTCTACGACCGCACGATCTACCACGCCTACGGCCTCGGGCCCGATGAATGCCGCGGCGCCGACGACTGCCCGCGGGCCGAGGAACTCGCCGCGCGGCTCCTCCTCATCCCGTGCCATCCGCTGATCCCGATGAGCCGGGTCGAGCAGGCGGCGGCGATCATTCGGGCGACCGCGTGCCGGCCCGTCACCGGAAGAGCGCCCGGCCGGCGCCTGCGCGTCGTCCAGGTCATCACGCGGCTCGACCGCGGCGGATCGTCCGACACCGTGATCGCGCTCTGCGAGCGGCTCGACCGGGAGCGGTTCGACGTGACCCTCGTCGCCGGGCCCGCGGCCGATCCGATCGAAGAGCCGGCCGCGCTCGCGCGGCGCACCGACATCCGCGCAGTCGAATGCCCCGACCTCGGGCGCGAAGTGCGCCCGTCCGCCGACCTCCGCGCGCTCCGACAGCTCCGGGCGATCCTCGACGACATTCGCCCGGACGTCGTGCACGCGCACACGTCGAAGGCCGGCGCGCTCGGGCGCATCGCCGCGGCACTCAGCGGCGTCCCGGGCGTCTACTCGCCGCACGGCCACCTGTTCTACGGATACTACGGCAAGGTCGGGACGGCGCTCGTCGTGCTAGCCGAACGCGCGCTCGCCCCGCTCGGGCGCGGGCGGATCGCGGCTCTGACCGAGGCCTCGCGCACCGAGCACCTCGACCGCGGGATCGGACGGTTCGACCAATTCGTCACGGTCCCGTCGGGCGTCGACCTCGAGCGGTTCGCGCGCGACCCCGCCGCGCGGGAGCGAACGCGCGAGGCGCTCGGCCTGGCGGTGAACACCTTTGCCGTCGGCTGGGTCGGGCGGTTTGTCGACGTGAAGGGCCCCGACATCTTTGTCGAGGCGTGTTCGCTCGTCGCGGAGAGCTTGGCCGGTTCCGTCTTCCTGATGGCGGGCGACGGGCCGCTCCGCGCCGCGGCCGAGGCGCAAGCGGAAGAGCTCGGCGTCGCCGGCCGCTGCCAGTTCCTCGGGCGGCGCGACGACGTGCCGGCGCTGCTCAACGCGTGCGACGCCTGTGTGCTCTCGTCGCGGAACGAAGGGCTCGGCCTCTCGGTCGTCGAGGCGCTCGCCTGCGGCACGCCCGTCATCGCGACCGATGTCGGCGGGGTCCGCGACGCGCTCGACGACGGACGCTACGGCCTGCTCGTCCGTCACGAGAATTGCGACTCCTGGCGTTCAGCTGAACGAAAAAAGTACATGTTTCGACGGACGGCGCGGGCCATCGCCGACGCGGTCCTCTCCCTCGCGAACGACGAAGAGAAGCGCGGCCGCCTCATTCAGGCGGGTCTCGGGCGGGCAAAGGACTTCGACATCGACCGCACCGTCGCCCTGTTCACCGAACTCTACGAGGAGCTGGCATCGGAATGCGCAGCATGATGACGTGGCTGATCCTGGTCGCGGCCGCGACATCGGCCGCAGGGGCGGAAGGACTGAGGCCGCTGCGCGTCGCGGTCCACGTCGACACGAGCGTCAGCCACCGCAACCGCACGATCACGGTCGCCGGCATCCGGATCACACGGACCGAGGGCGAGGTCCCGCAGCCCATCGAGGACATCGCGCGGATCGCGCACGAGCAGGGGCTCGACGCCGTCATCCTCGCCGACCGCGCGCGGGCGGAGGTCTCCTATGGGCTGACGCGCTTCAGCCGCCTGTTCAAGGTCACGGTCTCGGAGGGCTCGATCGAGTCATATGGCGCGGAGCGATACCTCGAACGAGTCCCGGCCGCCGAAGGCCGGTCGGAGGTGCTCATCATCGCGGGCGCCGAGTGCATCCCCTACTACCGCTGGCGCGGGAACGTGCTCGGCGGGCTCCGGCTCGAGCACCTCTACGAGCACATGGTGATCGTCGGCCTCGACTCGCCGAAGGAAATCGAGAGCATCCCCGACACGGCGGGCGGATTCGGCTATCGGCTCTCATGGACGGTCCTCCTGAATCTCGTGCCCATCGCCCTGCTCGTCGTCGCCTGGCGATTTCGGCGGGACAAGAAAAGACCGCGGAAGCTCGCGGCCGTGCTGCTCATCCTCCTTGCGCTGCTCATCCTCGTCGACGGCGCTCCGTTCTTGCCGCGATCCATTTCGGCATACGAGGACCCTGCGCCTTATCCGCCCAATGTGCTCGCGGCGTACGCCGAATCGCGGGGAGCGCTCGCATTCTGGGCGCATCCGTGCGCGAACCCCGGTGCGCTGCCGCACAAGCTCAAGGAGTCGAGCGGCATCGACATCGAGGTCCGGCCGTATCCCGAGGTGCTGCTGCAAACCGAAAGCTACACCGGGTTCGCGATGTTCAACGCGGGCATCAAGGCCGGCATGCCGGGCGGCGAGTGGGACCTGGCCCTCGCCGAGTACTGCGACGACAAGCGGGCGAACCCGGTGTGGGCCATCTCGGAGTGCGACTACGACGCGCACAGCCCGCCCGAGGCGCTCGCCGAGGCGCAGACGGTCGTCTGGGCGCGCGAGCGCACGAAGAGGGCCATCCTCGACGCGCTTCGAAGCGGCCGCTGCTACGCGACACTGACCCACATCCACAAGACGCTCGGCGACGTGGAGTGGGAACTCAGCGACGGCGCCTCCGCGGCCATCAGTGGCGACGCGCTCACGACGGCCGCCCCGTCGGTCCGAGCGCGCGTCCGGCTCCGCTCGGCGCTCTCGGCGAAGAGCAACAAGCGGATGAACGTCAAGTTCGTCGTGGGCGGCCGCTCGACGACCGTCGCCCTCAGCCCGTCCGCCGACGGGACGGCGCTGACGGCGGCGTTCGAGTTTGACGTTCCGCCCGCGAAAAAACTGTCGTATGTCCGGGCGCTCGTGTGCGATAATGAGGAGCCGGTACTGGCATTGAACCCGATCTTTGTCGGACGGAGACCCGACTAACGTCTCGTTTATCGTCGTAATCGTAATCTTAATCCTAATCGTAATCTGAGTGCGAAAACACGATTACGATTATGATTACGAGTAAGATTACGAAGAAACAAGCAGGGAACATTCCTCACCGTGATCTGCGCGGTGCACCAGCCCCAGTATCTGCCCTGGCTCGGGTTCCTGAGCAAGCTCGACGCCGCCGACGTCTTCGTCATCTACGACGACACGCAGTACAAGCACGACGAGTGGCAGAACCGCAATCGGATCAAGATGCCGAACGGCGTGCAGTGGCTTACGGTGCCCGTCCATCACAGCCAGGGCGAGCGAATCTGTGACATCCGCATCGACAACCTGAAGCCGTGGCGCCGAAAGCACGAGCATGCGCTCACGACGAACTACCGGCCGGCCCCCTTCTACGACGAGATTATCGAGTCCTTCGCCGCAGTCTATGCGAAGGAGTGGGACCGGCTCGCCGAGTTGAACGTCGCCCTCATCGAACTCCTGTGCGGGCGGTTCGGGATCGAGACGCCGATGGTGCGTTCGTCGGACCTCAGCTACGCGGGCCGGTCGACGGAGGCCCTCGTCTCGATCTGCAAGGAGGTCGGGGCCGACGCGTACCTCTCCGGTCCCGGCGGGCGCGACTATCTCGAGACCGAACGCTTCGCGGCCGAGGACATCACGCTGATGTTCCACGACTTCGAGCATCCCGTGTACGAGCAGCCGTTCGGCGAGTTCGTGACGCGCCTCTCGGCCGTCGACCTGCTCTTCAGCCGCGGGCCGGCGGGGCTCTCGCTGATCCGGTCGGCCCGGACGCTCTCCGCCCACAGCCCGGCGAAACACCAGGAGGTCTCATGAACGTTCTCGCCATCGGATCGCATCCCGACGACATCGAATACGGCTGCGGCGGGACGCTGCTGCGGCTCGCGCGCCACGGGCACGACGTCCATCTTTTCATCGCAACGAGCGGCGAAGAGGGCGGCTCGGGCGACGTGCGCCAGGGCGAGCAGGAAGACGCCGCGCGATTGCTCGGCGCGAAGACGGTCTTCTGGGGCGGGTACCGCGACACCGAGGTCCCGCTCGAAAAGGAGCTGATCGTCAAGCTCGACGACGCGATCGGCGAGGTCGCGCCGGACATCATCTTCGGGCACGCGCCGCACGACACGCATCAGGACCACCGCGTGCTCGCCGACGCGACGCTCTCGGCGACGCGATACACGAAGAACGTGCTCCTGTTTGAAGGCCCGACCACGCAAGATTTTATGCCGACGTTCTTCGTCGACATCGGCGAGACGCTCGACGAGAAACTGGCGCTGCTCCGAGCCCATTCCTCGCAGGTCGACCGGACGCGGATCAAGGACCTCGACATCCTGACGATCGCCGGGTCGAACGCGAACTTTCGCGGCATCCAGGCGCGGGTCAAGTACGCCGAGGGCTTTCTGCCCGTGCGATTTGTGATCGATCTCTAGCATGAGCAAGCCGATCCCCCATTCGCGGCCGACCCTCGGCCGCGCGGAAGTGAAGGCCGCGGCCAAAGCGGTGCGGTCGGGCCACGTCGCCGCCGGCGAGCGGACGCGCCGCTTCGAGGAGGCCGTCGCCGGGTCGGTCGACATGGGCGACGCCGTCGCCACGTCGAGCGGCACCGCCGCGCTCTACGTCGCGCTCAAGGCCCTCGGCGTCCGGCCCGGACACGACGTTCTCATCCCGAGCTTCGTCTGCGCCGCCGTGCTCCACGCGGTCCGGGCGACGGGCGCCGAGCCCATCGTCTGCGACGTGGGCGAGAACTATAACATCGCGCCCGACGACGTGAAGGCGAAGTTGACGCCTCAGACCGCGGCCATCGTCGTGCCGCACCTGTTCGGCACGCCCGCTCCGATCCGCGAGGTCCAGGGGCTGGGGCCGCCGGTCGTCGAGGATTGCGCGCAGGCGCTCGGCGCGACCCTCGACGGCGCCCCTTGCGGCTCGTTCGGGTCCGTCTCCGTGTTCAGCTTCTACGCGACGAAGATCATTTGTACCGGCGAGGGCGGGATGCTGGCGTCGTGGTCGACGACACTCGTCGCCCGCGCGCGAAACCTGATCCAGTACGAGACGCCGGACCCCAGCGGGAGCATGCACCGGTTCAACCTGAAGTTCAACGACATCGCCGCGGCCGTCGGGCGCGTGCAGCTCCCGCGGCTCCCGGAGTTCGTTCGCCGGCGGAGCGAGATCGCCGCCCTCTACGACGAGATGCTCGGCGCGGTGCCCGGGATCGAGAGGCGGACGCCGCCCCCCGGCTCGACCCACTACCGGTACATCATCGAGGTCGACGACCCGGAGCATCTGATCGCGCGGCTCGACCGGCTCGGGATCGCGGCGCCGCGGCCCGTCCCCGTGCCGCTGCACCGGATCGTCCGCAAGGGCGACTGCCCCAACGCGGACCGCGCGTGGGAGCGGGCCGTGTCGCTCCCGATCTACCCGACGCTGTCCAGCCGCGAGGCCCGCCGGGTCGCCGAGGCCGTCATCACGTGTCTGCCGTGAGGAGGTCGCCGTGGGGTCGCCCGCGATCGCGCCCAGGACCAGCTTAATGCTCGTGATCGTCGCGCTGTGCGCGGCCATCGCCGCCTACGCCGGGCTCGACGAGGCGGCGCCCGAGCGGACCCTGGCGCTCGGGTTCGCGCTGGCCGTGTGCCTCGCCCTCGCGCTGACGCCGTTCGCCATCTACCTGTCGTACCGGGTCCGCCTGCTCGACGTCCCGGACGAGCGGAAGGACCACGAGGATCCGATGCCGCTGCTGGGCGGCGCGGTCGTCATGGTGGCGTTCGTCATCGCGGCGGCGGCCGTCGTCGCCGCGCTGCCGCCCGAGGTCCTCTCGGCCGAACTCCGCTCGCAACTGCTGGCGACCCTCGCCGCGGGGGTCTTCATCGCGCTCGTCGGCGTGGCCGACGACAAGTGGGGCCTGACGACGGGCGTGCGGCTGATCGCGCAGCTCGTCGCCGTGTGCGTCGTGATGAACTACGGGGTCCTGATGACGTTCCTGCCCGCGACAGCCGCCGGGCGGACGGGCGAGATCGCGCTGACGCTCGTCTGGATCGTCGGCATCACGAACGCGGTGAACTTTCTCGACGGGCTCGACGGGCTGGCGGCGGGCGTTGCGGCGATCGCCGCAGCCGCGTTCGGAGCCATCGCGCTGATGACGGGCCAGACGGTCGTCGCCGCGGCGTCGTTTTGCCTCGCGGGCGCGGCCGCCGGGTTCCTCAAGTGCAACTTCCGCCCGGCGCTGATCTACCTGGGCGACTCCGGGGCGACGTTCCTCGGCTTCACCCTCGCCTGCCTGGGCATCATCGGCGACTGGGGCACGCCCGACCACGCCGAGAACCTGTTCGTGCCCGTCATCATCCTGGCCATCCCAATCTATGACACAATCTATATCACCATCTACCGCATCCGCGCCGGAGACGTGCGGTCGCTCGCTCAGTGGGCGGCCTACGTCGGCCGCGACCACCTCCACCACCGCCTCCAGCGTCTCGGCATGCGGCCCGGCCGCGCGTGCCTCTTCATCTGGCTGGGCGGGTTCGTGCTCGGGCTCCTCGCCCTCATCCTCAAGACGAAGGGCGCCCTCGACCGCTACGACAAGTTCCTCGCGCTCGGCGTCGTCGCGCTGATGTTCGTCGGCGTGACCGTGTTGATGGAACTGGGGAAGAGCAACGGGAGCGGACCTACTGCTCGTCGAGGAAGCGGATGACGCCGCTGGCGACGGCCGTCCCGAGCTTCTGCTGGTAGTCGGCTCGGAGCAGCCGCAGGTTCTCCGACGGATTCGACAGGAAGCCGAGTTCGACGAGGATCGCGGGGCAGACCGACCGCTCGAGCACGCGGAGTGCGCCGAGCTTCGTGCCCCGGTCGGGCGAGCTGGTCGCCTTGCCCATCGACACACGGACGAGCGACGCGAGCCGGCGGCTGGGCGCGCGACTCCGCATCAGCGTCGACCGGCAGCTGGCGAGGTCGAGCCGGCATTCCTGGAAGATCTTCGCCGCGCGGTGTGAGTCGGAATACGACGGCTTCGTGTGGCAGATGAAGAGCGTGAAGCCGGTGAGCGAGGCGCGGCCGTTCGCGTCGGCGTGGATGGAGACGAAGAGGTCGGCGCCGGCCCGGTTGCCGATCGCGGCCCGCTCGTTGAGCGGCACAAACACGTCGGTCGTGCGCGTCATCGTCACGCGGACGCCTCGCGCCCGGAGCTGCGCGGTGACGATCCCGGCCGTGAGCAGGTTGACGGTCTTCTCATATCCGCCGCGGACGCCGATGGCGCCGGGGTCGCGGCCGCCGTGGCCCGGATCGATCACGACGTGGAACCGGCTGCGATCCCTCGGCCGCGGAGGCGGCGGAGGCGGCCGGTTGTTGCGCGGTCGGAGACGCTTCTCGCACGCGGCCTCGAACCCTTTCGGCACGCTGACGCTCCCGTTCCGGACGACGACCCGATGCCCGCGGAAGAGCACCTCGCCGCAGACAAGGACCCCGCGGAGCCGCGGATTGAACACAATCGTGCCGCGATTGCCCGAGAGAACGACCATCCCGGCGGTGCTCGTCGGCGCGATCCGCAACCCAAATCGCTGCGCCAGGCCCGTCGTCGACACCATCCGGGGCCCCGGACCGACCGGATGCTGAACCGATCGCGAGGGACAGCCCGCAAGGAGCGTGACGAACAGCGCGGGAAGTGCGAGGAAGCGAAAGGTCGAGTTCACCAGTTACCCACAGTCGGTCTATTGTGAGAAGCACGCCTCTGAGTCCATCCATTATCGGCATTGCCCCCAGGCGGTTCAATCACTATTTGGACCACAGGGGGGAAACTCGTCCGTGCCCATCCGGGTTCAATGAGGGCTGCGTGGTGGCGGGTGGTGGCGTCCGAAGGGATGGTCGTGCGTTCGCGGCCTCAAGAGCCGCCGCCCTGTTGCAGGGCGTCACGCCGCCGGGACGGGGGTGAGCCGATACACTCGTCCGTACTTTAAAGCGGCCGAAAGATCGCCGCGCCGCAGGGCCAGCCGCGCGGCGTCGAGCTTCCGAGCGTCCTCCAGCGACAAATAGGGCGCCCAAGACTCGGCCGATTCGATCAGCTCGACCTCGATTTCGGCGACATGATCCTTCTCGCGAACGAGCTTGGCATGTTTCCGACTGCTCATTGCTTTCTCCGCATGAACTGACTGTCCCATTTCTGCGGGTCCGGCCGATAGGCCGTCACCAACACGGCGGGAGATGCGCATCCCTTCGGTATCCCCCACACCGTGTGGATCGGCCGGCCGTCGGCGTCTCTGTTCAAGACCAGCACACACGGACCCTTGGGGTAATCCGGATAGTCCGCCACGACCACGGCCCGACCGGCGGCATCCAGGACCTCGCCGGCGAGAATACCGTCCTCGGCCAACTCGTCGTAGCCGTGCTCCGATATGCGCACGTCACCCGCGGCGGCCAGAGCCCGTACACGCTCGAACGTGTGACTCACAGGTGTATTGTACGCCCGGCACGAGGTCATGACAAGAGAACGGCGAGCCGGCGTACATCAGGTATTTGAACCGGGCTCTGGAAAACCGCCGCCGGATTTGTACAATGTCGCGGAAGCCCGTGCCGGCGGGGATGCGCCGGCTCAACCGAGGAGACAATCCCATGGCCGAGAGCCGGAATGTGCCGCTCGATGAGATCAAGGCCGTCGCCAACCGCCTCCGGAAGCTGTCCATCGAGATGACGACCGCGTCGGGCTCGGGCCACCCCACGTCGTGCATGTCCGCCGCCGACCTCGTCGCCATGCTCTTCTTCCGCGTCATGCGCTACGACCCGGCGAACCCGAACTCGCTCGAGAGCGACAAGTTCGTCCTCTCGAAGGGGCACGCGGCGCCCGTGCTCTTCGCGGCCCTCGTCGAGGCCGGCACGCTCTCACGCGAGGAGGCGATGACGCTCCGGCAGATCGACAGCCGGATCGAGGGGCACCCGACGCCGCGGCTCCCGTGGGTCGACGTGGCGACCGGCTCGCTCGGCCAGGGGCTCTCGGCCGGCGCGGGCATGGCGCTCGCGATGAAGAAGAAACGCTCGGGCCGCCGCTGCTTCGTCATGCTGGGCGACGGCGAGGTCGCCGAGGGTGCCGTCTGGGAGGCCGCGGCATTCGCCTCGCACTACCGGCTCGGCAATCTCGTCGCCATCGTCGACGTCAACCGCCTCGGCCAGAGCGAGGCGGCCATGCTCGGCCACGACGTCGCCACCCACGCCAAGCGGTTCCGCTCGTTCGGGTGGAAGACCATCGTCGTCGACGGGCATAACATCGACGAACTCGAAGCCGCGTTCGAGAAGGCCTGCAAGCGCGGCCGCAAGCCGACCGCCATCGTCGCCAAGACGTTCAAGGGCGAGGGCGTCTCCTTCCTCAAGGACGTCGAGGGCCACCACGGCAAGCCGCTCGGAGCCGAGGAGGCCGAGAAGGCGATCGCCGAACTCAACGTCGTCGACAAGACGCCGCCGCAGATCGAGACGACGACGAACCCGCCGCTCCGCGTCAAGGTCAAGGGGATGGACCCGCCGGCCTACGAGAAGGGCGAGAAGGTCGCGACCCGACAGGCCTACGGGACCGCGCTCGCCAAGCTCGGCAAGGTCTGCAAGCCGCTCGTCGTCCTCGACGGCGACGTGAAGAACTCGACGTTCGCCCTGACGTTCGCCAAGGAGTTCCCGAATCAGTTCGTCGAGTGCTACATCGCCGAGCAGAACATGGTCGGCGTCGCGATGGGAATGGCGTCGGAGGCGCGGCTCCCGTTCGTCTCGTCGTTCGGAGCGTTCCTCGTTCGCGCGGCCGACCAGATTCGGATGGCCGGCGTGACCCAATGCAACCTGACGCTCTGCGGCTCGCACGCCGGCTGCTCGATCGGCGAGGACGGCCCGTCGCAGATGGCGCTCGAAGAACTCGGCCTGACGCGCTCCGTGCCCGGCGCCATCGTGCTGTATCCGTCCGACGCGGTCGCGACCGAGAAGCTCGTCGTCGCGGCGGCCGAGCACGAGGGGTTCGCCTTCATCCGCACGGGCCGGCCGAAGACGCCGGTCATCTACGACAACTCGGAGGAGTTCCCGCTCGGCGAACTCAAGGTCGTGCGCCAGTCGGACGCCGACGTGCTGACGATCGCCGGCGCCGGCGTGACGCTCTTCGAGGCGCTCGCCGCAGCCGACACCCTCGCTCAGGAAGGCATCGCCGTGCGGGTCGTCGACCTCTATTCCGTCCAGCCCTTCCCGAAGTCCGCGTTGGCCGCGCAGGCCCGTGCGACCGGCGACCGCGTGCTCGTCGTCGAAGACCATTATCCGGCCGGCGGCCTGGGCGAGGCGGCCGCGGCCGCGTTATCGCCCGAGGGCATCGCCGTTCATTCGCTCGCCGTGAGCCAGTTGCCGCGGTCGGGCAAGAGCGCCGAGCTGATGGCCTACTGCGGCATCGACGCCCCCGCCATCTGCGACAAGGCCAAGGCCATCTGCCCGTAGCAGACGGCCAGTCATCAGTCGCGTAGCGACGAGCGGCATTCACCGCAGAGCACGCTGAGAACACAGAGTGAAACACATCGTGCCGCCGCATCGCGGCGGCATGACACTGCTTGCTCTCTTGTCGCCCTCCGCGCTCTCTGCCCCCTGCTTCTTCGTGCCTTTGTGTCCCGCCTGTGGCGGGCAAGCCCACCTGCGGCGGGTAAACTTTGTGGTTGCAGAAGCCGTTGCTGTTCGTTATTCCGTATTCGGTTCAGGTCGCCAGCCGTATGGTGTTGCGAGCATCCTCCTTTCCGCGATTGGTTCGGGGAAGCGTGATGATGCACGAGGTCGCGACGGGGTCGCTCACCCGGTCAGTCCGCACAGGTCCTTTCCCACTAGGGCATTCAACGCAGAGCTTGCCCGCCACAGGCGGGTACGCCGAGGTCGCAGAGACAAGCTCTCTTGTCTCCTCCGCGATCTCCGTGATCTCTGCGGTGAGATTACCCGGACGAGTGGACGACGGCCGACAAATGACCGGTCCGACGGGGACATGTATCGGAAGCCGCGTCCGCCACTGCGGAAGCGGAGCGATACGTGTCCCCCGACAAAAAAACCCCGTCCGTTCGGCGGAATCCCAGGCATCCTTCCACAAGCGGCGTGCAAGCGTCACGGCCCCATCCGCAGACCCGCCTTCGCTGAGGCTATGACGGGCAAGTCTCACAGATTGCACAGATGGTCAGGATGGTGAGGGCGGACATTCCTGTCCGCCTCAGATCCGGACCGTTGTCTCTGCGTTCTCCGCGTCCTCTGCGGTAGAGATACTGCTGTCGCCTGCCAGGCCGCCTCGCGTCAATCTTTCAGACGCGCGCTCCTTCCAAGTGCCACCTTTTCTACCCGACCCGCACGCTTTGAACCTCCATCCCTATGCTTCACTCCTAATCGTAATCTTGCCCGCCCTCGCGGCGGGCTTAATCCTAATCGTAATCGCCTGTCCAGCAACGGAGGACGATTACGATCACGAGCAGGATTACGATCGAAAGGCCCGGCCCGCAGAGAGCGGCGGCGGGACACCAAGTTTACCCGCCTCCGGCGGGGCACAAAGCGGCGGAAAGGTTCTTTCGCCGATATCCAGCTTCTTCGTGTCTTTGTGACTTTGTGGTTACGCTCCTGCCGTTTTTCGTGCTCTTCGTGGTAAGTGAAGCCGCCGTGATGGGATAGCGGAAAACTATCCCCATAGAATTCATACCCCACAAACCGCCGCAGCGCAAGCCCCCCAGCAAGAAATAACCACACATATTTCGGCCGTATCACCTTAACCGACGGCGACGCCGCCACATACGCCGATGTCGATTGTGCGGTCTTTTTCGGTCGGGAGGGGACTCACGGCCTTTGGACGCGGACGGACGCAGATGACGCAGATTCAACTGCGTGGCGGGCGGGCGCGCGGGCTGTCCCTATCGGCCGCGGCGCCGAGCGGCGCTTGAGGCCCTGCCTCCGACCGTCGGAGGCCCGTAGGGCCAAACGGGTTGGCACCACCGGCGAACGAGTTCGAAGAAGAATATGCGGCCAAAGCCAGAGGCCGCACATGCTCTCGTCAACTCGTCATTCCGCCAGTCAAGCTGGTCGGGACGCGCCCCGCCGCCGCTCACGATGGGCCTCCCCGATGCGCATATGATGAGCCATCGTTCATCGGCGTTGCCCCAGTCGTATCGCTTCGCTTTCGAAGCTTTCTCTTCAACGTGCTTCGTAATGCAGTCCATGCTTACCCCGATCATCGCGGCGCTCGTGTTCGCGCAGTGCCAGTGAAGGAGTACGAGGGGGTAAGCATCAGTAAACCGTACCTTGCTGGCGTACTTGCGGAGGAGACCACATTGTGGCGAGAAGCTCTCGATCCATTTCGTTTCACCACGTTTCGGCGAGGACGCGATCATCAGCCTAAGCAGCTCGGCGGCGAACAGCCTCGCATCGGCAGGGCGCGGTCTCGCGTCCGGTTTCAGGAACGTGAGAGCATCGACCGTCGGCGGCCTCTTCATCCGCGTCACACGCCGTTCCAAGCTGCGTTGGACCTCACGCCAGAAACTGTCCAAACAACTGCCGGGCGAGCCACCACACGTCCCCGGGGGAGCATCGACGTGGTATCTGGTTAGCTCGATCCCGATTTGCATGTTGCGACCATCCTTGTGAACGATCGCTTGTGCGTCCGGCTTCTCCCTCATGATAAGGCGTCGGACCTGATACCCCATAAGTTCAAGGCATTCCCGGATATAAGAGCGTTCAATCTCTTTCTTCTTCCTGCGCAACGCGGCATGCCTCTCAATCTATGAACGGCTACGTGCCCCAGAGCGTTCGCGCGAACGTTCGTCAACAGCGGGATCGTTGAAGAAGCGTTTCCAGACTCCGATCACTGGACTCACAACCGGTTTACTCGCCCTCCACAAGCACGCACCGCTCAAGACTAACGTGCAGAAGCAACAGTCCGTTCTGAGGATCGGGAACGCTCTTCCCGTGCTGCTTTCTTGTCCGATAGCTGACGTCTCTGATGCGACCCTTAAGAAGCAGTTCGCTCTTCGACGGCAGCTTCAGCAACTTGTTCTTGGCGCTCTTGCTGACCCACGCAATAATGGGCAGTTGGCGCGGGCCAGCCGACCACCCCTTCACGGTGATGGGATAGTGCTCACGGTTGCGAATCTCCGTTTCCAAGGCCGTCATCTTCGCATGGAGTTTGCCCAACCCCCAGGCAAAGTTGTCCATCTTCTTCTCCGTCTTCCGTTTCGCTGCAAGTGAACGACGCAGCGCCGAAATGTCAACCTCGCTGGCACCATCCATAACAACTGCCCAACGGACCTTGCGACCGACGAAGCGCTGCTGCTTGTACCACGCCTGCCACTTCTCCAACAGCGAAGGCAATTGGAGATCTGTCACGGAGTCATCGTCCAATCCCAGGGAGCGGATCTTTGCGACCATGAGGGCCTCAAGTTCAACGGGACTGTCAAAGCCCTTGGACTTGACGGCACGGCCGGCCACGCGGCGCTCTGCGAGGCGCCACCCCGCCATCCCCATCTGTTTTCCCAGCGCTGCGTAGTCCTCGCTGATGTCTTTTGCCAGTCCGCATGCGACCGCTTCGCGACCAGTAAGCGTAAGTATCTTGCCCCTTGCCTTCAGGACTTCTCCTTTCCCGTCGCGTTCGAGGACAATGCGCTCCTTCTCCTTCCGCATGGTAAGAGCAAAGTCGAGGTCAATCATGGCCTCCGGGATGAGCGTCGAGTGCCCGCCGTGCTCTGCGGCGACGCGACAGGTGGCCCGCCAGATAGACTGCCACTTTTCGGCGACATCCTTCGGCAGATGAACCGGTACGCCGGAATCGTCGGGAATATAGGAGACGCCCCCGCCAATCGTGGTTCCCGCCGTAACGTATATTTCGCGGCAGCAAAGGGCAACCGGCACGCCTGCCGACAACGCTCTCCTGACCAGGGCGACTACACGAAGCCCTTTGGCTTTCAGGAGCGCCGATACCATCTGTTCAGCATCGGTCACGAGCCCGCCCGGGGTGTCGATGTCCAGAATCACAACCGACGGCGAGAGATTTGCGGCCTTGGCAAGGTAGAGAGTCATGTGAGCAGCCTTGAAATCCTCGCCGATCACACCCTTGACGGGAATCACGAAGTAGCTGAACTTCGACTCGGGCTGGGCGGGCTTGGCTGCGGTCTTCTCCGCGTGCCTAG
>CAYLQD010000076.1:0-18237 GCA_964385685.1 uncultured Planctomycetota bacterium | reverse complement strand
CGTGGCTAACGCTACGGGTCAGGCAGCGCCTTCGAGAACGGCGTCGCGGAGGGCGTGTACTCAATATGACTACAGCCCTGGCCTGCTCCCAGCTTGCGCCGTCGGGGGCAGGGCCGAACAGGAACGTGGCGGACGCCACGGGTCAGGCAGCGCCTTCGAGAACGGCGTCGCGGAGGGCGTGTACTCAATATGACTACAGCCCTGGCCTGCTCCCAGCTTGCGCCGTCGGGGGCAGGGCCGAACAGGAACGTGGCGGACGCCACGGGTCAGGCAGCGCCTTCGAGAACGGCGTGCGCGGAGGGCGTGTACTCAATATGAGTACAGCCCCGGCCCGCTCGCAGCTTGCGCCGTCGGGGCAGGCCGAAGAGGGTCGTGGCTAACGCTACGGGTCAGGCAGCGCCTTCGAGAACGGCGTCGCGGAGGGCGAGAAAGTTGGCGAGCGGAACCTCGTTGTTCAGTTCCGTCGACGAGCCGATCATGATGCGGCCCTCGGCGGCGTCGACGGCGCGGCGAACGGCGTCGGTCACCTCGGCCGGCGTTCCGAGCGGCAGCAGTTGCGACACGTCGATCCCGCCGCACAGGAACAGGTGCGGATGCCGCCGGTGGATGTCGGCGACGTCCATCCCTGCCAGCACCTCGATCGGGTTGAGGCCGTCGATCCCGGCGTCGACGAGGCCGTCGAGGACCGTGTTCAGGTTCCCGTCGGAGTGGAAGAGGACCTTGATGCCCTGGCGATGGAAGGCGTCGTTGATGCGGGCGAGCCGCGGGAAGTGGTGCTCGGCGAACCACGCCGGCGGCAGGAACGGCCCGGTCTTGAAGGCGATGTCATCGCCGCAGAACGCCATCTCGATGCCGTGGTCGGGCGGCAGGTGGTCGATCCACGTGACGGAGTCGAGGGTGTTGATCTCCATCAGCTCGTCGATGACGCCGGGGCAGTCGGCGAGGGCGTAGCAGAAGAACTCGACGCCGACCTCGCGCATGATGCCCATCAGGTTGACGGAGCGCCCGCTCGGGCAGAAAAAGACCTCGCCGAGCCGGCGGCGGGTGTCGGCGATGCCGGAGAGGTACGAATCGACCGACGCCTGCCTCTCGTCCGTCCACGCCGGATCGAACGCGTCGATGAGCTTTCGTTTCGCGGCGGCGTACGCGGCGGTGTCCGGGTAGGCCACGTGCTCGGTCCAGTCGGTCCATCGGAACCGGCGGACGGTGCGGCCGTCGGGCAACGTCTCGCTGCCTTCGTGCTGGGGCAGCCGGACGGCCGGCCGGGTCGCATCGATGGCGGGCTCGTAGGCGCGGTAGACGACCTCGGGCGCGTTCTCGACCGTGAGCGTCTCGCCCGCGAAGTGGCTGAGGACGGCGTCGTTGCGGAGCAGGTCGAACATCGGCGTGCGGTCGGGTGTCTCGCCGTGGATCACGGCCCGGGCACGCTCGATCGACCCCTTCATACGCTTCTCCTGTCTGCGGAAATCCCGGGGACTATACCGAGTCGGCCGCCGGTCCGCAAGCGCAGCACGCGGCCGGGGGCCGGCCTGCCCGAGCGGGTCTATCGCCGCGTGCTCGACCTCTGCGGCGACGTGTCGCTCGCCGACGACGCGCTCCTGCTCACCGTGACGCGCACGGCGGGCTAGGACACGGGCCGCACGGCGCCGAAGTCGCGCTCGGGGCCGAGGGTGTAGATGCGGTTCGCATCTTCCGGGCCGACGTGGCTCGCGACGACCTCGCCCGCGAAGATCGTGTGGTCGCCTGTCACGAGCTTCCCCGCGACCTTGCACTCGAAGCACGCGACAGCGTCGTCGACGAGGGACGCGTTGACGACCGTGCCGGGGAGGAGCGCCACGCCCGACTCGGCCATCTTGTCGCCGTCCCGGCCGGACTTCGTGCCGACGACCCACGTCGCGTCGACCATCCGCTCGCTCGGGAAGACGACGACGAACTCGCCGGCCCGGTCGATCAGGTCGTGGCTGTAGCGCGTGTGGCCGACGGAGATGGCCAGCATCGGCGGGACGAACGACGTGCACATGCACCAGCCGAGCGCGATGGCGTTCGGGTTGCCGTCGGCGTCGACGCACGTCGCCCACGCGATCGGCTCGGGGTACTTGCGGGCGTTTGCCTCAGCGTAAGCGGTCGGTCTGAGCATTGTGCGGGGCCTCCTGTTTCTCGATTGTACTCGTAATCATAATTGTAATCGATGTGCGATGCGACGGCGATTACGATTAGGATTACGATTACGAAACGGCTACGACTCTCCATCAACACATTCGCGGAACGCATCAAACATCGCGGCGATATTCTCGGGCGGGGTGTCGTTTTGGATGTTGTGGACCTGGTTGAAGACGAATCCGCCGCCGGGCGCGAGGTCGGCGAAGCGGCGCCGCACCTCGGCCCGGACCTCTCCGGGCGTGCCGCGCGGCAGGACGTACTGCGTGTCGCAGCCGCCGCCCCAGAACGCGATGTCGCGGCCGTACTCGCGCTTGAGCGTCCGCGTGTCCATCTCGGCCGCCGAGACCTGGACGGGATTGAGAGCGTCGGCGCCGGCCTCGATGAGGAGCGGGATGAAGCGGGCGACCGAGCCGCAGGAGTGTTGGATGATGGCCACGTCGCTCCGGCTCTTGATGAACTCGAACAGGCGCTTCTGGCACGGCCAGATCAGCTCCCTGTAGCAGTCGGGCGAGATCATCGGGCCGGTCTGCGTGCCGAGGTCCTCGTTGACGACGATCGCCTCGACGCAGTCGCCGGCGCGGTCGAGGAACGCCTCGGACCGGCGGATGTAGGTGTCGAGGAGTCGTTCGAGCAGGGCCTGAGCGAGCGGCTTGTTCGCGGCGAGGTCGAGCATGAAGCTGGCGAACCCGCGGAGCGAGCGGCCCGCGGCCATGAAGTGGAAGAGCAGGTTGGCGACGACGGCGCAGTCGGTCTCGTCGTGGAGTCGCTTTGCCCGCGCGGCGAACGAGTCCATCGTTTCGTCGGCGTAGACGGGCCAGTCGTAGGACTCGATGACGTCGGCGAAGGCGTCGAGGTCCGCCGGCTTCTCGGCGCCGGCGAGCGGCGGCGTGTCGATCGACTCGAAGTAGTGGCCTTCGGCGGGCAGGCGGGCGATCTCGCGGCCCGCGTCGTCCCGAGCGACGAGGCAGCCGTCGGGCCCGGGCTCGGTGTGCCATGTCGCGGGGACCTCGCAGGGCGAGCCGTCGACGAGCGTGCCCGGCTTCCACGCGGCCGGCTCGAGGAACAACCCGACCGCGTCGAGCCCGAGGAACTCGCGGAGGTCCTCGTCGATTCGGGCGACTTGTTGGTAGGGGTCAAAGACGCGCGTCCTGCCCGGCGGGAGGCCGAGGTGTTCGCGGAGGCGGCGATACGCGATCGCGCCGATGCCCGATGCGTCGAGGGCCCCGAGGTCGAGCGGCACCCGGTCGGGCTCTTCGCGCCGCAGAGCGGCGACGATGCGTTCGCGGGATGTCATGACTCGCGCTCCTTCCCGATCAAGGGCGAGGGGCAGCATACGGCGGGCGGTATCCCGAGTCAACAGCCCGGCGGTGGCCGGACTAAGGGGCTCTAACGTAACCCCTGTGGGGCAGGCATTCCGTCCGCTGTTCCAGCGGGGCCTGCCAGATGGCGGACAAGAATCCAGCCTTCTGAGCCATCGAGGCGAAGAAGGCCATCCGCCCCGCTCTCTTGTTAGAGGTACTTAAAGAGTTCGCTCAGTTCGTGGATGAGTGGCTCTTTGGCGGTCTGCACCGTCCCGGTCCGGTCGATGAGGATCGCGTGCATTCCGGCCCCGCGCGCTCCGACCGGGTCCCAGCGTGGGTCGTCGCCGATGAAGAAGCAGGCCTCCGGCGCGACGCCGAGCCGGGCGGCGATGTGCTGGAACGGCTGGGGCGCTGGCTTGCGATAGCCGCACTCGACGCAGAAGGCGGCGGCGTCGACGGCCGTGAGGAGGCCGTGGCGGTTGACTTCTTCGCGCCACGGGATGGCGGGCGTGCCCCACGGCGTGTTCGAGAGGATGCCGGTCTTGAGCCCGCGGACGTGGAGTTCGGCGAGCGTCGGCAGCGCGTCGTCGTACCGCTTGGAATGGGCGAAGATGGGCGCGAGGAAGCGGCGGGCCATCTCCGGCATCGCCTCGGCGTCGAGCCGAGCGTTGCCGAGTTCGAAGATTCGGATCAGGCGCCCGTCGAGCGGCCGGACGGCGTAGTCGGGCGACTGGCCGCGTTCGGCCTCGGCCCGCGCCGGCAGTTCCTCCGTGTCGATGGTCAGGAGCCCGTGGTCGCGGAGGTAGTCGGCGACGTTCCCGAGGCACTCGGCGAGGACCCCGGGCCACTCGTCGTGGCTGTAGTACCAGACAAGCGTGTTGCCCAAGTCGAAGATGACAGCTTCGAGTTTCATGAGCTTACCATGAATAGCAGAACCCAAATGCGAAAGGAAGTCAAGGCCAGAAGCTCCCGGCAGGCCCGGACGCACTTCGCAAATTGTGTTGGGGCTTTGGATTTCATTTGTTACTTGAGCTTTGGCACTTGGCCTTGCCTCTCCTTTTGCCTCCTATGCCTGGCGGATGAACTCCTCGAACATCTCGGCGTAGGTGCGGCCGAGGAGGAGGAGTTCGGCGTGCGTGCCCGACTCGACGATGCGGCCGTTCTGGATGACGAGGATCTTGTCGGCGTGCCGGACGGTCGAGAGGCGGTGGGCGACGACGAACGTCGTCCGCCCCTCCATCAGTTTCCAGAGGGCGTCCTGGATGAGCATCTCGGTCTCGGTGTCGACCGCGCTGGTCGCCTCGTCGAGGATGAGGATTCGGGGGTCGGCGATCATCGCGCGGGTGAAACAGATGAGTTGCCGCTCGCCGTGGCTGATGGCGCCGCCGCGCTCGCGGACGTCGGTCTGGTAGCCGTCGGCGAGGCCTTCGATGGTTTTGTGCGAGCCGAGCGCCACGGCCGCGGCGATCGCCTCCTCGTCGGTCGTTTCGGGGCGGCCGTATTTGAGGTTGTCCATAACGGTGCCGGTGAAGAGGAAGTTCTCCTGGAGCACGATGCCCATCTGTTCGTGGAGCGAGCGCTGCGTCGCGTCGCGGATGTCGGTCCCGTCGATCGTGATGCGGCCGCCCTGCGGCTGGTAGAACCGCGGGATGAGGTTGACGATGGATGTCTTGCCGGCGCCGGTCGGGCCGACGAGGGCGACGACCTCGCCGGGCTTCGCCTCGAACGAGACGTCGTCGAGAGTCCAGGGGCCGTCGGCATCGTCGTCGTACCGGAAGCAGACGTTCTCGAACGCCACGTCGCCCCGGATGGCGGGCATCTGCTCCGCGTCCGGGCGGTCGACCACGGAGGGCTCGCGCTCCATGAGCTGCACGACGCGCTCCGACGACGCGGACGACGAGAGCAGGTGGTCGTAGAGATGGGCCATCCACATGATCGGGCCGTAGACCATCCCGATGTACATCATCGCGGCCGGGATCTGGCCGAGTGTGATGTGACCCCGCCCGAGGGCGTAGGCGCCGTAGGCGATGACGGCGGCCCGCGCCACGCCGAACATCAGCATCATCGAAGGGAACGTGATCCCGCGGACCCACGCCGCGGTGATCCAACTGGCCCGGTATTCGTCGAGAAGCTCCTGATAGCGGCGGAGGTTCAGGGCCTCGCGCCCATACGCCTGAACGATGTGCACCCCGGTCACGTTCTCCGCGATGTTGGCCGTCATTCGCGAGACGGTGCGGCGGATGCGTCGGTGCACGGGCAGGCCCCACTTCTCCGACGCGTACCCGGCCGCCACGACAAGGGGCGAGAACAGGATGATGAGCCCGCACAGCCGCCAGTCGTAATACACCATCAGCCACGCGGTGACGAGGATGAGCGAGAAGAGTGTATGGACGAAGAACATCGGGACGAACGTCATCATGGGCTCGAGGTTGTCGCAGTCGCGGTCGACGCGCGCGATGATCCGCCCCTGCTTCTCGCGGTCGAAGAAATCGATCGACAGCCGCTGGATGTGCTTGAAGAGCCAGCGCCGCAGATCGGTGAGCGCGTGCTGGCCGGCGCGCTGCAGGAAGAAGCGCTGCAGCACGGAGACGGCACACGTGAACCCCAGGATCAGGATCATCAGGCCGGCCGTGCAGGCCAGCCCCGCCCAGGCCCACTTGCGGAAGAGCGCAGAGACTTCCGCCGATTCGAACCCGGTCGCGGCGGGCATGATGAAGTCGTCGATGGCGATTCGGAGCAGGTGCGGACCGAAGACCGTCGCGAGCACCCACATCATCTCGATGGCGAGCGGCGCGATGAACCAGCGGCGGTAGGGCCACGCGAAGCGCAGAATCTGCCGGAGCGTCCTGAGCGACGGGCGCGTCCGCGCGAAAGCTTCGTCGATGTCGTCATGATGCGTCATTGCGGTTCCCCGCGAACGTCATCGCGTTTGCCCGCAAACTGCTGGTCGCACATGCGCCGGTAGATACCGCCGAGCGCCATCAGCTCGGCGTGGGTGCCTTGTTCCGCGATGCGGCCGTCCTCGAGCACGAGGACCCGGGCCGCGTGGGCCACCGACGAGACGCGGTGGGCGACGATGAAGTTCGTCCGGCCCTCCGCGACGCGTCGCATCGTATCGCGGATCTGGCGTTCCGTCTCGGAGTCGACGCTCGCCGTGGCGTCGTCCATGATGAGCACGCTGGGGTCGAGCAACACGGCCCGCGCGATGGCGATGCGCTGTGCCTGCCCTCCGCTCAGTGTGACGCCGCGCTCGCCGATGATGGTCTCGTAGCCGTCCTCGAGTTCGAGAATGAACTCATGGGCCTGCGCGGCCTCGGCCGCGGCCTCGATCGCCTCGGGTCCGGCGTCGGGCCGGCCGTAGGCGATGTTCTCGCGGATCGTGGCGCTGAACAGGAATGTTTCCTGGAAGATGATGCCGACCGAGCGGCGCAACTCTTCGAGCTGGATGTCGCGCGCGTCGGTCCCGTGAATGAGAACACGGCCCGCTGTCGGGTCGTGGAACCGGGGGATCAAGCTGATGAGTGTCGACTTGCCCGAGCCGGTGTGGCCGACGATCCCGACGGTGTCGCCGGCCCGGACCTCGAAGCTGACATCCTGGAGCACGGGCTTCTCCGGCTCGTAGGCGAAGCACGCGCCCTCGAACGCAACCGCCGGCACGCCGGCGTCGGCGGGCGCCGGCATCGGTCGCGCGCCCGGCTTCGAGCGGATGTCCGGCTCGGCGTCGAGCACCTCGTAGACCCGCTCGGCCCCGGCCCCGGCCCGCTGGTACGTGTCGACCATCTCCAGGATGTGGCGGAGCCGCCGCTGGACGGGTTGGACGACGAAGAAGGCGAACACGACGTCGCCCGTTTGGACCTGCCCGTCGAGGGCGAGGTAGCCGCCGTAGAGGACGGCGAGCGGCATGACCGCGCCGAAGAGGAAGTTCGGCGCGATCATGTGCGTGACCCAATACTCGATGGCGCTGAGCACCTTGCCGAGGAACAGGTCGATCCGGTCGGTGAACTTGGCCTCCTCGGCGGGCTCCTGCGCGAACGCGCGGACGACCCGCGCCCCGGCGATGTTCTCCTGGAGGGCCGTCGTGACTTCTCCGTAGGCGTCGCGCGATTCGCGCCAGACCGGCCGGACCTTGGCGCCCAACCGGATGGTCAGGAAGACGGCGACCGGCACGGGCGACAGCGCGACGAGGGCGAAACGCCAGTCGATCGTGAGGAGCAGGACGACGGCTCCGGCGAGAAACACCGCCACGTCCGCCGTGCCGAAGACGGCGAAGTGGATGAACCGCGCCATCTGCTGCACGTCGGCGGTCGACCGCGCGATCAGGTCGCCGCTCGTGGTCCGCTTGTGGTAAGTCAGCGAGTGGCGCTGCACGGCCTCGTACGTCCGCTTGCGAAGTTGGTTGGAGATGCGGGTGCTCAGTTCCGTGCGGGCCACGCCGACCGTCAGGCGCAGGACGTTGAGCAGGAGAGAGCCGAGCACGATGCAGGCCACGAAAGGCCAGATCGTGATAGGGCCGGCGCCAAGCCACCCCTGGAGATAGTTGATCGCGCCACGCACGAACCAGTGCGGGAGCAGTTCCGCGCCGGCGGCGATGACGGTGATCACCCCGGCGGCGGCGGCGAGCGCCCGCTCGTGGCCATACTCGGCCAGCAGCCGCCGCAGCATCGCGGGCGATGGGGGCTTGGTTTCTTTGTCGGCAGACACGGGCTCTATCCGGTCAGGCGTGCGGCCGCCTCCCGCACCTTGTCGATGGGCGGCACGAGCGCGAACCGAACGAATCCGTCGCCGGGGTTCACCCCGTTCCACTCGATGCTGACGAGGTTGCCCGGCACGCAGTTGATGCCCTTGTCGAAAAGCAGCGTCTCCGAGAAGCTGAGCGGCGTCTCGCCGTCCGGCACGCCGACCCACAGGAAGAACGTGCCGCTCGGGCGCACGGGCGTGCAGCCAAACGCCTCGAGCGCGGGCAGGATGACGTCGAGCCGCTCGCGATAGACGGCGCGCATCTCGGCGGGGTGCGCGTCGTCGCGGAGCGCGGCCGCCGCCGCGGCCTGGATCACGTTCGCGACGCCCTGCGTCGACTTGCGCGTGATCGCCTTGATCGGATCGAGCAGCTTCGGGTTGCGCGACGCCATCAGCCCGACGGCGCACGAGGTCATCATGCTCCGCTTCGAGAGCGAGTTGAGCACGATGGCGCACTCGGCCGAGTCCGCGATCTCGAGCACGCTGTGCGGCGGCTCGTCGTAGTACAGCTCCGAGTAGCACTCGTCGGAGACGAGCACGATGTCGTGGTCGAGGCAGAACCGGACGACCTCGGCGAGCTTGTCGAGCGGCAGCACGTGGCCGGTCGGCGAGTGCGGCGAGTTGAGGAAGAAGACGCGCGCCCGGGCCGCGACATCGTCGGGAATCTCGGCGAGGTTCGGCTCGAACCCGTTCGCCGCCGAGATGTTCAGGTAGAACGGCCCGGCCCCGGCGAGCTGCGCGCCGCTCGTGTAGGGCGGATAGCCGGGATTCGGGATGACGCAGACGTGGGCCGCGCCCGGCTCGACGAAGAAGAGCGGGATGTGGAACGACGCATACTTCGCGCCGTATGTCGCGCAGACCTGCTCGGCGGAGAGGTCGGCTCCGAAGCGCCCGTTGAGCCACGCCGCCATCGCGTCGAGATAGTCGGGCCCGCCGACGCACGCCGGATAGCCCGAGCATTTCAGCTCCTCGACCGCGTCCCTCATCCGCGAACGGACGACGTCGGGCATCGGGTCGGTCGGGTCGCCGACGCCGAAGTCGACGATATGCCCTTCGGGGAACATCGCCATCGCCTTCTTCTTGTTCGCGTCGACGACGTCGAACGGATACGGCGCGGACAGGATCGGTTCGAGGTTCGGGTTCAGTCTGGTCAGGCGGTCCGACATGATGGTCTCCTGCGCGACAGAATCGAGTCGCTTGTCTTATACGGAGTTCCGCGGAAAAGTCAACCGCAAGCGTGGTTTCGTTTGGCGCGAGACGGATGTCGCCGTTGCCCGGGCGGCAACGGCATACTTGGAAGATGACTTGACAAGAACATCATTATACATCATAATGATGATAACTGATGAATAAGGAAACTGCCGTGTCTAAGGCTCGGAAGAGAAAACTGAACCTGAACGGACGGCTCACTGTGACGCTCGGCGCCGGTCAGCGCAAAGCGTTGGAAGCGATTGCCAAGCAGAACAATGCGGTCTTGGCATTTGTCGTTCGGCGCGCGCTGACGGATTTCATCGACAGGAACGCGGACGCAGCACTACCCTTGCGCCGATCGGCTTCTTCGCCGGACGTCCGACGTCGGTGATGATACGTGCCCGGGAGGCCGATACGAGTGGGAGGATTTTTCTCAAGTGTGGCCGCGATCCGTTCGATATCCCTACCGGGGCACATGAACTGGCGGACCGGGTGCCGCCGAACGGATAGGTGCGACATGGTAACAGCCATCGGCCAGCGCCGTCCCAGGGCTGCCGAGCAACTTGCGGAAGCGGCCCGAGACAAACACCGCATCAGCGGGTGGACCCACAACTTCTACCGCTACCCTGCCCGGTTCTCACCGAAGTTCGCCGCGGCTGCCATAGAGTCCTTCTCGCGGCCCGGGGATTTGGTCCTGGATCCTTACATGGGGGGCGGGACCACGGTCGTGGAGGCGCTCGTCGCAGGGCGTCGTGCCGTGGGTAACGATCTGAACGCACTTGCGGCGTTCGTGGCAAGGGTGAAGACAACACCGCTCAAGGAGTACGAACTAAGGGCGCTGGGGTCGTGGGCGAACAATACCGTTCCGATGCTCACGTACCGCACGCGCCGAGAGAAACTGGCTCCTCGCGCAGACGGCGACAAGACAAAGAATCTCACTCTTGCGCGAGCGAGATTCATAAAGAAAGTGATAGCCGTAGCCATGGCCTCTCTTCCGAAGCTGCCCTCGGCCAGGGCTCAGGACTTCGCGCGTTGTGCGCTCTTGAAAGCGGCGCAGTGCGCACTGGACGGTCGACGGCGAGCAACGTCAGCATCTGAATTCCGTGCTATGCTGGCGCGAGGAACACATGAGATGTTGGAGGCGTTGCGCGAGTACGCGCAACGCGTCGCGGCCCTCCAGGGTCCTCCGGACAGCGCCGCGGTGCTCTCACAGAGGGATGCGGCACAAGTCGATGCGCTCCCCATTTTCTCACGAGACGGGGAACGCGCCCAACTGGTTGTCACGAGCCCTCCTTATCCCGGAATTCATGTTCTCTACCACCGGTGGCAGGTCGACGGCCGACGTGAGACAGCCGCGCCGTACTGGATCGCAGACTGCGATGACGGCGAGGGAGCGTCCTTCTATAATTTCGGTGGGCGTCATGAAACAGGACTGCGGTCCTACTTCGAATCGTCGCTCAAGACGCTGAACTCAATTCGCCGGACCATCGAAGCTGGTGGGTACATGGTACAGATGCTCGCATTCCGCAACCCGAAGCATCACCTTCCCCGTTATCTTCGGAACATGAAAAGGGCTGGTTTCTATGAGGTGTTCCCGCTTGGTCGGAACTCGAGCGGCGCCGTCCGGCGCATATGGCGGGAAGTACCAGGTCGCAAGTGGCATGCCACAATGAAGGGAGACACCAACTCATCTCGCGAAGTTGTGCTCGTGCACCGCGCCATCTGATGTACGCGCATGTCTCAGCTCTCGTCGCCGATGTGGCCCAACCCCGCCACCGCGTCCGAGTCCAGCGAGCCCAGCGACCGTATCATCGGTAAGACAAAAGGCCCGATGGCTCTGGTAGTTCGCGCCACGACTTGCTCAACAGGCTCGACGTTGTTCATCTCATCACGTTCATCAACTGGCTTGCGGGCGGTTCTTTTCTCGCGTTCGACCGCGTCTTTTACGATCGCGAGGCCAATCAACACGACTCCATAGACGAACTGAGCCTCCAACAAACGAGCGTCCTCAGATGATCCCTTGATCTCCGTGAGAAGATAAGCGTTATCAACGTTAACATGGAAGTCGTAAGCAATCCGGTCTGGATGTCCCTCGGATTCATCCTGCCTGACTGCGCAAGCCGAGTACTGATCAAACTCGAACTGCGGCCACCGCTCCTTCCGAACTCGGTCGATTGGTGGCAACTCAATACCGAGCTGAGAGTCCGCCGCATTCCCATTCTTGTTGGACGGCCGCTTGCTTCGGCCGGACCTCCCGGACTGAGTCGCGGCTGGCTCGAGTATGGTGATCTCTGCGTTGTTCACGAGGGGTTCCACGAGCACATCATCCTCGACGGTCGCCCGAACGGTAAGTGTCTCACCTACCGGTGTCTCTTCAGGAAAGCGTATGCTCACCAACGCTGTTCCGTCGTGAAGCGTTAGACTGTATACAGGTGTATCCCCGTGCCCATCCGGGTGTGCAATCGTAAGGCTGAAGCGCCCGGGCAGCTCTGTGCGGTCGAAGTATTCGTTTTCTGCGTCCGTCGTGAACGCGATTCGGCAGCGATGATTGACAGGACACGTACGCTTCAGTACTTCTCCGTAGTCGAGCTTCTTGAATCGAAAGTACGTTGGGTGCGCCTTGCCCCTGAACGGTTCCTTACCCTCCTGCGTCTTTCGGGACTTGGTGGGGCTCGATAACCTCTGCCCAACCGCGAACAGCATCGATAAGGTCGGCGAGTTCTTGATGATGGCCGCTAGGACATCCGCGAGCGGCTTGGCGTCAGCTAGTTGAGCCTCCATCTCGTGATTCCGCCGCTGTTCACGCAGGGCCCTAAGCCCTTCGTTCGTGCTGATGACCTGTTCGAGTTCCCGCTCGAGGCTCACCCGCAAGTCAGCGCTGGTGAGCCGATCTCGACTATTGAGAAACAGATCCTCTATTGCCCGGCGGGACATCTCCGTGCAATCCACCAGCACCAAAAGGGAATCTGCCAAACGTCCCATCTTGACACGCTGGCGGCCAAAGAAAGTTGCGGGAAGGAAACCGTGCGTCTGCCCGTTGATGGCAAATATGATACCCTCATTCTTGCGATAGGTCTTCGCTCGCCCCTTCTTGAACGCATAGACGCGAGCCTTGAACTTCTCACCGCCTTCGAGTTGAAACTGAAGCGTGTCAGGAAAGCCTGGCTCCAGGTTATCGTGACGCCCGTCCTCAAGCCTCACTACTAGGCTGTTCATGTTGGTCTCGTAACTGCGTTCCTCCGCGCCACCGTAGTCTCTGCACTCGTGGAGCCGCGTCGGGAGGGCAATTCCAGGCAACAGCAGTTCCAGCTTGTGCAGCAGTCCATCGCGCCGCAGAATGTGGCTCCTGAATCCTGTCGCCTGGTACTCATAGAGCTTCACGGCAGTACCCCACTCCATGTCCCGCTCGTAGGGCTGATTCCTCTGCGGCATGAGTGGCAAGCTGGCCGCCCTGAAGCGAAGAACTCCGCCGTGGCGCGGGTTCTCCTCGCAGCCAAACGGCGCCAGGTACGTGTAGACCGAGTTCCTGGTTCCCCCCTCGGGGTTTTGCCGTCGCACGATCGTGAATCCCCAGCAATCGTGGAAGGGATCGTTCTCGTTCATTGCCGTCACAACCAGGGGATTCCGACGCGTAACAAATAGCTGCAGATTATGCTCTCCGCAGAACCGCAACGCGCCGGTTCCGCCCATGTTGAACTTACCCTGCACAAAGGGCACCCGCAATTTGTTGGTCCTGCGCAGGGATAGCAGGGTCTCAGACACGCGCTCCGGGAGTTGTCCTTCTCCGACATCGCAAATCGTGAAGCAGGGTTTGCTTCTCTGGCCGGTCGCTGCAACAGTGATTTCTCGCGCTACCTCGCGGCGCTTCTTGTTGTCCCAAGCGACTATCTTCCCGCCAATGTCACCGTCGACCTTCCGACCTTCGAAGAACTGCGCGACGGCGTCGCGGATTGACGAAGGGGCCTCCGGTGACTCGGGGCGTATTCCTCGGGCCTGGCACTCGCCCATCAGCCTCGCGTCTACGGCGTTGACGACCTTCTCGGCAAGTGCCGCATCCGGCCTGCTCTGCTGGACTCCGATTACGGAGTAATTCCCTTCGTCATCGCCGAAGTATCTCCAGCACTGTTCGTTCACCCAGAACCCGGCGCTCTCCAGCGCTCCAATAACGTCGGCCTCGCTATCCGCATGCAAGAGCGTCATGCACAAAGCCATTGCCTGCGTGTTGTCCACGATGAAGCCCCTCCTGCCTGCGTTGCGCCGCATTGGCTGCTATTCGGGACGGAACTCCCACCGCTCCGTCACGACCTGTAGCGGGCGCTCAATGAACCCCACCGCTCCTCAGCGTTGGAGACCAGTGCCCCCGAATCCAAGCAAGTGTAACCCTGCCGCCCATGCTTTTCTGCTAGCCCCTCGTGCACAAGCCAAGCCAGAGCTACGTACGCTTGGTATGTCGGTACGTCTGCGGCGTCGCCGGGATCCTCCAGGGGGAAGAATCCCTCCGACGTGACCATTCGCGAATTCGCTGTGGCCCGAGCCAAGGCGTCAGCAACAAGAAACACAACGCGTTTAAGTGCCTTGTGGCGATACTCGCTCTTTTGTTTCTTTGACCACCCGATCTTCACCAACTCATCCCCTTGGCGTACGAACTTTGGGTACCCCGATTTCTTGCGTTTCTTCCTCTTCTTCTGCTTCAGTCCCTTCGCGGCGGGCGTGGAGACCTTCCAGGAGCTCGTATCGGCCGGGATTGCGGGCTCTCCCCCTTGGGCTTGAGCAGCCAAGTCCGCAAGGTGCCTGGCTATGACGGTTAGCCTGGAAACCGCATCGTAGTCTCCGGCTTCGGCGGCTTCGGCAACCAGCTTGCGCGTGGCGTTCTCAGCGCCCAAGAGCGCCTTCCGACAACGGTCGACCTGATCGTTCTTTCCCATGCCCATAATATAGAGACAGAAGCCAGGAAAGTCAAGCCATATTTTCGCTATATTATATGACTCGCGGGGGGGCTGCCACGGCGCGGTGGGTGCCGGGGCTATTCGAGGCGGGCGAGGCGGGCGCGGGCGCGTTCGGCGGCTCGGGCGTCGGGATACCGGCGGGCGACGGACGCGTACTGCTTCCGGGCCTTGTCGATCTCGCCGAGTTTCTCGTGGCAATAGCCGAGCCAGAACCCGGCTTCGGCGGCCCGGGCGGGCCGGCCCGCCGCATCGAAAGCGTGGACGAGCGGCGGGAACTTGGCCGACGCCGCCTTGTACTGAAGCCCGACGATCATCTCGACGGCGGCGTCGAATTCCGCCTCCGCCTTGGCGAGCAGCTCCGGCCGGTCCCGGACGACCGGGCCCCCGGAGCAGCCGACGGCGAGGGCGGCAAGACAGGCCAGCGACAGGGCGGCTGTATTTCGCACGTCACATCTCCGAGAGGACAAGCTGGACCTCCATCAACCACGCGCTGACCTCGGGCCCGGGCGCCCTTTCGAAGAAGGCCCGCTTGATGCGGTCGGTTGCGGCCGCCCGGGCAATCAGTTTCCGGAATCGCCCGACGGCCGCGGCGTCGCCCGTGTCGAGCAAGTCGAGTCGGGTCAGCAGGACTTCGAGGGTGTCGTATAGCTTGACGTCGCCGGTGCGCTGGGTACGCGGCCGGAGTTCCGAGCCGCGCTCGAGCAGCCGGCGGACCCGCACGGCCTCCTGCCGCGCGGCGACGCCCGATCGGCCCGGCGCGAACGTCGACAGGTAGACCCCGCGGAACGTCGGCAGGGCGGCCTTTCGATAGACGGCGAGTTCTTCGCCCTGTTTCGTGATGAGTTGTGTCAGGCGGGCCCGTTCGCGTTCGGCCTCGGCCTGCCGGCGCTCGCCGTCCTCCTGTAGCGCGGCCAGCTCTTTCGCCGCCGTGTCTCGTTCGCCTCGGGCCACCTCGAGAGCGCCGTTCACCTCGGCCAACTGCTTCTTGTGCTCTGCCTGCTCGGCCGCGAACTTCGCCTCGTAGCTCTTGACGGCCTCGGCGACGCGCTGCTTGACGAGCGCATCGAGTTTCTCCGCGGACCGGGCCCGCTCGGCGGTGAGTTCGCGCTGCGCGACCTGAAGATCGTTCCGCAGAGCGGCCAGGTCGTCTTCCGTCTTCTTGAGGTTCTTCTTTGTGTCGTCCAGCTCTTTGTTGGCCGACGCGACCTCGGCCCGCAGTTTGGCGAGCGTTTCCTTGTCGGCCTTGGACGTGCCGTTGAGGGCGGCGGCCATGTCGTCGCCGCGCTCGCGGCTGAGGGCGACGGCGAAGAGCACCGCCGCTCCTGCGAAAAGAGCGACCGACGCCGCCAGTGACAGCCACCGCCAGACAGTCGCGCCGCGGCGCGGCAGTTGCGGCACGGGCAGGCCGCTTGCGTCCGCCTGTTCCGCGGCCTCGTCCGCTCCCCACTTCCGCAGCAACTCTTCCATTTGTTCACTCGGCTCGGAGTTCTGGTCGCTCATCGGCGTCCCCGCATTCTTATATCCATCAAGGCCGGTTTTGCGCAGAATAACCGGCTACTTAAATAAGCCCTTCCGTCTCAGGCATTGCTCGATCAAGACCATGGCCTCCTTCAGCCGGAGGCGGATTGTCGGTTCGGAAACCTCGCTGGCATCGGCAATTCCGCGTGTCGTCCGGCCTTCGACATAGCGCAAACGGACGAGCCGCTCGAGTTCCGGACCGAGAGCCGCGATACAGTCGGGCAGGGCCGCGAGCCGCTCGCGGAGTTCGGGCGAGCCGCCGGGGTTGCCGTCGGTTGCCAGCACCTCGTCGGCCAGCTCGGCATCGAAGTGGAGCGGGTTGCGCTGCCGGCGGAAGCGTTTTCGCGCCAGGTTGCGGGCGATCGTGCCCAGCCACGTGCCGAACCCCGCGAGCGCCGGGTCGAACCGGTGGAGGGCCTTGAGCGCGAGCAGGAAGACCTCCTGCGTGAGGTCGTCGGCGTCGCTCTCGCGGAATCCGGACCGGAGGAAGTAGGCCTTGAGGCGGGGCGCGTTGGCCGCGTGCAGCTCCTGCAGGGCGGCCGTGTCGCCGGCCGCGCCTCGTTTCGCAAGTTCGTTTTCCTCAGACAGCGGCATGCAGGATTCTCCGCCCGTATTATGTCACGCGGCCCGCTCGCCCGTCAAGGAACGGCACGCTCGTGAGCGGACACTCTGAGCGGGGCTACGTCCCGGAAAGCCGGGACAGCCAGCGGGTGGCAGTCCCGGTTTTCCGGCCCCGTGGCGCGTGAGTGGCGGCGAAAAACGGGCACTGGCACCAGCGGAGGGACGAAGTGAGCGGAAACGGCCGTTCCGCTGGAACGGCGGGAGTTTGCTCCGCAAGCTCTGACGGCAGCTTCGCTGCCGCCCTGTACCCGCTTTTCGCCCACGAAACGGGTATCGACTCGGCCGGCGCGGGCGCCTGCGTCGTCTCGGCCGGGATATTTTTTCAGACTTTTCCTGCGCAAACCGACAGGTTAGGGGTATAGAGAGATGAGAGCGATCAATGGGGGGAGTCGGTGGAGGGGTCGGCCCGAAGGGGAGTCCGGGTCACCCCACCGCCGTCAAGTCCGTTTCATTCTTGACACAGAACTCGTCGCCGATATAGTGACGCGCCACAGAAGCTCCGAGCACCACTCGCCTTGGCGCTGGAATTCCCGCGCAGGATCAGGGGTCACAAGAATGAAACACATGGCAAGAGCTGTTGTCGCGGTTGTGGCGTGCACGCTGTTGGCGGGTTGCGCCTCTCAGCAGCGGCCGAAGCTCGCGAAGAACGAGCGCATCGTCTTCCTCGGCGATTCGATCACGGCCGCGGGCGTCGGGCCGGGCGGATACGTGAAGCTCACGGCCGACAAGCTGGCCGAGCGGCATCCCGATCTCAAGATCGCCGTCATCGGCGCCGGCATCGGGGGCCACAAGGTGCCCGACTGTCAGGCGCGGCTGCAGCGCGATGTCCTGAGCAAGAACCCGACGATCGTCGTCATATACATTGGCATCAACGACGTGTGGCATTCAGCGTCGGGCCGCGGGACGCCTAAGGACCGATTCGACGCCGGCCTGCGCAGCATGATCAAGCGGATCAACGAGGCGGGCGCGCGCGTCGTCCTCTGCACGCCGACCGTCATCGGCGAGAAGACCGGCGGCGCCAATCCGCTCGACAAGATGCTCGACGAGTATGCGGCCGTCAGCCGCAAGGTCGCGAAGGACACCGGCTCGCAGCTTCTCGACCTCCGCAAGGCGTTCGTCGATTACCTCGCGGCCCACAACCCGGCGAACAAGGCCAGCGGGATTCTGACCAGCGACAGCGTCCACCTGAGCCCGCTCGGCAACCAGTTCACCGCGGGCCTCATGCTCGATGCGCTCGGCGTGTCGCCTTGAATCGCCTACGCGGCCGCGTGGTGCCGACCGCTCGAGTTCGACCGCGGCACGGTCCGCGTGTTTGCGGGCCGGACCACGTGCCGCATTCTTCAGCCCTTGAAGGACGGAGCGGTCCGCTACATGCTCGGCGGCGGCGAGCCGACAAAGTCCTCGACGAAATACACCGGGCCGATAGCCATCGATAGGACGACGACGGTCAGAGCGCGGTTCATCCACGACGACGGCACCGCGAGCCCGGTCGTCAGCCAGGTCTACACGAAAGTCAAGCCAATCAAGTGGCAGGGCATGACGCTGACGCCGGGGCTGGGCTACAAGTACTACGAGGGTACTTGGCCGACGCTGCCCGACTTCGGCAAGCTCAAGCCGGCCGCGTCCGGCGTCGCCCCCACCTTCACGCTTGCCGTCCGGAAGCGCGACGACAACTTCGGCCTCGTGTTCTCCGGATACATCCGTATCCCGGTAACACTTCAGCCAAATGAAGCAGTATCAGAACATGACTTATGTTTCGGACG
>CAYLQD010000075.1:0-18292 GCA_964385685.1 uncultured Planctomycetota bacterium | reverse complement strand
ATTATAACACAGGACGGCCTGTTTGTCATGCACCCGGTGAGAAATGCGGGCTAGTGCCCGCTTCGCGGGCTGCAACAGAGGCCCAATAACATGTGGGCAAAGATCAGGCGCAGGGGGGGGACAGCGCCGCTGGTGTCCCAAGCCGCTCCTCCCCTGTCTCCGCACCGATCGCCGCCGCGGTGTATCCCTGGCGGCCCCGCTCCAGCAGCGTAACATACGCCGATTTTGTGTGTTGACACGCGCCGCGAGCCGCGTAGAATGCTCGGAGTCTCCGGTCACTTAGGGGCTCTAACATAACCCCTGTGGGGCAGGCATTCCTGCCTGCCGCTGGCGGACAAGAATGTCCGCCCCACTGTTTTGTTAGAGGCCCTTATATTCCGGGCCGCGCATCGGCCCCCAGCGGGAGGAGCCGGCCACCACATGGGGATGATCACGCTCGAAGTGTGGGACGCGACGGGGAACAAGCGTCAGACGGTCGAAGTACCCGACGACGCACCGGTTAACCGCATCATCGCGGTGCTGTCCGATCGAATGAATCTGCCGCGTAACAGCCCCGACGGGCAGTTGATGAGCTACAAGTTCCACCACAAATCGACGGGCCGCCAGTTGCTCGACGATCAAACACTCGCCGATGCCGGCGTCAAGGACATGGACGTCGTCCGGCTGCAGGCCGAGATAACAGCGGGCCGGTGTTCGCAAAGAAAGGCCGCCCACCGGTTGCCTGGCGGGGAGGCGCATGAGCGACGTCATCAAGCTCGGAAAAGCGGCGTGTGAGGACGGGCGCTTCAGCCGCCAGGAACTCATCGAATGGTGGGACCAGGCGCGGCTCGCGCGGGCCCGCGTGGTGGTCGTCGGCGCCGGCGCCCTGGGCAACGAAATCCTCAAGAACCTCGCGCTCGTCGGCGTCGGATCCGTGTTCGTCGCCGACATGGACCGGATCGAAAACTCGAACCTCGCCCGCAGCGTGCTCTTCCGCGAAGACGACATCGGCAAGCCCAAGGCCGACGTCGCCGCGGCGCGGATGACAGAGCTTCACCCCGGGACCCGGGTGCAGCCCTTCGACGGCAACATCGTCCACGACGTCGGGCTCGGCGTCTTTCGCTGGGCCGACGCGGCGATCTGCGGGCTCGACAACCGCGAGGCGCGCGTCGCCGTGAACCGCGCGTGCCTGCGCGTCGGCCGCCCGTGGATCGACGGCGCCATCGAGCGGCTCGACGGCGTCGCCCGCACGTTCCTGCCCGACTCCGGCGCCTGCTACGAGTGCACGATGAACGAGCTCGACTGGCAGATGCTCGAGGCCCGGCGCTCGTGCGCGCTGCTGACCCGCGAGGAGATGCTCGAAGGCCACACCCCGACGACGGCGACCATCTCGTCGATCATCGCCGGGCTCCAGTGCCAGGAACTGCTCAAAATCCTGCACGGCATCGAGACCCGCGGCGGCGCCGGCATCACCATCAACGGGCAGAGCGGCGAGGCCTACGGCGTGACGTACCCCCGCAAGGAAGACTGTGCCGCGCACGAGACGCTCGAGGAGATCGTCGAACTGCCCGAGCGGTCGGCCGACCTCACGATGGCCGCGCTCCTGGCCCGCGCCCGCGAGGACCTCGGGCCCGACGCCACGCTCGAGCTGAGCCGCGAGGTTATCCAGGAACTCGAGTGCCCGGCGTGCGGCGACGTCGAGGCCGTGTTCCTTTCGCTCGGCAAGGTGAGCGAGGACCAGGGCCGGTGCCCCAAGTGCAGCGAGATGCGATTCCCCCGCCTGCTCCACGGCATCGGCGGGCAGGAAGCGTTCCTCGACCGCACGCCCCTCGAGATCGGACTGCCGCCCTACGACATTCTCGTCGGCCGCAGCGGCCTCCGGGCCGTGGGCTATCTCCCGGCCGGCGACGAACGTGCCGCGCTCGGCGAACTCGCCGGCGCGCCAGATGAGAAGTGAGGAACCACGATGTCGAAGAAGAAGAAAAAGAGAGAGCGAGACGAGCACGCGCCCGAGCCGGGGACGGACGACGCGCAGGCCGGCCCGAAGACCGATGACGGCGCGGCCGACCCGAAGAGGGACGTGAGACAGATCGACGCGGGCGAGCTGGAGTCGCACGATTTCCCCTCGCTCCCGAACGACTACCGCGTGGTCGTCGCCGGAAAGGTCTTCGACGCGGTCAAGGAGCACGCGAAGAGCGACACGTCCGTCGAGCAGTGCGGCATGCTGGCCGGCCGGCTCCTCGCCGACGCCGCCGGCCCCTACCTGCTCATCGAGGAGGTCATCGAGGGCACGGCCACGCGCCGCAGCGGCTCCCAGGTGACCTTCACCCACGAGACCTGGCAGCACGTCCACCAGGTGATGGAGGAGCAGTTCGCCGACCTCCGCATCGTCGGCTGGTACCACTCGCACCCCGGGCTCGGTATCTTCCTGTCCGACATGGACCAGTTCATCCAGGACAACTTCTTCGACGCGCCGCACAGCGTCGCGCTCGTCTACGACCCCTGCGCCGACACGCGCGGAATCTTCTACTGGCGCGACGGCCGCTCGGAGCGGCTCCGGCGCTACTGGATCGGCGAGGACCTGTGCTACGACCTCGAGACGGCCGCCCCGGCCGAACAAGAGGCCGCCGCGAAGGCCGCGGATGAGAGCGACGAGCCCCTGCGCGAGCGGCCGTACCCGTCCATCCGGGTCGAGTCGGACGACGCGCCGCTCGACGCGAAGTCCGCAGCGCTGTGGGCTCTCTGCGGGGCCGTCGCCCTCTTCCTGGCGTTCTGGCTCGGCGCCGGGATGTCCAGCAGGACCCTGGGACGCACGCAGGAGGACTTCCGACAGGTCTTCGCGAACGTGATTCGGACCGGCCTGTTCCGCGACGGGCTGGAGGGCGACCTGGCAGCCGTGCGACGCGACGTGGACGCCGCCACCCGGCAGATCAGGGGGACGCGGGCGCAACTGGCGCGCAAAGACTTCGCCGCGGGTCTCGGCGAAGAAGGAGCTTCATTCAAGGCCGGCGTCTTGCGGCAACTGGACGGCGCGAAGCAGACGCTCCTGGATGCCGAGAGAAGGGCGGCCGACATGGAACTGAAGTACCTCGCCGCCGACCGCATTATCAGGCAGATGGGCATCGTCGCCACACTGCCGGATGAGGTCCAGAAACTGAAGGCCGGTCTTCAACTCGAGCGTAATCAACTGGCCACGCTCTGCGAGACCGAGGCCCAGTTCCTCCTCGCTCTGCCCCCCGACGCCGGGACGGCGGCCCGCACGCAGCGCGCGAGGCAGCTCCGGGAGATGGCCGTTCGGCTGGCGCCACATCTCAGACCGGAGATCGACCGGCGGCTGCCCGAGTTTGCCCCGCCGCGCCGGCCGGGGCCGACGACCCCGCCCGCGGGCGCAGGAGGCAAAGCCCAGTGAGCAGGAGACCGCATGATGCCTGACAAGATGCGGATCACCCAGGACGAGTTGTTCTCGCCCAAGGTCGATGATATCGTCGCCGAGCAGGAGGCCCTGCGCCGGCCGCTGGGCGACCTCGGCCCGACGAGCTTGTGGCGGCGGATCGTCTTCAACAGCCTGTTCTTCCTGTCCGTCGCCGGCCTCATCGGCGGCATCGCCGGGTGGGGGATCATGGAGCCGCACATCCAGGAAACCTTCGACGTGTGGGGCGAGATCGAGTATGTCAAGGAGAACGAGTTGCCCGGTCTCGGCGGTAGAGCCGGAGCGACGATCATCTCCGTGCGTGGCATCCAGTTCTACGTTATCGACAAATACACCCTCGTCGAGGGCCGCGGGCCGCACGCCGGGATTGACGGCGCCGCCAAGCTGAAAGCGGGGCTGCCCGTGCGCGTGCGGGCCATGCGCCTCGATCTGCCTGGGGAAGCGACGCTCGCCGAGCGGGTGTCGGCGCGGCCCATCCCGCCAGGGCGAGACAAGGACCCGCTTCCTGAGATGGATCGGAGCTTGGGGGTGCAGCTCCTTGTCGCCTTCTCCGCCTTCGCCGTCGTGGGCGCCTGCATCGCGGGCTGCGTCGCCGCCGCCGACGGCTTGATGTCACGCAACCTGCGGCGCGGCCTGCTCTGCGGCATCGCAGGCATCGGCATTGCCGCGGCCGGCGGGTTGGTGGCCAGTCTCCCTGCCAACATGATCCACCGTCTGGGCCTGAACCTCGCCTTCCGGACTACCGGAGAGTCGGGGCTGGTCCGGGGCATGCCCACCGGGTTCTCACTGGTCGTGATGATCGTCGGCCGGTCGCTCGCGTGGGGAATCGTGGGCCTGACCCTGGGCCTGGGCCAGGGCGTCGCGCTTCGCAGCAAGAAACTCATCGTCAACGGGCTGTTGGGCGGGCTGCTCGGGGCATTGCTTGGCGGCATGTTCTTCGACCCGCTCTACCTGTTGTTCAGGGACAGCGAGCTGAGCGCCGGGGCCGCCATCAGCCGCATGTTCGGCTTCGGCACCATCGGCGTCGCAGCCGGATGCATGATCGGCCTGGTCGAGCACCTCTCGAAAGACGCCTGGCTGCTGATGCGGGCCGGGCCGCTCGCCGGCAAGCAATTCGTGATCTACAAGAGCCCGACGACGCTCGGCAGTTCGCCCAAGTGCGAGATCTATCTGTTCAAGGACCCCGACGTCGAGCCGCGGCACGCCCTCATCCGCAAGGTGGGGAGCCGGCACGAAATCGAGGACCTCAGCACACCGGCCGGCACCGTTGTCAACGGAAAGAAGGCGAAGCGCCAGCCGCTTAAGGACGGCGATCAGATCATACTCGGACAGACCGTGCTCGAGTACGCCGAGCGGGCGCACGGAGCGTCGTGACCCGGAGCTGTCCCCGGGCGCAACAGAGAGAGAGAAAGAAGGAGGCAAACGATGAGCATCGTTGTTGAATGTCCCGCCTGCGGCAAGAAGTACACCGTTCCCGACGGGTCCGCGGGCAGGACGGGCAAGTGCCAGGCCTGCGGCGGCACAATCCAGGTGCCCGCGGCGGCCGGCGGCGCGGCCGCGCCCGAACCAACGGCGCCCGAGCCGGCCGCGCCCAAACCGGCGGCGCCGGAAGCGGTCGCCGCGCCGCTCGACAGCTCGCTGCCGGAGCAGATGACGGCCAACCGCGCGATCGCGGGCAAGACGTGCACGGTGTGCGGCGAAGCCATCGGGCTCGGCGAGGTCGTGCGAAACTGCAGGGGATGCGGCGAACCGTCCCACGATCACTGCTGGCAGTCGAACGGCGGATGCGGCACGGCCGCCTGCCCGAACGCGCCGCTGCCGAAGATCGAGCGCCCGCCGGCCGCAGCCGCGGCGGCCGCCGCGGCGACGGCCCCGCCGCCCGCATCGGCCGCAGGCACGAAGTTCTGCCAGTTCTGCGGCGAGAAGATCGCGGCCGCGGCCGTCAAGTGCCGCCACTGCGGCGAGTTCCTCCGCCAGGGGCGGCGGGGCCCTGGGGGCGCCACGAGAACGAGCGGCAAGGCAATCGCCTCCCTCGTCCTCGGCATCACGTCTTTCATCTGCTGCGGCGTCATCCTCGGGCTCATCGCAATCGGATACGGTGTCGGCGCACAGAAGGAGATTGCGGCCAGCCGCGGCGCGATCACGGGCAAGGGCTTGGCGACGGCCGGCATCATCCTGGGCGCCCTCGGCTTCATCGCGTCGCTCCTGCTCATCCTCTTCAGGGAACATCTCCAGATAGGCGCGATGTAATGAGCCGCACGGAGCATTATGACCGAGACCCGGCTGCGGGCGGCTGCAGGAAGAAAGCCAGAGGAAGACGATGAGCATCGTTGTTGAATGTCCCGCCTGTGGCAAGAAGTACACCGTTCCCGACGGGTCCGCGGGCAGGACGGGCAAGTGCCAGGCCTGCGGCGGCACAATCCAGGTGCCCGCGGCGGCCGGCGGCGCGGCCGCGCCCGAACCAACGGCGCCCGAGCCGGCCGCGCCCAAACCGGCGGCGCCGGAAGCGGTCGCCGCGCCGCTCGACAGCTCGCTGCCGGAGCAGATGACGGCCAACCGCGCGATCGCGGGCAAGACGTGCACGGTGTGCGGCGAAGCCATCGGGCTCGGCGAGGTCGTGCGAAACTGCAGGGGATGCGGCGAACCGTCCCACGATCACTGCTGGCAGTCGAACGGCGGATGCGGCACGGCCGCCTGCCCGAACGCGCCGCTGCCGAAGATCGAGCGCCCGCCGGCCGCAGCCGCGGCGGCCGCCGCGGCGACGGCCCCGCCGCCCGCATCGGCCGCAGGCACGAAGTTCTGCCAGTTCTGCGGCGAGAAGATCGCGGCCGCGGCCGTCAAGTGCCGCCACTGCGGCGAGTTTCTGAGCAGGGGCCCCCACGCCCGAGGCGGCGCCCCAAAGACCAGCGGGCTCGCCATCGCCTCTCTCGTGTGCGGGATCGTGTCGTCCTTCCTCTGCTGCTATGGGATGCCCACCAGCATCGCTGCGATCGTGATGGGCGTGGCCGCGAAGAAGAACATCGCCGCGAGCCGCGGGAGCGTGACCGGTGGCGGCATGGCGACCGCCGGCATCATCCTTGGAGTAGTCTGGCTGGTCCTGAGCCTCCTGTTTATTGTGCTCATCGTTGTGGGCGAAGGACTCGTGGACTAGTAAGGACACGGGATGCAGATCATCTACGACTGCGAGTGCGGGCAGCGGATCGGGGCGCCGGCCTCGGCCGCGGGAAGGCGGGCGAAGTGCCCCAAGTGCGGCCGAATCGCCCAAGTGCCCGCGCCCGACGTCCCGGCGCCGGACGCCGCGCCGGGTCCCGCGCAGGCGAGTGGGGCCGTGGCCGCCGAGGGCGGCGAACTCGTCGGCCGCGCGTGCGTCGTCTGCCGCACGCCGATCGCGCACGGCGACGACGCCTGCACGTGCTCCGAGTGCCAATCGGCCTACCACCGGGAGTGCTGGGACGAGATCGGCGGCTGCGCGACATACGGCTGCGAGCTGATGCCCAAGAGCCCGAAGCCGGAGGACGAGGCGGGCGAGCATCAGGCCGGGTGGGGCGACGAGAAGGCCTGCCCCCGATGCCGCAAGTCCATCCGGTCGGTCGCGCTCAAGTGCCGATTCTGCAAGGCCCGGTTCCCGTCGCCCGTGCCGATGACGTCGGCCGAATACGGCGCCTGGAAAATCTCGTCGGAGCGGGTCAGCCAGGCGAAGACCACGGCCGTCGTCCTGTTCGCGTTCAGCGTGCTCGGCTTCCTGGCCCCGATCCTGATAGTCGTCGCGGGCATCTGGGTCTGGCGGTCGCGCAAGATCCTGCGCAAGACCGGGGGGCCTCATGAAGTTCTCGCATATGGCTCGGTGATATTAAGCGTCTTTTACAGTATAATCCTGTATGTGACGCTCATGGCGTCGTAGCGGGGCGGTGCCGTCACACGAACGGCGGGGCAGACCACATGCCGAATCCAGAAATGTTCGCGGCCGGAGAGCTTCAGCAGGGACTGCTCTGCCCCTGCTGCCAGCAGCCCATCCAGACGGGCCAGACGGTCGGCGCCTGCCCCGACTGCCGCCACGTCCAGCACGAGCATTGCTGGGGCGAGACGGGCCGGTGCCACTCGTACGAATGCGGCCCGCCGCTCGGGCGGAAACAGGCCGACCTCGTCATCAGCCCCGACGACGTGGCCCGCGCGCCCGTCCCGCCGCCACACCCGCGCATCGCCGCGCCCGGCTGGTCGCCCGTCGGCTCGTCCGTTCGGAAGCGCCTGAGCATCCTGGCCCTGCTCGCATTCGTGTGCTCGATGGTCGGCGCGTTCGCCATCGTGGGGATATTCGCCTTCGACGCGCTCTACTTTTTTGGCGCCTGGGTCGGGTTGCCCGCCATCGGATTCATCTTCGGCGTACCGGGTCTTCTTGCCATTGTGCTCGGTTCGATCGCGATCGGCTTCATCAACTCGCGCCGCGACACGAAAGGGGCCGGCTTCGCCGCTGCCGGCATCGTCGTGGGGCTGGTCGGGCTCATGGGAGGGTTGGCGGGCCTCTGTCTGGTCGTCGTCGGCGGCGGCCACGACGTGCTCCCACCGTTCGAGCGGCCCGAGATCATCCGGCCCGACCAGGTGTTCGGCGAGACCGACGACTCCGCGGTCTCGGAACCGATCCGGAGGGCGATCCGCGCGAACGTGATGATCAACGTCCGCACGGCCACCGCGGCCGCCAGCGGCTCCGGCGTCGTCATCGCGAACCGGGACGGCGAGGTCGTCATCATCACGAACCGCCACGTCGTCGACGGGGCCGGGAAGGGCCTGCTCTCCGGCGGGTCACCCGGGGTCACGATTACCTTCGCCGACGGCTCGCATGAGGAGGCGACGGTCAAGTGGCGGGCGGCCGGCGGCATCGACATCGCTCTGATCACGTGCCCGGCGGGCGACAACTCGTTCGCCGTGGCCCGCGTCGCATCGAGGTCCACGCTCAACATCGGCGAGTCCGTCTTCGCCATCGGAAACCCGCTCAACCTCAATTGGTCGTATGCGAAGGGGGTCATCTCCGCCATCCGTCGCGGCGACCTGAGCGGCGGCGCGCTGCGCATCATCCAGATGCAGCTCCCACTCAACCCGGGGAACAGCGGCGGCGGGCTCTACCGCCAGGACGGCGGCCTGATCGGGATCAACACGTTCACGGTGAACCGCACCGCCGCCGAGGGGATCAGCTTCTCGATCGCGGTGCTCGACCTCATCCCCCAAATCGAGAAGAACGGCGCCCTGACGCTCGAACGGACCCCGTCGACGCCGACTGAGGAGGAGACGGGGGAGTGAGCGTTCGGCTCCGTCGGATGCAGGCCGACTACGAGGAGATCCGGCAGGCGCTCCACACGCATCCCGCGATCAACATCCAGGGCGTGTCGGGCAGCCCGCCCGACCGCTACCAGATCGAGTTCAAGGTCCGGAGCTTGACCGAGACGGCGGCCGGCCAGATCGCCGAGCGGCTCGAGCACCTCGCCGAGGTCTACCTGACGCTCGGCTACCCGCGGCAGGCGCCGCAGTGCCGGATGCTCACGCCCGTCTTCCATCCGAACATCGCGCCGCACGCCATCTGCATCGGCGACCACTGGGCCGCGGGCGAGTCGCTCCTGAACCTGATCGTCCGGATCGGCGAGATGCTCGCCTACCAGAGCTACAACACGCAGAGCCCGCTCAACGGCTCGGCCGCGCGATGGGTCGACGAGAACGTCGCCCACGTGCCGACGGATCCGCGCGACCTCTCGCCCAACGTCTGGTCCGACATCCAGCGGGCGGCTCCGAAGGAGGGCGAATGCCAGAACTGCCGCAGCGCCAAGGGGACCCTCGTGCGCTGCGTCAACGGCCACGCCGCCTGCCCCGATTGCGTCGTCACCTGCTCGAGCTGCAGCCAGACCCTCTGCCTGCTGTGCAAGCCCCACACGTGCCCCGTCTGCGGTGCGTTCGTGTGCAAGGCGTGCAGCCGCACGTGCCCGCAGTGCGCCCGCGTCACCTGCAAGGCCCACGTGGAGACCTGCGCCCTCTGCGACAACTCCGGCTGCCCCGACTGCATCATCGAATGCTCGACTTGCGGGCGGCACGTGTGCCTCGATCACGTCAGGCAGTGCACCGCCTGCCGCCGGGTCGTCTGCGTCGAGCACGGGGCCGCCTGCTCCGCCTGCAACAAGGCCCTGTGTGAGGAACACGCCCGCGTCTGCCCCGAGTGCGGCAAGCCGTCCTGCGGCAGTCATTTCGACGACGCCGCGGGGCGCTGCCGCGGTTGCATCGCGCCCCCCCAACCGGCCGCCCCGGAGCTGATCGAGTTTGCGTGCCCCCGGTGCGGGGCGAAGCTTCGCGCGGCGGCGACCCACAAGGGCGCCCGGGCCAAGTGTCCGACCTGTGGTGGCGAGTGCGTCGTCGGCGGGTAGCTTTAGCGTGCTGAAAACCAAATGAAGACACGCAAAAGAGATTCTTCGCTTCGCTCAGAATGACAGGGTGTGGCCATCCATACAGGTTGTCATCCTGAGCGTTAGCGAAGGATCTCGCTTTTCAGCAAAGCAGAGCAGAGCAGCTTCCCCTTCGGCCCGCGACAATACCTGTTTAGCGGCTGCGAAAATCGCGGTACAGCCACCCATTTCTCAAAACCGAAATGGGCTGGCAGTCCCCAATGGCACTAACGTAAGGCCGACCATCCGCCGCCAGAGAGAACGGGCGGGTCGCCACCGTCTTCGCCGTAATCCTAATCATAATCGTAATCCTCTTCGGCAGCGGGAGTTACGAAATGGCGATTACGATTAGGAGTAAGATTACGATTACGAGCGGAGCTCGGCGACACGGACCAAGCCCCTTATGTTAGTGCCATTGCTGGCAGTCCCGGATTTTCGCTCCCCGGCGCGCTGACGCCAGCGAAGAACAGGGACTGGCACCCCGTTGCCTGTCCCGTTTTTCGCCGACACTGAACACATACGCTCTGCGAGGGCGGGCGATTGCGTCTCCCCTACTCCACCTTGCCGACGCGGATGTCGAGGTCCTCGCGCCGCTCGAGGCGGTCGACGGCCCCGTCCTCGATCCACAGGATGCGGTCCGACGCCGCGAGCATCTTGTGGTCGTGCGTGGCCGAGACGACGGTCACGCCGAGTTCCTTCGAGAGGCCGGCGAGCAGGTTGATGATCTCCTCGCCGGTGTGGAGGTCCAGGTTCGCGGTCGGCTCGTCGGCGAGGATGATGGCGGGATCGTTGGCGAGCGCGCGGGCGATGGCCACGCGCTGCTGCTGCCCGCCCGAGAGTTCGTCGGGCTTGTGGTCGATCCGATCGCCGAGCCCGACGCGCCGGAGCACCTCCTTCGAGCGTTCGGCCGCGTCCTCGGGGCTGCGGCCGCTGAAGAGGAGCGGCATGCTCACGTTCGTCACGGCGTCGTAGGCCGGGAGCAGGTTGTAGGCCTGAAATACGTAGCCGATGTGGTTGCCCCGGAAGTGCGCCAGTTGCCGCGCCGTCAGTTCCGTCAGCCGGACGCCGGCGACCTCGACGTCGCCGCTTGTCGGCTTGTCGAGCGCGCCGATCATGTTGAACAGCGTCGACTTGCCGGAGCCGGACGGCCCCATCACCGAGAGGTATTCGCCCCGGTGGACGTCGAGCGTGATGTTCTTGAGCGCGTGGACGACGGTCCGCGCGAGGCGGAACTCCTTGTTCAGGTCACGAATCTTGATCAGCACGTCGGGCATGTTGCTCGCTCGTGTCCTTTCGCCTATTGAGGCCTGCCCGGATAGTGGGTGGTGCACCTTTGCGGAAGAGATTCTTCGCTCATGCTCAGAATGACACGACCGGTGCGTATTCTGTCATTCTGAGCCCTTCGGCTTCGCTCAGGACAGGCTCCGTGAAGAATCTCCTGTACCAGGAACGGAATCGCCATTGTCCACGCATGCTCCATTAGAACGGGAGCTTGATGACCGCCTTGCTCAGGAACGTGATGCCGACGCCGACGGTCGTGATGAGGCCCATGCCGCACGCGAACCCGGCCGCGACGACCGGAATGTATTGCCGCCACCGGAGCTTCAGCCGCTTCTGGAAGTAGTACCGCCCGATGAGGGCGCCGATGAACTGCGGGATGATGGAGTGCGGCGTGTTTTGCCCGAGCCCGCGCACGACGCCGTAGACGAGCATGATCGGGGCGCCCAGCCAACTGAGCCCCGTGAACAGCGCCACGCCGAACCCGGTCCCGCAGCCGACGTAGGTCCAGTTGAACGCCTGCTCGAACATCGAGTAGTCGCCCATCGTGGCGGTGTACATGATGCACGAGTTCCGGGCGTTGAGTTCCCACATCATCTCGGCGAACGGATACGCCGACGACGGGACCGGGTCGAGCCCCCAGATGAAGTTCATGAAGAAGATCGAACTCAGCAGGATGATGGGATAGAGGATGAACTGCGTCTTCCAGATGCTCGAGAACTTCGTGCCGGTGAGTTCGCACTGCCGGTAGAAGACCGTCATCCCGCCGTAGTTGGCGACGGGGATCGGGAGGAACCAGACGGCGATGCCCTTGTAGCCGCTCAGGATCAAGCTCGCCTCCGTGATGTAGGGGATCGCGACCGCCTGCCCGACCATGCCTTCGAGCCGCGCCGTCACGTAGCTGATGAACGGGGTGTAGACGAATCCGAGCAGGAGAATGACGGCGACGACCCGGCTGATGGCCGGCGTCCACCCGTCGTGATACTGATAGAGCAGGAAGGCCGACATCCCCGTATAGATGCTGGTGATGACGAAGTAGCACACGATAACGAACCAGGTCTTGATGTCGCCGCGCCCCTCGGGCGGTTTGGCGATATCCCACAGCGCGGCGCCCTGCCCCTCCTCGCGGGCCTTCTTCCGCGCCGCCTGGATGCTGCGGAACACCTTGTAGAACCCGATGGCCGCGATGGCGACCGCGATCCCGATGTGGAAACTGAAGTAGAAGTCGACGTTGTTCTTGAAGAGCGTGTCGATCGTCGTGTCGCCATACTTCCAGTTGTGCAGGATGTCGAACTTGTAGAGGATCGGGTTGGCGACCATCGTGACGATCAGGCCGATGAAGCTGCCCAGCATGCCGAAGAAGGGCATGACCATGCCCGCGATCAGGTTGCCGAAATCCCACGACAGGCCGGTCGCGGTCGCCTCCAGATACTGGCCCGTCTTGGGCGTGAAGTCGGAGAACGGGATGGGGAAGATCTGGATGTTCGTGCCGGTCAGGGCGCCGGTGATCGTGGGCAGAAACAGGTAGACGGCGCCGAACGCCAAGCCGAGCGCGCCGCCGATGGCGAACACGCGCCACCGCCAGGACTTCTGGGCCTCGTCGTCGGTCTTGACCTCGATGTCCTCCGCCATCGCCATGATGCCCTGCGCGCCGATCGGCGCCATCGGGAACGGGAGCTTCTCGAAGTCGCTCGCCACGCGGAACAGCCCATAGCCCAGGACCATGCTCGAGAGCTGGCCGAAGAAGGTCCCGAAGACGACCATGCCGATCACGGGCAGCCAGTCGACGTGGAAGAACGAGCGCGACGCGTAGGAAACCGATTCTGTGTCCGGCGCGAACCAGGGCGGGAGCTGCTCGGCGATCCCGGTCGCCGCGGCCGCCTCGCTGTTGATGAAGAACTGGTTCCAGAGCAGGCCGTTGAACGGCATGCCCATCGCGGCGCCGGCCATGAAGAACAGGACGAAGATCTCGGACTTGCTGAGGTGGCGGTGGGCGCGCCGGGCGACCTCGAGGAACAGGATCACCGTCACCCACTGCGAGGCGCCGCCGAGCCCGACCCCGGCCAGCAGGCCCATGTAGATCGCGCCGGGCACCATCAGCAGCGCGATGAAGAGCGCTCCCAGCAGCGACGACCACCGGAATCCCTCCTCGAACGTCGAGGGCACCTCCATGACCCGTCGAAACTCTTCGAGTTCCTTGTCCAGCCGTTCGGCCATTACGGCTCGTCCTCAGGTTGCCCGCCTGCTTCCTGGCGGGCTTGCCCGCCTGCTTCCTGGCGGGCGGCTCCGAACGCCGTCAGCGTCTGATCGCGGTAGAACTCCATCGTCTCCTGCGGGATGGACCGCCAGATGAGGAACTGCCGCCGCAGGTCGTCGAGGAAGACCTTGTTGAGCCGCCGCCAGTCTTTGGGCTGGCCCGAGCGCCGTTCGAGCCGGAGATGCACCTCGTCGATCCCTGGGATCTCGCTCGGCGCGGTCCGCAGAGCGAACGTCTGGCTCACGCCGACGTCGAACGGCGCCAGGGCCAGCGACGCGTCCAGCCCGAGGCCCCCGCCCTCCTGCTTGGTGACCTCTGCGTCGCGGGCAATGAAACGCCCGAGCCCCGTGTCGCTGTGGTTGTCGAAGTGCTCCTTGAGGAAGCTCACGACGCCGGTGATGTCATACTCCGACACGGTGAAGGGAAACACGATATCGAGCACGTTGCCCTTCGGCTCCGGCGCCCGCCAGCTCCGCATGAGCCCGGGGTTGGCCGACTTCGAGGCCTTGATCGCCGGGTAGATCGCCGAGACCAGCACGGTCGCCATCACGATCAGGATCGTGACGACGGTGTTGGTCGATGACATATTGATCTCGGGCACGCCGACGCCGTATGCGGCGAGCAGCGTGAGGATCTTGAGCGAGCCCTGTGCGAGCAGGTAGCCGCCCATGCCGCCGACGAGCGAATAGACCATCGACTCGGCGAAGAAGAGCGTGGCGACGTGCCGCGGCGCGAGCCCGAGCGCGCTGAACGTGTAGATCTCTTTCTCGCGGTCGGCGACCGAGCCGAGCATGGTCCCGAAGATGACGAGCCCGCCGAGCAGGATCGGGAAGAACAGGTCGCCCGCTCCGCTGGCGGCCAGCTTCGGCCCGAGCACGTGGAGGTAGACGCCGTTGGAGCGGGTCGCGGCGACGGGGAAGGGCAACATCCGCGAGAGATCCTCGGCGATCGCCTGCGCCGTGGCCGTGTCGGCGGCGAGCAGCGTCACGCCGTAGAGTTCGGCGCCCATCGCATGGGCCGTGCGGGCCGACACGACGGCGACGCGGTCGGCCGACATGCTCGTCCACTGGCGCCGAGCCAGCATCGCCTCGGCGCTCTGCTGCTGCCGCTGGTCTGGCGTCTGCTGGACCGAGCTGACCTCGGTGAAATCGACCGGCAGGATGCCGCTGCCGTCCATGTCCTTCGCGGCCATGATCGTGACGGGATCGAGCAGCCGCCCGACGCGAAGCGACCGGCCGCGCAGGATCACCGTGTCCCCCGGCTTGACCTTGAGTTCGCTGGCGACCGCCTTCGTCAGCCGGATGGTCTCGTCGTCGAGCCCGTCGCCGAACAGGGCGGCCAGGTCACGCCGGCTTCGGATTTCCGCGGGATCGATTCCGAGCACGCCGGTGATCGTGCGCGGGCGCGACCCGTCGTGCCGCGTCAGCAGCAGCTCTTGACTGGCGGCCTTCGGGTTCGGGCAGATCCATTCGCGGCGATGGACCGACACGCTCTCGCCCCACCGTCCCCGAAGCCCGTGGAGCACGTCGAGCACGTCGCGGTTCACGACCTCCCAGTTGACCCGGTGCACGAAGGCCCCCGCGTAGGGCGGGCTCGGCTCGGAGAAGATCGTGATGATCCCGAGCCGCGTGCCGAACGACGCGAAGCACAGGATCGTGAACGTGAGCAGGATGATGGTCGTCGCGGTGAGGGCGGTCCGAAGCGGGCGGCGCCGCATCGTCGAGATGCCCATCTGCATCGCCGCCACGAACGTGCTGACGCGCGACACGTCGGCCGCGTGGACCGTCGCCGTCATCCCCTGAAGCGCCTTCAGCTCGACCTCGAACTTGCGCATGATGATCGCGATCACCAGAACCGACAGGACGACGATGGCGAACCCGAGGAAGATGATGATGGGCGTGTTGGCGAGGGCGAACGCGGGGTGTGAGAGGTAGAGCACGAGGAACGTCGCCGCGAAGAGCGCCGCAAACCAGCTGATCTGCCGGTAGATCGTCGTCGACCCGATGACCATCCGCTCGACGGCGAACGCGAACGGCACCGACAGCCCGAGCAGGATGAGCACGGCGAAGACCAGGTCGTCGAGGGTGCCGCGCGTCTGCGTGTAGACGGGCTGCGACGCCCAGAACGCGCTGGCGTCGAGCGCCTCGCTCCGCAGCGGGAAGGACGTCTCGTCGGCCTCGGCCCGCCAGTCTTCCGAACGGCCGTGGAGTTCCTCGACCGAGCTGTCGCGGATGTCCCGCTCGCGCAGCACGGCGAGGCGCGATTCGTTCAGCCGCCACAAGTCGCCGCCGGACGACCGGGTCACCCGCAGGCCCTCGGCCTCGCCGGACTCGGCCAGGAAGCCGAACCCCTGGGCCCTGCGGCCCGGGGTCATTTCCTCGTCCTCATCCTCGTCGGGCGCCGCGGCCGCCTCGTTGTTGAGCCCGACCAGCCGCTCGAGCCCGAACAACTTGATTCCCTTGATGCGCTCGTCCGCCCACCAGGTCACGAGGCCCTCCGAGGTCGACGTGAACGATTTCTTCGGGTCGAGCGCCGCGTTGGCACGAGACGACATCACGAGCACGTCGGTCCCGGCGATCTTGACCGTCTCGATCTGCGGCGGCAGCACGAGCGCGCCGTGCCAGCAGCGGAAGACGTTGAGCCGCCCGCGAATGCGCAGGGACGACATACTGTCGGAGACGGACGCCGCCATGCCGCGCTCGTCGAAGATCACCGCGAACCCGGGCCAGTCTTCTCCCGGGAGCGGGCCGACGGAATACGTCCCGTTCTGAGTCGTGCGCACGATCTGAAACGAGTCGAACGCGTAGTGCTTGCGGGGGTTGTAGGCGAGACTGCTCGTCGGTATCCGGTTGCCGATCCGCACGATGGCGCCGGGCATGGGCGTGTTGGGCACGGAGCTGCCCGGCAGCATGCCCATGACCATCGCCCCGCGAACGCGGTCGTCGAACTTGGGCCAGACGTATCCCCTGCCCGGGACGATGCCGCTCTTGACGGACAGCCCCTTGCGTTCGGCCACGGCCGAGAGCAGAGCGGCGATCTCATCGACCTGCGTCTCGATCCGGCCCAGGTCCAGCCGGTCGAGCGTGTCGTCGGGAGTCCCCTCCCTGGGGAGCCGTTCCTGGCAGGTGGCCAGGGCGAGGTTGTAGACGCCGAAGAGGCCGGCGACCTCGCCGCCGTGAACGAACGCCGGGGCCGCCCAGAGCGTGCGCGTGGGCCGGAGCTTCTGGTCGACCGTCGGCGCGAGGAAATGCGCGGGCGCCCTGCCCTCCTCCGCCATCTCTTCATACGCGCGGAGGAACGTCCCCTTGACCCCCCCGTATTGCCCCGGGCTGTCGCTCCATGAGTGGGTGGCCGAATCGCCGCCGACCACGACGCCCCATTGCTCGGTCGTGTCGCCGAGCATCAACGACGTGTGCAGGACGTTGCGATACTCCCCGATGAGCGTCTTGACCGCGGTCGCGGCGGCGAGGGCATCCCGCTCGGACGCGAGTTCGGCGTCGCGAAGACCGACGTTCTCGCGGACCTCGTCCATAATGAGCCGCAGCTTCTGCCGGACCACCGGCGCGATGTCCTCCGTGTCGTCTTTCCCGAGCGCCCGGCGCAGCGTGTTCCACTCGTCCTTCACCGGGAGCCACTGGGTCTTGACTTCGTCGGTGATCTGCTGAATCCGCTCCCTGGCCTCGCGGCCCTTGGCCGTCAGATCGTCCGGCTCGACGTCGTCCCACGTCTTGCGGAGCTGCTGTTTCTCGAAATTGAGGTCGTAGATCGTGCCCTTGACGGCGTTGGTGTGGTCTTCGGCGCGCTCGCGGAGGCGGTGGAGGAGTTCGCGCCGGACGCCGGCCCCGGGCGCCTCGGTCTTCTCTTCGCGCGGGAAAGTGACCGCCGCGGCAGTGATGCCCGCCACAACGACGGCGAGGGCGATGGCCGCCAGCGCGATGTGAAGCCCGAGTGCAGCGTCTGCGGGGGCGTCGTCGACAGGTTGCCGGACGAGGCGGATGACGGAAGCGGCCAGGAGTCCGGCCGCCAGGAGCGCGGCGAGCATGCCGAGCATGGGCACGAGCATGGAGTCCGACGCGGCCAGCGCCGCCTGCAGGGGCGCCGCCTCGCCGAGCAGGGCCTTCATCTTCTTCAGAAGATCTGCCTCAGAGTCGAGCGACGTCTGCCGCGCCTCGACCGAGGCCCGGTCGTCCTTCTCCTCGAGCGAGCGGTAGAAGACCCCGCTGCCCAGGAGGTTTCGGCTCTGGCCGTCGAAGAACGCGACGAGCACGTGCCGGCGCGGCGGATGCTCCTTGAAGTGCTCGGCCAGCTTGAGCAAGGCGGCGCAGTTGGCCGCGCCGCGGGCGCCCGGCGACAGGTCCGGCACCTCCCCGAAGCTGTCGAGCCGCGCGGACACGACGATCAGCTCTTCCTTCGCCTTGTCCTTTTCCTCCGTCTCCCCCGCCTTGGGGAACGCGGGCTTCGAGCCGGTGAAGAACCCGAACACGTTGCGGCCCGTGACGCCGTCCCAGACGATCTCGCTGTGGATCGTCGCCGTGGCGCCGGCGGCCAGGTCGTCACGGGGGCCGTCGTAGTAGTAGCGCGGCAGGTTCGCGTTGGCCTCGACGGTGTGCGAGTGCCGCGATTCGACCGGCCCGTTCGGCACGAAGATGACGGCCCGGGCGCCGAGCCGAAACGCCCGCAGCCAGCCGGTGCCCGCGTTGTAGTCGAGCACGACGACCGCGCCGCGCGCCTGCGCCGTCATGAAATCTTCCGCGCGGCCCGCCCCGGCGTGCACGATCGGGCCGGTGATTCCCGCCGGGGGCGTCGTCGGCGGGATGATGCCGTTCGGCCGCATCGGCTGGAGGTCGAGCGGCTTCGCGGCGCCGTCGAGGTGCAGCTCGCAGCGCTGCCGCCGTGTCTGGACCGTCGCGAACGGCTGCACGATGACCT
>CAYLQD010000074.1:0-18343 GCA_964385685.1 uncultured Planctomycetota bacterium | reverse complement strand
GTACACTGCCGCCCTTGCCGAACTGATCCACTTCATTCGGCTGAAGTGTTACCGTAAAACATACTTCTCGAGCCCCAAAACGCCCTCCAAACGGCCATTTCGGCCGCTGAGAACTATACCACACGACCGTGTGGATGTCAAGCCCCCACGTCGATTTTTCTTGGATTTCGGGCATTCCGGCGTCGCCGGAACGCCTCGGAGTTTGCGCCGCAAACTCCACGACGGCGAGGGCGGCTGTGCCACATTAGCGGCTTCCCGCCGTCATGGACGGCGGCTACAGCGCCTCCTCCACAATCCGAATCTCTTTCCGCGCCTTCTGTAGCCGGCCTCCATGAGGCCGGGTCGTTCTCCGCCGTCATGGACGGCGGCTACAGCGCCTCTTCCACAATCCGAATCTCTTTCCGCGTCCTCTGTAGCCGGCCTCCATGAGGCCGGGTCGTTCTCCGCCGTCATGGACGGCGGCTACAGCGCCTCTTCCACAATCCGCATTCCTTTCCGCGTCCTCTGTAGCCGGCCTCCATGAGGCCGGGTTGTTGTCCGCCGTCATGGACGGCGGCTACAGGCAACGGCGCCGCAGTCAATCGTAGTCAATGTACCCCTGATAGGGCCAATCCTCTGGGCGCTCAACCAACCCAGCCCGCACAGGGTTCATGCGGACGTAAGCCCATTTCGCTTTATAGCTCTCATCCGATCTCAGCAGGTGGTCGAAGAACTCGCGCTGCCACAAGGAACTCCGCCATCCCCGTTCCCGCCTCACCCGCTTCGTTGTCCATTCTTTCCATTTGCCGACGCAAAGCGAGAGCGGTTTCGTCTGGCTCACGTCTCGACAGAAGAAGTGCACGTGATCCGGCATTACGACGTAAGGCCCGACAGCCCACCCATACAAGTCGATGAGTTTGGCCCATTCCTCGACGAGGACACGAACGACCTTCTCTGTGGCAAGCTTCCGCGTTCGGTCCCGTGCGCAGACCGTCACATAGAAATCGCGGTCCGGCAACCAGATGTCAGTCAGTCGGCGGAGATGCTTGTGTTTCGGTCCGCGGTTTGCAGCCACCATCGTCACGTCTCCGCGGTCGGGCGACGCGTCCATGCCGCTCGCAGCTGTTCCTTTTTGTAGCTGGCCTCCATGAGGCCGGGTCGTTGTCCGCCGTCATGGACGGCGGCTACAAAACGACCTCTCGACCGGCGCTTATTTCTGTAGCCGGCCTCCATGAGGCCGGGCCGTTGTCCGCCGTCATGGACGGCGGCTACAGCGCCTCTTCCACAATCCGGATTTCCTTGGCCGTCAGGCCGTAGAGCTTGTAGACGAGCTGGTCGATCTTTCGGTCAGTGGCGTCGATCTGGCGCTGGATGAGTTCGCGGTCCCGCTCCTTCTTCGCCGCGTGGCTTGTCCGCGGTAGCTTGCCCGCCGAGGAGGGCTTCGGCGAAGGCGGAAGTTGCTTGTGCAATTCGAGCATGCGGTCTATTCCTTCCGCTGGGCATTGGGGGTCTTGGACGGCTTCTTGAAGAGCGCTCTGAAATCGTTGCCGTAGTCCTTGTCTCGTTCCAACTCTGTGACGTTCAGTTCGTAGTTGCACGCCTTCAGAAGTCGCTCATTCACAAAGGACTTTCGACCGTCTTTGTCCGTGAATGCGAAATAGGCGGCAAGAACACGAATACCCTCCTTCATCAACGCTCTCACCAGCGGCACGAAGTCCGCGTCCCCAGTCACTAGCGTAGCCACGTCAATCTTGCCGCCCAAGGCGACCTGCAGGACGTCGACCGCCATCCCGACGTCTACCCCCTTCTCTCTTCTCTTGACAGAGACGGGATGGAACTTCGGCGCGATTCCGGCATGCATCAGGTCATGGTAAAGAATACGGTGGCCGCGCAACTGCTGCAGCGTTGCGTCCTTCGTAGTGAACATGCCTTGATACCAGCCGGCATACACCACGTTGTAGTGGAGGAAACCCTGCTCCTTCCCTCGCACAAAATCCTGGATGAGACGATGGAACGGCACGAAGGAGAGCCACCCAACCTTCTTTTCGTGGTAGTAGTAGTGTTGCGCGTGCGCAAAGAAGGAGCCGTCATAGAAAACCCCGATACGACAAATGGATTTCTCAGCCATCACGTTTGCCCTCCACAATCCGGATCTCTTTGTCCGTCAAGCCATACAGCTTGTCGACGAGCCGGTCGATCTTGCGGCTTGCCGGGCGTAGCTCAAGCAAAGGCGGGTGCCGGTGGAGAAACTTCACACTGTAACGTCGTGTCTTTCTTTCCAGCCTGCCGAGCGGGCCTCTGCAACAGACTTCACTAAGTCGTAGATTCTGCTTCCCTCTAGGCGCGCTATCTCGCCTTGCTTGGACCTAACAACCAGGCACACTTTCCTCGGCCCAACATTCAAGATCGCGGACAACATAGGCTGCGGCACGGAGGTTGGAAGGAAGAATGTCCGGTCATCGCCAACCGCCAAGGGATTCGAATCCTCAGTTTCTTGCTGGAATTCCATTTCGCTGTAGGAATCCCCCACTTTCTTGATCTTGCCCCCCCATCGCAGAAGCACGCGGTCCAAGTGAATCGCTATTCGGCCTGTGTTGACGATCCGGACGACGACTGTTGGAACGGTGAAGCCGGACCCAATCTCCCATTTGGCCGTAACGGCCACCTGCTCTTCACGTTCTTTCATGAATGCGCGCCTTGCCCAATTGTGCTGCAACCAAGTAAGAACAACGGACAACAAGGCAATAACGAACCCACAAACGCCGAGCCACTCGGTTAGCTTCCAGTGGCGCAGATATTCAAGCACCTAATCCTCCTCCACAACTCCTATTTCTTTCTCAGTCAGTCCGTACACCTCACACACCAATCGGTCGATCTTACGGTCGGTCGCGTCGATCCCTGCCCGCCGTAGCTCAAGCGAAGGCGGGTGGCGTTCAACGAGGTCGGCGACCTTCTTCTTTGCTCTGGCGAAGCCGGGCATGATGTCGGTTTCCTCCCGCGGGTTCCGCATCCGTGCGGACCGATTATGCGTCGTTCGGGGCGTGAATGCAAGAGATACAGCAGCGGGTAGCGGGCAGCAGGCAGCGGGTGGCAGTGGTCAGTAATCAGTCAGCAGTTGACAGCAGTGGGATGGGGCGCGGGCGGCAGACCCACATGATTTGAACGGGCCGGGATTTGTGCTAGCATAGTGTCGGCTCGCGGAGACAGACGCCGATGGCCGACGAGATGCAAAGCCACATGGACCACCACCGGTCGGTCGCGTTCCGGATGCGGCTCGTCGCCGCGCTCGCCCTTGCCCCCATCGTCGTCATGCCGCTCTTGTGGAATCCAAGCGGGACCGATCGCTGGTGGCTCGTCGAGCTGTTCGAGGACCCGCTGAGCCTCACGTTCTCGCGGTCGTACCTGAAGCTGTTCGCGCTGCAGACGTCGGTGCTCGTCGCGTGGGTCGGGTTGCTGCTCGTGCGGCCGGTCCGGTTCGAGGAGCTGCTCCGCGCGTCCGGGGTGGGGACGGCGATGCTGGCGCTGTTCGCGTGGGGCGTCGTCAGCACGGCATGGTCCGACGCCCGGTGGGCCGCGGCGCAGCCGCTCGTCGAACTGGGCTACATGGCGCTCGCCGTCGTCGGCTTCGCGAACCTGCTGACGATCGAGCGTGTCCGCCGCTGGCTCACGATCGCGTACGGCTGCTCGGCGGCGGTTGTGTGCGTGGTCTACTTCGTCGGCAAGGTGGGCGCGGAATCACCGCAGGCGGCGCTGAAGATCTATCCGTTCGACAACCCGAACCTTGCGGGCGCGTTCGCCATCCTGCCGCTCGTGGTGGGCGTGGCATATGTCGCGGCGGCCCTGCGCCGCCGGGTCAATTGGCGGGCGGGTCTGTGGGGCGGGGTCGTGGCGCTCGCGTGCGTCGCGGCCCTCATGGCGAGCCGGTCGGCGGCGGCCCTCATCGGCGCGGCCGGCGCCGTCGCGCTTGTCATCATCTATTCGCTGCCCGCGCGGATTCGGAAGTATCCGGCGGAAGTGATCGCGGTGCTCGCCATCCTGCTGCTGCTGTGGCCGATCCTCGCGCCGGAGACGTGGCCGGACGAATGGATCACGCGTCACCTCGGCGCGCGGCCCGCGCTCTGGAAGGGCGGGATGACGCTCGTCCGCGAGCGGCCGCTCCTCGGGCACGGGCTCGGCGCGTTCCCCGTCCAATATACGCGCGTGCTGCCGGTCGAGTATGCCGCGCACGAGTATCAGTCGACGGATGTTCTGAAGGCGCACAGTCTGCCGCTCCACGTTCAGGCGGAGTTGGGCGTCGTCGGGCTTGTGCTCGCGGGCGCGTTCGTTTTCTTCGCGGCCCGGCGGGCGCGGCAGGCGGGCAAGCGGGTCGGTCCGGCCGAGCGGCCGCTGTTGTGCGGGCTCGTCTGCGGCTGCCTCGGGATGCTGGCGCAGGGGATGGTCGGCGTGCCGCCGCACTACGTGCAGGGGTACGTGCCGCTTGTGATCGCGCTGGCGATGATGGCCGGGATGGCGGGGCCGTGGTGGCAGCGGCGGGCGCCGGGTGCCGAGCCGTCGGCGGCGTTCGGGCCGCTGCTCGTCGTTCTCCTCGCGGGCGTCTACCTGTTCACGGCCGGCCCGGGGCTCTTGAGTCAGGTCCGGATTCGGCAGGCCATGTATCTTCCGGTACTGGGGGGCGAGCGCGCCGAGAAGCTAATGGCGGCAATCGATACGGGCTGGCCGACGTTGTGGACGCTTGAGGCGCGCGAGCAACTGGCGACTACGTGCTGGGACTGGGGGGAGTTCCTTGAGAAGCGGGCTGTGACGGCGCAGACCGCGGAAGAGGCGTACGCCATAGCGCTCGAACAGGTCAAGGAAATGGACCGCCTGGCGCCCGGCTACGGCAACGTGCGGCTGAAGGAAGCGATGGTTCGCTTCCGACTCAGGCAATACGCGGCTGCGGCCGATGCCCTCGTCGCCGCGAGCAGAAAGGACCCGTTCAGCGAAACCGTTTACGCTGTCTGGACGGACACGCTTGGCGCAGTGGCCCGGCAGAAACGTCCGCATGTCGCGCGCCCGGATGTCGCTCTCGAATGCCTCCGCACTGCTCGGCGGTTCAACGTCGGTCGGTTCCCCGCGAGCAGGGCCTGGAAGTACGAGTCACTCGTCTACTTCCACCTCGGTGACCTGCCCGGCGCCACGTGCGCCATCGTGGCGTCGTGCCGCGCGAACCCGTCCGACAAGGGCGCGTACGAGTTGTGGGCCGACGTGCTTCGCGCGGCGAAGAAGGAGGGGCGGGCGCGCGTCGCGCGGCCGGGGATCGCTGTCGAGTGTCTTCGCGCCGCCGAAGAGGCCGACACGAAGGACTTCCCGGCGAGTGCGGCCCGCGAGTTCAAGTTGCTGTTCGGCGCTGCAGCCAGGCGGCTTCCGCCGGAGCCGGCGCCGGAGGAGTGAGGCGGTCCGCGGGGCGATTACGATTAGGATTAAGATTACGATTAGGATTACGATTACGATGCAGGGAGAGCGCGCTAGCGGCGGTGTGACGACATCGCCCGCTGCATCGCGCGGTCGGCGTCGCGTTTCTTGAGCGACTGCCGCTTGTCGTAGAGCTTCTTGCCGCGCACGAGCGCCAGCTCGACCTTCGCGAGCCCGCGCTTGAAGTACATCGAGAGCGGCACGATCGTCAGCCCCTTCTCGGCGAGCTGCGCCCCGAGCCGCCGGATCTCGCGCCGGTGCATTAGCAGCTTCCGCCGCCGCGCCGGCTCGTGGTTCATGTCGCTGCCGTGCCGGTACACGTCGATGTGGGCGCCGAAGAGGAACAGCTCGCCCCCGTCGACCCGCGCGTAGCTCTCGGCCAGGCTGCACTTGCCGTCGCGGAGCGACTTGACCTCGGTGCCCTGAAGCTCGATCCCCGCCTCGAACGTGTCGAGGATGAGGTACTGGTGCCGCGCCTTCTTGTTGCGGGCGATGAGCTTCGTGCCGCCCGATTCTCCGGCGTTCTTCGCCTTCTTTGCCAAGGACGCTGCTCCGTTCGAGACGGCGTATTCTGGCACGCACGGCGCGCGGAGTCAATGCAGGAGGCGGCCCGTCCCTACTTCGACAGCTCGTCGATGTTGTCGCGCAGCTTGGAGATCGCAGCCACGATTCTGTCGACGTTCTCCCGCTCCAGCAGGAAGTCTTTCCCCATCGCGACGACTTCCGACGTGTAGATTCGCTCGGCCTCGGGGCAGTGGACCTTGGAGTAGTCCATGTCGCTCCCGTGCAGCAGGGCCCGCTTGATCTCCCGGAACGCGGGGTTCTGATATATGGGGCCGTTGTGCGCGGTGCCGCACGCGACGCCTTCCGCTTTCAAGGCCTCGATGAACTTATCGCGAGGGACATCGTTCCACTGCGACGCGTCGTACCTCATGAAGTAGAAGTAATAACCCCGGTTCGTGACGCGCGGATCCCGCTTCAGGGCCGAGATGCCCTCGAGCTTCCCGAGTTCCGCTGCGAGGTACTCGCCGCTCCCGTGCCTGATCTCGGTCTGCTCCTCGAGGCGTGCGAGCTGGGGCAGCAGCAGCGCCCCGAGGAACTGGGACATGCGGTAATTGCCGGCGGGGATGTAATGGGTGTATTTCTCGCCGCCGGGCTTCCGGCCCAACTGCGCGTAGGCGTAGCAGCTCGTTGCCAGGTCGTCGTTGCTGTACGTGATCGCACCGCCCTCGCCGCAGGTCAGGGGCTTGCCCATCTGGAAGCTGAAGCAGCCGATGTCGCCGAGCGAGCCGACTCGTTTGCCGCGCCATTCGGAGCCGTGGGCCTCGGCGCAATCTTCGATCACGGACAGGCCATGCTTCTCGGCGATCTCCGTAATTCGGTCCATGTCCGCCGGGTAGCCGCCGTAGTGGACGGGCTCGATGGCCCGCGTCCGGTCCGTGATGGCCGCCTCGACGGCGTCGGGCGAGATCTGGTACGTCTCGGGATCGATGTCGACGAACACCGGCACGCCGTTGGCGAGCACGACGGCGGACGCGGACGCGACGAACGTCACTGCGGGGATGATGACCTCGTCGCCGGGCTCGATGCCGACCGCCCTGAAGGCCAGCTCGAGCGCGGCCGTGCCCGTGGGAACGGCGGCCGCGTGTTTCGTGCCGATGAACTCGGCGAACGCCTGCTCGAACTCAGCGACCTTGCCCTCCGACATGCTGCACCACTGGCCGCTCTCGAGCACGTCGAGCAGCGCCCGCCGCTCGGCGTCGTCGAACACAGGCCACGGAGCGCGCTTCAGTCCGTCCGGAAGCGCCGGGGTGCCGCCGTTGATCGCCAGTTTCGCCATCGTGCTGTCCTCCTATTTGCCGGCCGCCTTGTCTCTCGCTTCGTGTACGTACGCCGCGATGTTGGCGACGGTGTCCATCCACACCGCGCTGCCCTGTGCGTGCCGGCAGAGCGCCTCGAGGGTCTCCGCCCCGAGGGCCTGATGACCGCCCGTGCCCACGTTGTGCGCGAACAGGACCAGCCAGCTTCCCTGGTCGAGCGCCCGGTCTATCAGCGCGGTGAGTTGTTCAATGCCGGCCCGGTCGGCCTCCATACCGGTCAACTGCGCCAGGTCGGCCACCATCGGGTCGTTGGGTGTCTCATCGAACGCGCTGCGCCCCGCGATGAAGTGTTTCGCGACGAGCGGGACGTAGCTCCGGCACCCCGCGCCGCGCCCGATGAACGTCTGGCCGCACGGATATGCGAACGTGACCGGCCGCACGCCGAGCAGCCGCTCGATCTCGTCGCTCGCGCCGAGCAGGTCCCTTTCCATCCGCTCGAGGGAGTAGTCCTCCAGCGCGTTGTCGTCGTCGAAGTGAAAATTGATGCTGCACGGATGACTGAGCGAGTGGTTGCCGATCTCGTGCCCGTTCGCCGCCGCCGCCTTCCAGCCGTCGAGGCGTTGCCCGGCGTTGGCCGGCGAGACGTAGAAGGTCGCCTTCAGGTCGTGTGCGTCGAGGATGGGGATGCCGGCGTCGATCTGCGTCGTCCGGGCATCGTCGAACGTCAGGCTGATGGCCGCACGTGCGCCGTCGGGCCACTGGAATGATCGGTTCGGCACGCCGGTCTCTCCTTCGGGTCGTTGGCCGGCGAGTTATACACGCGATCCGACGGCAAGTCAAGATGAGACACGGCCGCCGGGCAGATGTTCGCGGATCAGTTCGGCGAGGCGTGGGGCGAGAGCTTCTCGCGGACGATGCCGCCAATGTCGGCGGCGCCGATGGAGCCCTTGAAGCCGTCGAAGATGTGGCTGATGATGCGGCCCATTGCGGCTCCGCGCCCTCACCGCCGGAGGGCCTTCGCGCCGATGTCCTTGCGGTAGTGGGCGCCTTCGAACTTGATGCGGCCCACGGCCTCGTAGGCGAGGTCGATCGCGTCGCTCAGCTCGGCGGCGACGGCCGTGACGCCGAGCACCCGCCCGCCGCTGGTCACGGGCGTCCCGTCGCGGTCGGCGGCGCCGGCGTGGAAGACCTTGACGTCGCCGAGTGCCTCCGCCTCTTTGATGCCCGTGATCGGGAAGCCCTTCTTGTAGTTACCGGGATACCCGCCGGACGCCATGACGACGCAGACGGCCGGCCGCTCGTCCCACTCGATCTCGACCTGGTCGAGCGTGCCGTCGACGGTCGCGAGCAGGATGGGGACGATGTCGGACTTGAGGCGCATCAGGATCGGCTGGGTCTCGGGATCGCCGAATCGGACGTTGAACTCGAGCACCTTGGGATTGTTGTCGTCGATCATGAGGCCGGCGTAGAGCACGCCGTGATAGGGTCTCTCCTCGATGTTCATCGCGTGGATGGTCGGGATGAGGATGTCGCGCTCGATGCGGTCGTAGACGGTGCCGGTGACGATGGGCGCGGGCGAGTAGGCGCCCATGCCGCCGGTGTTCGGGCCTTCGTCGTTGTCGAGCGCCCGCTTGTGATCCTGCGATGACGGCATCGTCGCGATTGTCCTGCCGTCGGTGAAGGCGAGGATCGACGCCTCCTCACCGACGAGGAATTCTTCGACGACGATGGTGCTGCCGGCTTTGCCGAACCGGCCCTCCATGAGCATCGCCCGGACCCACTCGTTCGCCTCGGCGCGGCTCTCGCAGATGATGACGCCCTTGCCGGCCGCGAGCCCGTCGGCCTTGACGACGATGGGCGGCTTCAGCGTCGCGATGTATTCCTCCGCGGCCTCGAGGTAGTCGAACGCTGCGTAGCCGCCGGTCGGGATGGCGTGCCGGTGGAGGATCTCCTTCGAGAACGCCTTGCTGCCCTCGAGCTGCGCCGCGGCTCGCGACGGGCCGAACGCCTTGACGCCCGCGAGCGCGCACGCGTCGACGAGCCCTTCGACGAGCGGCGCCTCCGGGCCGACCACGACGAGGTCGATCTGCTCGCGCTTCGCGAACTTCAGGAGCACGCTCACGTCGTCGGCCGCGATGTCGACGCACTTGGCGTGCCGCGCGATCCCCGCGTTGCCCGGCGCGGCATAGAGCTTGTCGCACAGCGGCGACTGGGCGATCTTCCACGCGAGCGCGTGCTCGCGACCGCCCGACCCGACCAGCAGGATGTTCATTTCCTTCTACCTTCTCCGTTGTGGCCGTTGAAAGCGCCTGTTTCTTGCCCCAAAGGGGCACTGCGGCAGCTTTGCTGCCGTGGCAGTTTGCCCATGGCAAACTGCAAGGCGAGCAACGCTCGCCCGTCAGCCCAGGGCGAAGCCCTGGGTACCAGATGCGGTTCCAGCCAAGCCCTGCAAGGGCGTCATAGAGTCTCTGTCGCCCCTTCAGGGCTCTCCTGCCCGGCCCACGCTTTCCCAGGGCTTCGCCCTGGGCTGATGAATCTGAGCCCTTCGGGCTCAAAGAGCCGTCCCTTTCACCGCCTTTCTGGTGTCATTGTGTTCCGATGCTGAGTTCCTTGAACAGGACGTGCGGCATGCTCATCGAGCCCTTCATCTCCGGCGTGTCGCCGATCGCGGCGACACCGTCGCGCAGCAGATCGTAGACGTTGCCGAAGATCATGCAGTTCTTCGCCCGGCCGACGGGCTTGCCGTTCTCGATCCAGAAGCCGAGCGCGACGTTGACGGAGAAGTCGCCGGCGAGCGCGTTGCCCATGCCCGCGCCGAGCACGCTGTCGACGAGCAGGCCGCTCTTGATGTCGGCCAGCATGTCCCCGACCGGCGTGTCGCCCGGCTCGATGACGGTGTTGTTGTCGCCGGGCCCCGGCTGCGAGCCATAGCCGCGGAGCCCGTTGCCCGTCGGCTCGGCGCCCAGCATCCCGGCCGTCTGCAGATCGAGCAGGTAGGTGCGGAGCACGCCGTTCTCGAAGAGCGGCGTCCGGCGTGACGGCAGCCCCTCGGTGTCGTGCGGCGCGCTCGATGCCGCGAAGTCAATGAGGGCGTCGTCATAGATCGATATGCGCTCGTCGAGCACCTGCTCGCCGATGCGGCCCGTCAGGGGCGACGCGCCCTTCTGCACGAGCTTGCCGTTGACGCCCTGCGAGAGCGTGAGCAGGAGGGTCGCCATCGCGTCGGGCGTGAAGATCGTCGGGTACGAGCCGGTCGTGGCCGCGGCCTCGTCCCGCGCGAGATCGAGGTCGCGGACGATCTTGTCGGTGAACGGGGCGGTGTCGGTCAGGAGCTTCGAGCCCGTCTTTCCGTCGCCGACCCACAGCAGGCCGCCGTCCGCGATGGACAGCGCGGTGATGTGGACCGAGAACGTGGTCAGCCGGTGGCCGACGCACAGGCCGTTCGTGTTCGCGATCAGCTCGTCGCCGACCGACGCGGCGACCTCGGCCGAGCATTGCACGTCGGGGTACTTCGCGAGGACACGGTCGATGGCCGCCTGCCCCAGCTCGGTCATCCGGGCCGTGCCGAACTCCGGCACCGCGTCGTCATACACCTCGACGGCCGCTGGCTCGCACGACGCGGGGAACTCGAACGTCGCCTCCTGGCCGAACCGGGCGCTCTCGAGCGCGTTCTCGACCAGTTCGTCGATGCGGCGCAGGTCCGACGTGCTCGAAAATCCGATGCGGCCGTCCTTGATGACCCGGAGGCCGATGCCGCGCTCCGACTTCGTCGCGACGTACTTCAGCTTGTTGTTCTCGAACTCGACCGGGCGGCTCTCGGACGCATCGTAAAACACCTCCGCCGCGTCGGCGTCCGCCGCCGTCTTGCCCAGGATCGTGTCGGCCAGATTCTGGATGTCCATTCAGACCCCGCCCACTACCACGTTCCGGATGCGGACGCTCGGCCCGCCGTCGGCCACTCGCAGAGGCGACTGCCCGCCCTTGCCGCATCCGCCCAGCCCGCCGATCATCCGGACGTCGTTGCCGATCGCCTCGATGTCGGCCAACGTCTGGAACACGTTGCCCGTCAGCACGACGTCGCGGAGCATCCGCCCGAGCTTCCCGTTCCGAATCTCGTAGCCCATCTCGGCGGAGAACGTGAACATCTCGATATCGGTCTGGCCGCCGATCGAGCCGACGGCGTAGAGCCCGTCCGCGATTCCGTCGAGCGAGCCGTCGCCCGCGACCAGTTGCTCGAACGTGTACGGCCCCGGCTCCATGTAGGTGTTCGACATGCGGACGATGGGCGCGAAGCTGTAGTCGATCGCCCGCGCGTTGCCGGTCGGCGGCTCGTTCATCATCGCCGCGGTCTCGCGCGAGTGGAGCCGGCTCGTGAGCACGCCGTCGCGGATAAGGTCCGTCCGCCCGCCCGGTGTGCCCTCGGCGTCGTAGGCATAGGTGCCGGCCTCGCCCGGCATGCTCGGATCGTCGCAGATGGCGAGCCCGTCGGGCCCGAACCGCCGGCCGATGTGCATCATCTCCTGCAGCTGCTCGTTCTCGTGGATGAAGTCGGCCTCGCTCAGGTGGCCGAACGCCTCGTGCACGAACACGCCGCAGAGCTTCGGGTCGAGGACGACCGTGTGCGGCCCCGCCTCCGGCGGCTTCGCCCCGAGCAGGTCGACGGCGCGGCGGGCGACCTCCTCACACACCGCTTCGCGGTCCTCGACGATCTGGTAGCCGCGGATGTTACCCGCGGTGTCGTAGGCACGCTGCACGTTCGTCCCGTCTTTCGCCACGGCGACGGCGATCGTGCCGGCGAAGCACGTCTCCTGGACGATCTCCGCCCCGTCGCCCGTGACGAGATACTCCCGCACGGCCGAGTCGCGATAGACGACGTTCGACGTCTGAATCTTCGGCGTCGAGAGGATGATGCGGTTGTACTTGTCGCACAGCTCCCGCTTCTGCTCGAGCGGGATCGACCGCGGATCGACCTCGGGCTGCGTCGCGGCCTGGTCGACCGCCGGCTCGACGGGCGCGAGCCCCGCCGACGGCCGCTCGGCCAGCCGCGCCTGCGCACAGGCCGCCTCGACGAACCGCGGCAGGTCGTCGATGTCGTTGAACGACGCAAACCCCCAGCCGCCCTTGACCATCGCCCGGACGCTCCCGCCGAGCGACATCTGCCGGCCCGCGTGCTCCAGCTCGCGGCCCGTGTACTGGACGGACGACGACGACGCCTCCTGCACGCGCACCTCGACGTAATCGGCCGAGCCGCGTCCGATGGCCTGGCGAATCCGGTCCAGCATTCAGAACTCCATGCGGGCCAGCGCCCGCGAGCCGAGCCACATCGGCACGGTGAACGCGACGACGGCGAGCACGAGGATGACGCCGGCCGCGCCGCACAGCCCGAACACCATCTGCCGGTGGGCGATCCGGCCCAGCGTGTACAGGTACACGGGCACGGCCTCGACGGCGACGGCGGTCGAGACGAACAGCAGGCTCAGGATCAGGTTCAGCGTGCCCCCGAACCCCGAGACGATCTTCGCCGGGCTCGCCTCACGCATGTTCGGGTAGAGCGCGCTCAGCCCGACCGCCATCCCGGACAGCCCGACCGAGATCATACCGACCGTGTAGACGTGGAGCAAGATCATCCCCGGCGGCTCCGCCAGCATCAGGTCCGACGCGATCATCAGCGTCACGGTCACGAACAGCGACGCCGTCATCGAGAACACGAGCTTCCCCCACAGGACCAGCGTCCGCCCGACGGGCATCAGCCCGATCAGCCAGAACCGCCGGCCCTCGAGACTGAACATCGGGAAGACGAACCGCGTCGTCAGCGTCGCGAGCACGAGACAGATCGACGCGAGGTTGAGGATCGTCGTCAGGTTGCGCCAGAGAAGCTGCTCCGACGGATAGCGCAGGTTGCGCAGATTCAGGATGTAGAGCCCGAGCAGGCCGAAGAGAACGGCGCACTGCGTCCACTGGACGGGGTCGCGGACGAACGTCCGCAGGTCCTTGGCGAGGAGATGGAACATGGGCGCGTCGGGCCCGCGCCCGGCCAGCTCGAACGGGAGGAACCGGAACTGCGTCCTCGACGACAGCGAATGCGTCTGGTTCCACGCCCGCCGGTAGATCTTCCTGGCGGCCGCGTAGCAGATGACGCACAGCATCAGCGAGTTGCTGACGAGCAAGCCGAGGTAGAAGAGCGAATCGCCCACGCCCTCGGACCCGGGCGAGCCGGCAAAGATCGCGAGGCCGCGCGAAATCCACGCGCTCGGCCAGTAGATGCTGTGGCACAAGCTCATCCGCCGCAGCAGGGTCGTCGCGATGAACACGTTCGCCGCGCTGCGGCGGCCTTGCAGATAGGCCGGGCCGAGCGTCAGCGCCGCGAGCGCGAGCGTGATGCCCGCCCACACGAGCACCCGCCGCATCCACGGCCGCAGCAGCCACGAGATGGCCAGCGCGATCAAAGCCCCCAGGCACGCCGGGATCAGGATGAAGCTCGTGAAGAACAGCAGCAGCGCGGGATAGTAGTACCACGGCGCCAGCTTGTGCACCCCGTACGCGAGCATGATGGGCACGCCCAGCAGGAAGAAGGCCCACGAGCTGAACGCGAGCGACTCGCCCAGCTTGTACAGGAAGACCGTGCCCGGCCCGTAGGGGCAGCCGTTGAGGAACCACGCCTCCCGCGACCGGAACATCGCCGTGTACGCGATGACGGCGTTGCTGAACACGAGCATGATCATCAGGATGAAGAAGAAGAGCGAGACGATTACGTCGGAGATGCTGCCCTCGCGCAGCAGCTCGACGACCTTCTGGAAGCCGAAGTAGGGGAACAGGTAGAGCCCGATCCAGATTCCGCCGCCGAGCACCGTGATCGAGAGCAGCTTCAGGCGCGAGTGCGCGCTCAGCGTCCGGAGCGTGTTCCACACGACCCGCAGCCGCAGCACCAGCAGTGAACTCATTCCATCCAACAGGAACTCCGTATCCTACCTCTGCTGTTCTTCAACGGGGTTGTTGAAGAAATCCGTTTCTTGCCCCGAAGGGGCACCAGCGGCAGCTTTGCTGCCGTCGCAGTTTGCCCAAGGCAAACTGCCAAGCGAGCGAAGCTCGCCCACCAGCCCAGGGCGAAGCCCTGGGTGGCAGATGCGCCTTGAGCCGAGCCCTGAAAGGGCGTCACAGAATCTCTATCGCCCTGTCAGGGCTTTCCTGCCTCACGCACTCTCCCAGGGCTTCGCCCTGGGCTGGTGAATCCGAGCCCTTCGGGCTCAAGAAGGCACCTCTTCAACGGCCTCAAGAGAACCGTCACCCCTCAAAGCAATCCGCGATCAGTTCGTCCACGCCGTCCACGGCCGCTAGCGCGTCGGGCAGGCCCGCCAGCTCGCCGGCCTCGACCGAGACGCCCTCGCAGTATGGCACGGGCCCGATGACGCCGACGCCGCCCGTCCGGGCGATCACGCCCGGGTTCGTCTCCTCGGCGGGGCCGCCCGCCGACGCTTTCGCGGCGTTGAGCACGACGGCCGCGACGTCCAGCCCGCGGGCGCGCAGCGCGTCGACCGTCAGGAGCGAGTGGTTGATGGTGCCCAGCCCGGCCCTCGCGACCACGAGGACGGGGGCGGCGAGTTCGGCCGCGACGTCCGCGACCGTCGTGTCCGCCGTGATCGGCACCATTATCCCGCCGATCCCCTCGACAATCAAGCAGTCGTGCCGCGCGGCGACTTCGGCCAGCGCCCCGCGCGCGGCGTCGAGGTCGATCTCGACGCCCTCGAGTTCCGCCGCGGCCAGCGGCGCGAGCGGATGCCGCAGCCGCACGGGGCAGACGAGTTCGTGCGCGTCGTCCGAGCCCGCGGCCCGCGCCAGGCAGAGGCCGTCGGCCGAGACGAGCCGGCCGTCGATCTCGCTGCATCCGCTGGCGAAGGGCTTGATGACGCCGACGTCGCGGCCGCGTCGACGGAGCAGCGCCGCGAGGGCCGACGCGACGGCCGTCTTGCCGACCTCCGTATCCGTCGCCGTCACGAAGAGGGTGGGGGGCTGTGGTCGGTCAGTCATCCTGCGCGTCATCTCCGGGGCTGCATCGTGACTGAGGAGCTCTAACAAGACAGTGGGGCGGACATTCTTGTCCGCCATCAAGCAGGCCCCGCTGGCACAGCGGCCCGAATGCCTGCTCCACCACGGTCCTGCCCGATGTCCTAAACATATCAGTCGCCGTGCCGCGGGTCAAGTCGGGCGGCGCGGAAGTAAACGCTCCGAACGGGGTACTTCGCAGCCACGTCCCCCGTAATGCCTTGCGGTGCCATCGTTCTCGTCCTCGTCGTCGTCCTCGTCGTCGGGTGGCCCGGACTCCGTCCGGGCGGCCGTCTCGTCCGCCGAAGCCCTGAGCTTGTCGAAGGGCGAAGGCGGAGGGCCGCAAGAGGGCCGTTACCCCACCTCCTGTCGCCTACGGCGACCCCGACACAGTCGGGGCCACCCCGGAGGAAGAGCTTGTCATCGCAGGGGCCGCGTCAATGTCCAAGACACAAGCTCCAGGCTCCAAATTCACCCGCCACAGGCGGGCAAGCACCAAGCTCCAACACGCCAAATCCCAAACGCTCCGAGCCGCGCCTGTTTGCTGTCTTGGGAATTGCGATTTGGGGCTTGGTTGGTCATTGGGATTTGGTCATTGGGCATTTGGCCCGCGCGCGACCCAGCACCCTCGCCTGCCTTCGCATCTGCCGGGCAAACGGGGGCGGGCCAGGGGCGGCGAGCGCAAACTTACGCAAACGGGCCCTCACGGGGTATAATCTAGTGGTGGGCAAGCCACCTCCAAGCGGGATATGGTCATATGGGCGAGCGGTGGCCGCGGGAGATGGAAAAGATTCCCTTGGGCGGGCCTGAGGGAGAATGGGTCGAGGTCTACGCGGGCAGATACCCCGACCTGGCCCCCACGGTGGAGGTCTTGGAGCACCACGGCTGCGACCCGCTCGTGTTTAACGAGGGCGGCGACGACGCATTTCCCTTGGGATTGGGCAGCACGGCTCTCGGCCGAATCGGCGTGCCGCCCGAGCACGCGCAACGGGCAAGGGACGTACTCCGGGAGTGGGGCCGCGAGCGAGACGGAAGACGCAGCAAGAGCGCTCGCACTTTCTGGAAGGCGCTCGGCGGCATATTCGCGTTGCCCGCCGCTGTTGCTGTTGTCCTTCTGGTGTTCTGCCGAGGGCGTTTCGGAGCGTTTTGGGGCCTCATCCCGGCTGCGTTGATCGCGTCGATCACTTTGTATGTGCTCATCTTCAGGTCGAGGAAGACGGGAAGGCAATGACAGGCGACGGTAACAGCGCGGCTGACAACACGCTGACGAAGGACCTGCCCGGTCTGCCGATTGAGTTTCGCAACCTACGGATCGACGAGACGGGCTTTCGGCCGCCGGGACGGCGGCTTGGCGTTGCCGCGAAGCGGCAACATCCCCGAGCAATCCATTTCCGCCCCGAAGCCCACTTTGCCTGGGAGCAGGTGACGGCCGTGCGGCCGGGGCTTCTGTCGGTCTCCATCGAGGGCTTCCGGGAGCCCGGGGACCGCGTCAGGACGCTCGTCCGGGCTTGGACCTGGGGGCCACGGGCTCGGCTCAAACGCGCAACCGAGGCGTGGAAGGAGTATCAGCTCCGAACGCTCGAGCGGGACGGCGTGCTGAGGGGTACTACTGACTCGCCGCTGGATCGAATTGCGTGTCGGGTCCTTCTTGGGGCGGGCATCCTAATTATGGCGGTCGTTTTGTGTGTGCTTGTCATTCGGCGCTATCACGCGCCGGTGTGGGAACAGCCGCATGGCTGGGGCCTGCGCACAATGACTGCCAGAGAGGACGCCCAGTTCGAGAGTCTACGGCGGACATACCTGACGGCGCCGATTCTCGTCGCGGCGCAGGGAACCTTGGCACTGGCGATGGCGTTTCTCGTGCGCCGCATGACTCGGAACTGGCGGCGTTGGAAGTTCTCGAGAACCGGATTCGTTTTCAGCCGAGGAGTCGAGGGGGAGAGATGTGCCCCGTCCGAGCAAGTCCGGATGGGGTTCTGCCTGGACCTCGGGTTGGCGATTGGGCAGTCGAGGGTCAACCGCATTCTGAGGAGGGAGCCGGTTGCCTGGCCGGTGTTCCGCGCGTTGAACGAGGCGTCGGGCAAGCGCATCCGCTTTCGCACTATCGTGGACCTGGCGCTTATGCTCGGCTGGTTCGGTTGGATCTGGGGGCTGATGTTCTGGGCGGCCCAGCCGGTCTTGCGTTGGGAGCCCGCGTACGTGTACTCCCTCGTTGCCGTGGGCCTGCTCATGCTGACGACAGCGGTCGTTGTTCCGTTATCGCTGCCCTGCCTTGCGAAGCGTACCCTGGCCGCTGGCCGCGAGATGCTGAGGCGGTTGGGGTGGTGAGGCGGCGATGGCCCGGCGCACCCAATATGGGTGCACCGACCGAACAGCCGAGGGCAGGACCTGCCGCCACGCCAATGAAATGCCTGAATCATCTTGCCGTCTTCTAATGCTTTGCCTGAGCGGCGTCCACGCCGCTTTCCGCGTCTCCGAGAGGAGACGCGAATAGGCCCCCGCCTAAGCGGGGGTAACCTGCCGGGGGGGCGTTTGCGCTGTCTTAGCCCGGTTCACCGGGCTTACACAGCGGCTCAAGCCGCGCCGTGGGTGTGGCAGGGGAAGCCCCGTGAACGGGGCTGCGCGGCGTTTACGCCGATCCGTTACCCCGGCTGAAGCCGGGGCCTGCACTCGGAGCTGAAGCTCCTCGCAAAGGCCCGTGAACGGGCCTCACCCGCGGCGGGCGCGGCGGATGATTCAGATGAAATACTTGTTGCAAAAGGCGCGGGCGAAAAGCATCATAGGACGGCTGACAGAACTGCTCTGTTGAAGACCGTGCGTTCGGCGCCTCGTCGTTGGGTGGCCCGGACTTCGTCCGGGCGGCCGTCTCGTCCGCCGAAGCCCTGAGCTTGCCCGCCAGTTACGTGGCGAGCTTGTCGAAGGGCGAAGGCGGAGGGCCGCAAGAGGGCCGTTACCACACCTCCTGTCGCCTTCGGCGACCCCGACACAGTCGGGGCCACCCGGGAAGAGGAACTTTTCAACGGGGCACGACAGAACGTTGAATCCGTCCCCTT
>CAYLQD010000073.1:0-18775 GCA_964385685.1 uncultured Planctomycetota bacterium | reverse complement strand
ATGGTCTCGCTCTTTTCGCGAAACCGTATAGACGCATTCTAGGGGGCTTTGATCGGTTCTTCAAGGCAAAAGGGCTTCGGGCGACGTAATAAGTTGTAACGCATTGGGTCCGGCAGAAACCGCCCCTGCTGGGGCTGCCCGCGGACACGGAGAATGGCGGACAGTGAAGCGCGACACAAGAACCGCGGCCCAGGATCAGGCCGTATTGTACACGGCCAGCTTGCGAATCTTGGGCGTCGCAGCCTGCTTCGTGACGCGGAGGCGGACCTGCGCGACCTCGACCGGCTCGAACCTGAGAATCCGCTTGTGTCCGACCGATTCCGCCCCGGTCAGCTTCTGCCACGTGTTGCCGGCCACGAGCCCCTCGACGACGAACTCGCGGATCCGCTCGCCCTGGAGGATGTCTTCCATAATGATGACGTGGTCGATGGTCGAGGGCGTCGCGAGTTCGAGCACAACCTCGCTCCCTTCGCCCGACGTCTCGGCGACCGACTGGCCGAACCGCCGCCGGATCTCCTTCCCGAACTTCTCGTAGTATTTGATGTCCGGCCCGAACGGCTTGCCGTCGGGGGCGATGACGAGTTCGAGCAGGAAGTTGGCGTTGCGCCCGACCGTGTTGTAGTACATCTCGATGAGCTTGTCGGTCGGGTCCTCGATCGCGAGCATCTTCTCCTCGCCCTGCCATCCCCACCAGCGGCCGGGGACCATCGTGTCGCACTCGGGCGGGAGCCAGACGGCGCCGCTCGGGTCGCCGCCGGTCGCCTGGGCGCGGTCGTTCATCGCGGCGTCGGTGCTGGCGACGCTCGCCCAGCAGGGATCGTTCGTCCATCCCTCCTCGTTGCCGCACCAGCGGATGCTGCTGCAGTCGTTGGCCTGAAAGTACATCACGTCCGGGCCGTGCTTCTCGAAGATGGGATAGAGGTCCGGCCCGCCGTCCTCGACGCGCCGGTAGGCGCCGTCGAACCACAGTTCGGTGACCTCGCCGTAGCGCGTGAGGAGTTCGGTGACCATCTGCTCGCACATCCTGGCGTACCGGGCCTTCTCCTCGGGCGTGTCGTCGCCGATGAAGCCGCCGCCCAGCTTGCCATTGTGGACGACGCCCAGATAGCTGTTCCAATGGATGCAGTTGTAGAAGCCGGTCTTGATGCCGACCTTCACGGAGGACTCGACGTACTCCTGGACGACGTCGCCCTTGCCGCCGCGGAAGTTGACGGCCTCCCGCATCCCGTATTCGTAGGCGTCGGTCTGCCACTGCAGGAAGCCGCTGCCGCCCTTCGACGTCATGACGGTGTACCTGGCGCCGAAGAGTTGGCAGACCTCCATCCACGCGTCGCAGTCGAGGTCGGTCGGATTGAAGATCCTGGCCGGATAGGCCTCGCCGAACGACAAGCCATCCGGCTTCTCGCTCGTATCAAATTGGCCGATATCCATGCCGACCATCAGCCCAAGTTCGAGGTCCTGCCACGCGGCCTGCGCGGGCGTCGGCCGGGCCAGATGCGAGCCGTCGTCGTCCCTGGGCTGCGCCGGGATGCTACCGTCTTGCTTTGTCACGGAGTTCCTGCTCCCTTTTCCTGTGTCGCCTGACCAAACGCCAGAGCTGTTCGCGATTGAGCGGCTTGTCGGAGCCGATCGAGTGGATGGGCTGGTAGAGCCCGCCGACGCCGTGCCAGTTGCGGACACGGACGACGACCGTATGCGGCATGCCGTCGGCAAGGGTCTCGCGGCACTCGAAGAAGAACGGCCGGAACCACAACTGGCCGATGCCCAGCCGTGTCGACTTCTGTGTGTGCTCGTAGACGAGCTTGCCATCGATGTAGACCCAGGCCTCTTCGTCGGCGGCGCCGAAGTGGAGATAGACATAGGGCCGCCGCATCTCTTTCGGCGCCTGCAGCCGGAAGCGATACCAGCCGTCGCCGCTCGCGCGGCCGTGGCCCTGGTAGGTCCAGCCGCAATACTTGTCGACGAAGATCCGCTCCCATTTGTCGGCGTCGAAGTCCGGATCGAACCACCTCTCCTTGTCGCCCAGCGCCTTCGTCCGATCGAGCTTGAACTTCCAGTAGTTCGGGAGCGTGTTGACGACCGGATTCGCGCCGACCGCGTCGGCCTTCTGCGGGGCGGCCTCGATGCGGAGCAGGATGCCGCCGCCGCCGCGCAGGGCCGGCAACTCGAGCGAGCGCGACATGTCGAGGTTGTACCGGATCGTCCGGCCGTTCGGCAGGAGCGCCTCGACCGCCGTGACGCGATCGCCGAACTCGATGTGGGCGCGGCGCGGGCCGGGGTCTTCTTTCGTGTACAGCTCTCGAAGCGTCGGAGCGAACCACCTCGGCCGCGGGCGCTCGGCGTCGGAATGCCCGCCGGTCCACGACGCGAGTTTGGCCCCGAGCTTCGACTGGATCGTGCGCTTGTCGACGACCATCACGGTGTCGGGCGCGTCGATCCCGGCCTGGAACTCCGCGTCGGGCACGAGCACCCCGGCCAGGAGATAGTCGTCCATCGTCCGGATGAGCTTGCCCGGGCCGGGTCTCGCGGACTCGGGCGGGAGGTCGGGCCCCGAATGGAACACGCGGACCGAGCGCCGCCCGAGCACGCGGGGGCCCGCGACGTTGGCGATGTACTTGTTGACCGGTCCCGCCGCAGGACTGAGCACGGGCCGGAAATAGCGGTTGTAGCAGAAGAGCCAGAAAGACTGAGCGCCGTACGCAACCGCCGCGTTGGCTTGGAAGCGATACTGCGACGGGCTCTCGTGCTGGCCGTAAGCCCCGATGATGGGCCACATCGCCATGTCGTAGCGGTTGCAGTGGGCGCGATCGCGGTCCAGCGTGTTGCAGAACCACGTGCGCACGTCTTCCTGCGACGAGCCGGGCCGCTGGGTGAACGTGTAGATCTGGCTGCTGATCGCCGGCATCGGCACCCCCGCCTGCCCGACGGGGTTCGGGCTTGTGCTCATCCACGCGAGCTTGGCCGCATCGTTCGCCTCGAGCCATTGGGCGCACCGGACCGTGTAGTCGTGCAGGTCGCAGTTGTCGTTCAGGTGGTAACCGAGGATCTCGGTGCGGTCGCCGTATTTCTTGTGGAGCGCGATCAGCTGCGGCAGCTGCGACCGCGAGGCGCCGTACATGATCTTGAGCCCGTGCTCGTTCAGCAGCTTGAGGTCGACGCCCGCGCCGATGAACGTGTTGAAGCCGGCGGCCGTGACCTTCTCGAAGTCTTCGTCCTCGTAGGGCCCGCCGCCCTTGCGATGGTCGCCCCAGAGCCAGCAGCCGACGCGATAACTGTCGATGTTGTATCGTTCCATGCATTCAAGCTTCAGGGATTTCTCCGCGCATCCTGCGATGGCGGCGCACAGGGCCGCCGCGAGAAGCAGCACGGGCAGACGGTTTGCTCTCTTGCTCATAACGGTCCCCTCCTGCTCAGGTCTTCGCGCGTCTCCGACCGCGACCGGTGCGGCGATGGCGCGGTAGCGTATCCAATCCGCCGCGCTCGTTCAATCAAAAACCCGCCTTACGTCTTTTTACACACCGAACGGCTTGGCTTCCCTGCCATTCCCTGCTTATAATGAGCGACCGCTGAGGCCGGCTTACGCACGTGGCCTGATTCGTATAGAATAATGGTGACTTGCGGCCCGCGCGTCTTCCGACTTGGCCGACTGGCGGATCGCCTGGTTCCCGAAAACCGGAGAGTAAGATGAAGTCCCCCCGAAGCGCTGTCTCGTTGCTTCTCGGCCTGGTCTTCGCGTGCGCGTCTCTTGCTGTGGCGCGCGCTGAGGACTGGCCCGTCTTCCGACACGACAACGAACGCACCGGTGTCTCGGGCGAGAAGCTGGCCCTGCCGCTCGGCGAGGTCTGGCGGCGCAGCGCGACGGTCGCGCCGCAGCCGGCGTGGCCGCTGCCCGCGGGGGCCGATGTCTATCACGCGCGGCACGGGCTCCAGCCGACCCGCGTCTCCGACTGGGCGTTCCATCCCGTCGTCGCCGGCAAGCGGCTCTACTACGGCTCGTCGGGCGACGACACGCTCACCTGCGTCGACATATCGACGGGCCTGACCCAATGGGCGTTTGTGACCGAGGGGCCAATCCGGCTCGCGCCCGCCGTCGTCGGCGACCGCGTCTACTTCGGCTCCGACGACGGCCACGTCTACTGCGTCGACGCGAAGAAGGGCAAGCTGATCTGGAAATACCGGGCGGCGCCCTTCGACCACCGCATCCCCGGCAACGGGCGGATGATCTCCTACTGGCCCGTGCGATGCGGCGTGGTCGTCGATGATGGGCTCGTCTACTTCGGCGCCGGCGTGTTCCCGACGCAGGGCGTGTATCTCTGCGCGATCAAGGCCGAGGACGGCGAGCCCGTCTGGAAGCAGAAGGTGAACATCACGGTCGAAGGGCACATCGTCGCGACGCCGAACGAGCTCATCGTGCTGACCGGCCGGACCGGGGCTCAGACGTTCGACCGCAAGACGGGCAAGCACACCGGCGGCCTGCCGGGCGGCGGCTCGGCCTTCGTGCTGCTGTCCGGGACGACATTCGCCTACGGCCCGAATGAGACGGGGCGCATGACGCGGCTCGATCTGCGGCAGCGCAACAAGCCCGCCCACGAAGGCGGGCGGCAAATGCTCGTTCACGAGGGACGCGTCTACCGCCACAGCCCGGGCGCCCTGGTCCTGAACGGGGGATGGCAGGCGAAGCTTCAGACGTGCTACTCGCTCATCATGGCCGGCGGGGTTTTGTACGCGGGGAGCGACGGCGCGGTCGTTGCCTTCGACGCGGCCGACGGCAAGCAGCTCTGGACGGCCAAGGCCGAGGGCAAGGTCTATGCGCTCGCCGCGGCCCGCGGGCGGCTCTTCGCCAGCACCGACAAGGGGACGATCCACTGCTTCGGGAAGCCGGGGGCCAAGACCAAGCATGTCTCTGACATCGTCAAGCCACGGAAACACCTTGTGATTGACAAGCGCTACACATCTGCTGCGGACGCCATCGTGAAACGCGCCAATGTGCGCAAGGGCTACTGCCTCGTGCTCGATTGCGGGGAGGGACAGCTCGCGTATGAACTCGCGAAGCGCACCAAGTGGCGCATCATCGGCGTCGACTCCGACCCGAAGAACGTCAAGCGGGCGCGGAAGCTCATTCGCAAAGCCGGGCTCTACGGCAGTCGCGCCGTGATTCATCAGATTCCGAGCGGCCGGCTGCCCTACGCGAGGCACTTCGCGAACGTTATCACGTCCGACGCGTTTGCTCGCAAAGGGCGCGTCCCCTCGGTGTCCGCGGCAGTCGTCCGGCGCGTCCTGCGCCCCGACGGCGGAGCGCTCGTGCTCGCGGGGCCGGGCGACCGGCAGAAGCTCGCGAAGTGGGGCGGGCAGACGTTCGCCGATTGGCAGGCCGAAAAGGACGGCAAGAATCTCGCCGCGCTGTACCGCCGCCCGGCGCTCCCCGGCGCGGGCACATGGACGCATCTCTACGGCGACCCGGCCAACACCGCGTGCAGCAACGACGCGCACGCCACCGGCCCCGTCCGGCTCCAGTGGTTCGGCCGGCCCGGCCCGCGGCGGATGGTCGACCGGCACAATCGCACCACGTCGCCCGTCTACAGCAAGGGGCGCGTCTACATCTCCGGCACAAACCACCTCGTCGGCGCCGACGCCTACAACGGCACGATCCTCTGGCAGCAGGACGTGCCGTACTCGGTGCGGCTGGCCGTCTCGAAGGACTGCGGCAACCTCGCCGCGGCCGAGGACGCCATCTACCTCGCCGCCGGCAGCCAGTGCCTCGCCTTCGACGCGGAGACCGGCGAGAAGAAGCTCACGATGGCGACGTCGGTGCCCGTCGAGGGCGTAACGTACGACTGGGGCTACGTCTGCCGCGTCGGCGACCTGCTCCTCGGGAGCGCCTCGCGGCGCGACGCCGGCCGCCGCGTCCAGTCGCGCCACTCATGGAAGTGGGGCTACCTCGACCACTCCGAAATCACGTGCAGCGACGAGCTCTTCGCGATGGACCGCCACAAGGGGCGGACGGCCTGGAGCTACCGGCCGGAGACCGGCGTCATCATCAACCCGGCCATCGCCGTCGGCGGCGAGCGCGTCTATCTCGTCGAAAGCACGAACCCGGAGACGCGCAAGGTCGCCAACGGCCGGGTCAAGCTGGGCATGCTTCTCGGGAAGGGCTCGCAGCTCGTCGCGCTCGACCTGCGGACCGGCCGCGTCGCCTGGCGGCAGGCGGTCGACCTGAAAGCGCTCCAGCACGCCATCTTTCTCTCGTACGCGGAGGGACTGCTCGTCGTGTCTGGCTCGCGGAACCTCGTCGTCAAAGGGAAGCAGGTCATGCGCTACGACCTGCGCGCGTTCGACGCGGCGACCGGCGTGCGCCGGTGGTCGACGACACCCGATGCCGACGGCCCCGTCGGCGGCAGCCACGGCGAGCAGGATCAGCACCCGGCCATTGTGGGTGACCTCATCTACTACAAAACGTTCGCCTGCGATCTGAAGACGGGCAAGCGGGTCGCTGAATGGACGGCGCACGGCGGCGGATGCGGGGCCACGGCCGCCTCGCTCAACAGCATGTTCTACCGCGCCGGCAACCCGAACATGACCGACCTCGCAACGGGCAAGGAGACGCGCCTAACCGTGACGACGCGGCCGGGCTGCTGGATCAACATCATCCCCGTCGGCGGCATGATCCTCGTGCCCGAGGGCAGTTCGGGCTGCACGTGCGGCTATCCGATTCAGACGTCGTTCGCGATGACGCGCGATCCGGTGCCCGAACTCAAGGCGGGCGAGCTGCTGCCCGGCGCGGTCGCCGTCAGCATGTCGTGTCCGGTCGATGGAGCCGTGATTCGCTACACGCTCGACGGCTCGACGCCGACGGACGACTCGCCCGCATACGAGAAACCGCTGCGGGTGCCGTACACCGGCACGATCCGGGCGCGGGCGTTCTTCCCCGACGGCGAGAGCAGCTTCGTGCAAGACTTGGCGCTGGAGCCGCTCAAGCCAAAGAAGACACAATAAGATGGGAGGCGAGATATGAGGTGCCGCGCGTCGCGTTGTGTCGCAGGGATCGTTCTTCTGAGTTTGTTCGCCGGGTGCTGCCCTCGCGATGTGTCCGAGAAGTGGGAGCTGGACGAGTTCATGATCTCGCACTGGAGTGCGCCCGAGGACGAGAAGAGCATCAAGCTCTTCCTCGAGGACGGGATCAACACGGTCATCGCCGTGCCGGAGGAGGTCCCGTTCTGCCGGAAGCACGGACTGAAGGTCCTGCTCGCGACCGACCCCAAAGGCGCCGCTCCGTTCGTCGGCGACCCGATCGTCTGGGGATACTTCATCACCGACGAGCCCGCGCGGAAGAAGATTCCCTACGAGACGCTCGTGCCGAGATTCCAGGAGCATCACAAGCTCGATCCGCTCAAGCCCGCCTACATCAACCTGAACGAGTTGGACGATCCCGCCAGGTACGTCCAGATGTTCAAGCCGCGGGTCCTCAGCTACGACTACTATCAATGGTGGAGCAAGCAGGGGCCGTTCTACTCGCACCTCGAGCGGTTCCGCCGGGCGGCGCTGGATGCCGACATCCCGCTGATCTGCTGGGTCGAAGCGGTCTGCGCGTTCTGGACGCCCAATATCCCCGTTGACAACGAGGCGAAGCTGCGCGTCAGCGTCTTCTCCTCGCTGGCGTACGGCGTCAAGGGGATTCAGTGGTGGTCGTGGCGGAGCCATATTCGCGACGCCGGCAGGATCAACGCCGAGCTGAAGCGGATGGGGCCGACGCTCATCAAGCTCAAGTCCGTCGACGTCTTCCACACCCCGGCCCCGCCGCCGAAGGACGCGCCGAAAGGGCACACCGAGCCGCTACCGAAGGGCACGCGGGCGATCCCGAAGGACCACTGGGTCCAGTCGCCGACGAATGAACTCGTGGTCGGCCTGCTCAAGAACAAGGACGAGGCGCACGCGGAGTACGTCATCGTCGTCAACCGGAGCATCAAGCACGGCATCACCGCTGTGCTCAGGTTCGAGAAGCCCGTGAAGGCTGCGAGCGGGTTCAACAAGCTCAAGGGTGGATGGGAGAAGCTGGGCGTGCCAAAGGCGAAGGACGGCAAGCGGGAAGTGCACCAGTATCTGCCGGCCGGCGACGGCGCGCTCCTGAAGATCGAGAAACCGTAGTGCCGGGTGTTTCATTGACAACTGACTTGCGTGACGATGCAGAGATTCTTCGCTCGGCTCAGAATGACAAGTTATGCGGAGGTCTGCGTGTTCATGTCATCCTGAGCCCTTCGGCTTCGCTCAGGACAGGCTCCGCGAAGGATCTCGTCCCTCAACAATGCAAGTGTTGGAGAATCTGCCATGAGGAGAGCGTTCTTGAATGTTGGCCTGGTGGTCGCGCTGATCTTGTCGGCGATCGGATGCTCCGCGACGGCCGCGACGGTCCGAAACCTGGCGCCGAAGGCCAAGGTCTCGGCGACGTCGGAGGCAGGCGAGAGCAACCTCGCGCGGTTCGCCGTCGACGGCCGCATCCCCGCGGCCGGAACATGGTTCGCCGACTACCGCTCGTCGTGGGCGGCGAACGGAAAGGCGACCGGCAACAAGGGGAGTTTCGTCCTCGAATGGCCGAAGTCCGTCACGGCCGCGGAGATCATCTACTACGGCCGCACCGCGTGGGGATTCGAGTGTTTCAAGGACTACGAAGTCTATCTGGATCGTGCGAAGCAACCCGCCGCCAAGGGCGCGCTGAAGGCGATCCACGGGCCGCAGCGGATCAAGTTCCGCAAGGCGAAGGTCCGCAAGATCACGATCAAGTTCCTCAACGGCCATCCGAACATCCCGAACGCCGGCGCGTCGGAGATCATGGTCCTGACCAAGAGCCCGACCGACGCCGAGTTGAAGCGGCTCGTCACGTTCCAGCTCAATTCTGTTTTCAGCGATCACATGGTGCTCCAGCGGCGGCAGCCGGTCGCCGTCTTGGGAACGGCTGTCGACGGCGAGAAGGTGAAGGTCTCGTTCCGCGGCCAGACCGTCTCCGCGACGGCGAAGAACGGCCGCTGGCTTGCCCGGCTCAAGCCGATGAAGGTTGGGAGGCCGGCGACGCTGAAGGTCTCAACGGGCTGGCAGACGTTCACGTGCCGCGACGTGCTCGTCGGCGAGGTCTGGATCGCGTCGGGCCAGTCGAACATGGAGATGCCCGTCGGCGGGCGCGGCTGGCCCACACGCTACGGCCCCGTCACAAACAGCAAGCAGGAGATCGCCGCGGCCAAGTATCCCGACATCCGCTTCTGCTTTGTGACCAGGCAGGCGACCGGCAGCCCGATGGTCGAGGCCAACTGCCAGCAATGGATCGCCTGCTCGCCGGAGACGGTCAGCAACGTCACCGCCATCGGGTACTTCTTCGCCCGGCGCCTGCACAAGGAACTCAACGTCCCGGTCGGCGTGATCGACGCGTCGTGGGGGGCGACGTGCATCGAGCCGTGGACGGCCCCCGCGGGCTTCGCCGGCGTCCCTTCGCTGAAGGACTACTGCACAAAGATCGAAGCGGACCGCGTGAAGTACGAGGCACTCCTCGCCAAGCCCCACGAGAAGCTGCCGCAGGTCAGCCGGTTCCAGGCGGCCTCGCTCTACAACGCGATGATCCACCCGCTGACGCCGCTCACGTTCCGCGGCGCCATCTGGTACCAGGGCGAAGGCAACATCGGGAACGGGATGGCCTACTTCGACCGGATGAAGGCCCTGATCGAGGGCTGGCGAAAGGCGGCGGGGCGCGGCGACTTCCCCTTCCTCTTCGCACAACTCGCGCCGTACGACTACGGACAGTACAAGGGCTCGAAGGATCCCTACCGCCTGCCCGTGATCTGGGACGCGCAGCGGATCACTCTGTCGGTCCCCAACACCGGCATGGCCGTCCTGACCGACATCACCAACATCCGCGACATCCACCCGCCGAACAAGCAGGACGTGGGCAAGCGGCTCGCGCTGTGGGCGCTGGCGAAAACCTACGGTCGCAAGGGCCTCGTCTGCTCCGGCCCGCTCTACAAGTCGATGAAGGTTGAGGGCGGCAAGGTCATTCTGGATTTCAACCATGTGGGCGGCGGGCTCGCCTCGCGCGACGGCAAGCCCCTCACGTGGTTCGAGATCGCCGGGGCCGATAAGAAGTTCCACAAGGCAAAGGCCGTCATCGACGGCCAGGCCATCGTCGTCAACAGCGACAGCGTGCCGAAGCCCGTCGCCGTCCGGTTCGGCTGGCACAAGATCGCAAACCCGAACCTGATGAACAAAGAGGGGCTGCCCGCGTCGCCGTTCCGGACGCACACCTGGTAGGAGAGGAAGATGATGAGGAGTCGAGTCTGGTTTGTGGGCGCGGCCGTGGTGGTCCTTTCAGCCCTCGGCTGCGTCGCGGCATCCGGCGCCGATGCGGACGCTGGCGCGCGGGCGGCTCCGCCGCTCGGGACGGACTACGCCAACATCGCCTGGCCGTCGCCCAGCAAGGGTGAGAAGGACGCGATGCCGATCGGGAACGGCGAGGTCGTCGCGAACGTCTGGGCGGAGGCCGACGGCGAGCTGATGCTGACGCTCGCGAAGGCCGACAAGGACGGCGCCCCGCTGAAGCTCGGGCAGGTCCGCGTCAAGGTCTCACCCAATCCGTTCAAGAAGGGGCTTCCGTTCCGGCAGACGCTCGTGTTCGTCAACGGAGCCGTCGATGTCACCGCGGGCGCGCAGGGCGAGAGCGTCAAGTATTCCGTGTGGGTTGACGCGAATCGCCCGATGATCCACGTGCAGATTCGCGCGCAGAAGGACATCGAGGTAGGGGCGGTGATCGATCCGCCGGCCGGGAAGACGACCCTCCTGCCGCCGAAGGACAACCGGGTCGCGTGGTGGTGCGGCTCCACCGGCGGCGTGATGTTCGCCGCGGAACTGACGGCCAAGCCCGGCGCGGACAAGTCGCTCGCTCTGGCGAAGCCCGGCAAGAGCGTCGACCTCCGGGTCTTCGTGCCGGCCGCCAAGGCCGAGAGCGCCGAGAAGTGGCTCGAGCAGGCCGCGGCGGCGGTCAATGCCGCGCGGAACGTCAAGATCGACGCGGCCGTGAAGGCGCACCTCGATATATGGAAGGGATTCTGGCGGCGCGGGACGCTCTCGATCACGGGCACGGCCGACGCCGAGCGGATCGGACGGATGTTCCTGCTCACGCGGTGGATCAACGCGAGCGCCGGCCGCGGGACCGACCTCCTCAAGCCGTCCGCCCCGGCCGCAAAGCCGGACGCGAAGCTCGAGAATCCCGCGGTCGAGTGGTCGGAGGGCGAAGCGAAGAAGGCATTCGGGCGCCTGGCAAAGGCCGCCGCGAACGTCGGCCGGGCCTCCCGTGCGCGGTTCCCGATGTTCTGGGGCGGCGGCTTCGACCGGCTGCCCGACGACAAGGCCGCGGCCGAGCTGATGGCGGCGGCCCGGTCGGCCCTCGTCCATCGTGTCAAGAAGGACAGGGCGCAACTCTTTGCTGCGTGGCCGCGCGACGTAAGCGTCGCGTTCAAGCTGTCCGCCGGCGACAACGTCACCGTGCAAGCCCTCTACCACAAGGGCGCCGTCTCGCACCTCGAAGTCGAGCCGATGATGCGGACCGGCGATTTCGTCGGTGCCGGCCCCTACAGAAAGGCCGTCCGCATCGCGAAGGCCGGGCCCGCCCGGATGGACGAGATGATCGTGTTCGTCGGCACGATCGGCGCCGACGACAAGATGACTACAGAGGAGTGGGATCGCATCTTCAAGAAGATCGCCCATGCCGGACTCACCGGCGTCACCGGCGGCCCCGAGCATCTCGACCTCGCCACCAAGCACGGCCTGAAGGTCCGGTTCGGGATGGACATGGGCAAGTTCTTCAACGAGGGCGCCGCCAAGTACAAGGACCACCCCGCCATCGCGTGCGTGTTCCTGTCCGACCGCCGCAAGCGAAACTCGTTCCCCGTCTTCCGCATCTGGGCCGACCATCTGCGCAAAGTCGGCTTCCACAAGGGCTACGACTATATCACCCGCGCGATCTGGGGCGACATCGAGCACTTCACGAACACCGTCCGCCCCAACATGCTCGACTTCTACCATTATCACTGGATGCCCCGCCGACGCGGCGGGTGGTTCATCATGTATCTCAACTACTACCGCGCCATATCGATCGCCGCGGGCGGCATCCCCGTCATGCGATGCACCGACTTCGGCCAGGCGCCAATCAAGGTTCGCCAGACGATGTATGCCAGCCTGGCCTGCGGCGTCAAGGCGTTCCACTTCTGGGTGCCGTGGAACATCCACCTCGGCCGCAACAAGGAAGGCAAGATGATCGCGACACTGATGGACCGGACCAAGGAGGTCGCCGCGGTCTCTCGCGACATGAAGAAGTTCAGCCCCATTCTCGCCCACTCGATCTGCACGCAGATCGCCGAGGCGAAGGATCCCAACAAGCCCGTGCCGGACAAGCACTGGTTCCAGCTCAGCGGGACGAATCTGGTGATGGGAATCCACGAGGACGACGACTTGAACGAGTTCGTCTTCGTAGCGAGTCTCGACATCGCCGAGAAGCGCGACGCGAAGCTGATCGTCCCGGCCGACACGAAGGCGGTGGAGAAGGTCAGCAAGGAGACGGGCAAGTGGGTTGCGATGCCGATCGTCAAGGACGGCGAGAAGAAGGTCGTCAAGTTCACGCTCAACCCGGCCGATGGCGAGCTGATGCGCATCGTGATGCCGGAGAAGTAGTCGGCCGCGCTCCGTCGGCACTTTGTGATCCGGCGGGCGCTCTGCTATGCTTTGCGAACTTGTCACTACATTGCCCTGTTGAAAACCGGTTTTTGTGAGAGCGTGGAGATTCTTCGCTCCGCTCAGAATGACAATCATTGCGGCAGTCGCGCGTTCGTGTCATCCTGAGTCCTTCGGCTTCGCTCAGGACAGGCTCCGCGAAGGATCTCGGTTTTCAGCAGAACATCACTGAACCTTGTTTCACGTCTTGAGGAAGGTAGTCATGAAACACGTCTTGCCTCGTCGCCGGCTCACGCCGCTCGCCGTCCTGCTCGTGTCGGCCCTCTGCATCGGGGCCGTCGGGTGCCGCCTCCCGGAACGCGAAGAGGGGCCGCTCGAACTGCGCGGCATGGACCGCTATGACATCGACCGGTTCATGGTCGGTGCGTGGACGTGGGGCGATGCCGCGCCACCCGGCGGCAAGATCGACGAGGACAAGTACTACCGCGAGCTTCGCGAGGCGGGCTTCAACAGCTTCCTCGGCGGCGAAAACTCGCTGGAACTCGCGCGAAAATACGACTTCAAGATTATGTACGGCGTCTGGAAGGCCCGCCTACCGCAACTGATCGAACACCACAAGAAGAACGGGGCCGATCCTCGCATCGTCGGCTATCACCTCAACGACAACTGCGACCTGCACGACTACACCGTCGAGTGCGCGAACTGGCTCGCGAAGAACGCGCCCGGCAAACTGGCGTGGATGAGCACCAACCCGAATCCCGTCGCGCAGTCCCGCGTCCCGATGCCCGCGATGAGCAGCCAGATCTATCGGTTCTCCGAGCAGGGACAGAAGCCGCAGGAGGAACTCCGAATCCTGCACTGCGATTCGCTCGACCGCGACCGGATGCACTGCAACCGCTACGACATGGCGATGTGGCCCGTCATCGGCGCCTATGCCCAGAACGAGACGCCCTCGGCCTACCGCTTCCAGGTCAACTCGGCGGCCGCCTACGGCGCCCAGTCGGTCTGGATGTTCTGCTACAACCGCTATTTCCGGCCCGTGCTGAACCGTGTTGCGGGCCCGACGAACCGCTACCTGACCGACGTCGCCGGGCCGCGTCTGCTCGGCCGCCGGTCGCTCGGCGTCTACCACAGCGGGCCCGACATCCCCAAGAGCGCCCTCCGGCCGGGCGTAGACGAGTTCATCACGAAGATGGACGACCACCTGATGGCCGGCCTGCTCGTGCCCGATGCCGAGTACCGAGCGGGCGTCTATGCGCCCGACACTGTGATGGTCGTCGACAAACGGACGGTCAAGCCGGTGCTCACCAACAAGCTGCGCTCGTGGACGGGCGGGCACTCCGACGCCCAACATCCGCGGCCCGACTGGTTCGCGAAGGCGCTCGACCAGGTCTATGAGGACGAGGACCCGCGGCCGCGGCGGGCCCGCATCTCATTCGGCGGGCGCGTCAAGACCGTCGAGGCGCTGCTGCCGAACGGCCGTGTCGAGCGCTGCCGGATGAGTTCTTCGGGCGAGGTCGAGCTGCCGCCCCTGCGCGGCGGCGGCGGCATCCTGCTGCGCGTCAAGTCCACGCCGCGCGAGGTCGGCCCCGAGAACGCGAACGCGATCGTCTGGACCGTGCCGAACGTGTGGAAGTTCCGCCTCGACGAGACGAAGCAGCTCGGCGAGAAGGAGAAGTGGTCCGACCCGGGCACCGACGATAGCAAGTGGAAAGAGATTCTGACCGACAAGTATTGCGGCTGGAAGTATCAGGGCTACGGCCCGGCAAAGGGCAACGGCTGGTATCGCCTCCGGCTGGCGCTGCCCCAGGCCTATCGCCGGCCGTTCGTCTATTTGCACTTCGGCGCCGCCGACGAGGAGGCGTGGGTGTACATCGACGGGAAGCTCGTGTTCGAGCACACAGCGAAATCGACGGGCCTCGGGCTCGGGGCGCTGTGGGTCCGCCCGTTCTTCTTCGAGTGCGGCAAGCTGCTCGCCGACGGCAAGCCCCACGACATCACCGTCAAGGTCCACAACGGGTACGGGGCGGGCGGGCTCTATGAGCCCATCCACGTCGTCGGTTCCGACCAGCCGCTCAACCGGGATCAGATCTGGCGGATCGTCCGCCGCCGGACGACAGGCTCCGGCCGGATCGAGTGCCTCGAACGGTTCGGGGTCGACAACCTCGTCCTCGGTGTCTGGGCGTGGGGCGACCGCTTCCCAAAAGGCCAGGAGTACGACCGCGACGTCTATCTCAAAGAACTCAGCGGGGCCGGCTTCAACTGCTTCATCGGCGGCGCGGCCGACCTGCCTTATCTCGAGAAGTACAACCTGAGCATCATGTACGGCATCTGGAAAGCCAAGCTGCACCAACTGAAGGAGCATTACGAGAAGTGCGGCGACCACCCCCGCATCATCGGCTATCACCTCAACGACAACTGCTCGCTGCACGACTACACGGTCAAGTGCGCCGAGTGGCTCCAGAAGAACAACCCGCGGGTCATTCCGTGGATGAGCACGAACCCCGACCCCATCGGGCAGTCGAAGGTTCCGATGCCCGTCATTAGTTCCCAGGCGTATCCGTTCTCGTACGGGTCCGCGCGGACGCACGCGCAAAACGCAGCCGCCTTCTGCAACATGTGCGAGGGCGACCGCGCCGTCGCCAACCGCTACAACCTGGCCGTGTGGACCATCATCGGCTGCTTCTCACACAGCGAGGCGCCGTCCGCCTACCGCTTCCAGACCAACGCGGCCATCGCCTACGGAGCGAAGGGTGTCTGGGTCTTCGCGTACAATCGCTACTTCCGGCCGGTGCTCAACCGCGCGGCCGGGCCGACGAACCGCTACCTGACGCAGGTCGTCGGACCGCGCATCCTCGGCCACCGATCCGTGCGTGTCTTCCACACGCCTCCCAGCATGCCCGGCGGGCACGAGAAGCCCGCCCCCGGCAAGCTCATCACGAAGATGGACGGGGCGCTGCTCGCGGGCGTGCTCGTGCCGGAGGACAAGTTCCGCCAGTGGATCGACGCGCCCGAGTACGTGATGGTCGTCGACAAGCGCGTCAAGAAGTTCAGCCAGGCCGGCAAGATCGGCAGTTGGACCGGCGGCCACTCGGACGGCGAGCCGCAGCCGCTGTGGTTTAAGGAGCTCATCGACAAGATGTACGACGAGGAAGACCCGAAGCCGCGAGCCGCCAAGATGACGTTCGACAAGCGCGTCACGGCCGTCGACGCGCTGCTGCCCGACGGCACGGTCAAGCGCTGCGAGATGAAGGACGGCACGGTCGAGCTGCCCGCGCTCCGCGGCGGCGCCGCCGTCCTGCTCCGAATTCACGCGAAGCCCGTGCACCGGAAGCTCAAGCCGGAGGACTTCGCCGTCTGGACGCTGCCGAACAAGTGGAAGTTCAGCTTGGACAGGAAGTTCATCGCGATGGAGGAGAAGTGGTACGAGCCGGGCTTCGACGACAGCACGTGGAAGGAGATTCTCTCCGACCAGGCGCACGGTTGGGCATCGCAGGGGTACGGCCGGTTTCAGGGCGACGGCTGGTATCGGCGCAAGGTCACGGTCCCGCAGGGATTCCGCTACGTCTATCTCTATCTCAACGTCGGCGCGGCCGACGAGGAGTCGTGGATCTTCATCGACGGGAAGCTCGCGTTCGAGCACAGTCGTCGCACGACGGGGCTCGGCTTCGGCGAGCTATGGACACGCCCGTTCCACTTCGAGTGCACCAAGTTCCTGACGGCGGGCAAGGAGCACTCGATGGCGATCAAGGTCCACAACAACTGGGGGAGCGGCGGGCTGTATCGGCCGATCCACCTCATCGGGTCGGACAAGCCCCTGAGCGGCGAGGACCTCACCCGCATCATCCAGGCCCACGGGAAGAAGCAGGACAAGCAGCAGAAGAAGGAATAGGCAGGGCCGGAGCGAACACCATGCCGAGCGGAGAGTGGAAGCAGCGGTACGAACGGCAGCGGGAAGTCCTCATCGACGGCACGCGGCACTTCGTCGTGACAGTCGGCTATGGCGAAGGCCGCCCGCCGTTCGAGCCGGTCACCATCGAGGGCCAGACGGGCACGCTCTCCGAGGAGTTCCTCGACGAGCACGCCTACGACCTCGGCATCCAGACCGTCCGCAACTGCGAGGGCCAGATGGTCGCGCAGGAGCCGGTCCCCGACGACGGCGTCCCAAGCATCGCGGTCGACTGGGGCACGGGCGCGACGGCCGCGCTCTTCACCGGCGGCGACGTGATCTTCCAGGAGATGACGAGCTACTCGGCCGGGCCCGTCGTCGAGTCGTGGGACGATGTCGATGCGCTCCGTTTCGATCCCGAGAATCGCTTCGCGCAGAGGGAGCTTGAGTTCTGGCGCGGCGTCGCGTCGGCCTACGTCGACGGGATCGCGCTCTCGGGGCATCTGTTTCGCGGCCCGCTCGACCTGGCCAACGACCTGCGCGGCAACCGGCTCTTCGTGGACATGCACCTCGAGCCCGAGCAGGTCGAGCGGCTCGTCGGCGTCTGCGCGGACATGATCATCGAGTGCGACAGGTTCCTCCGGTCCGAGATCCCGCTCCTCCGGGAGGCGCCCGGCGGCATCTGGGGCGTCGGGCTGCCGCAGCCTGGCATGCTGATCCTCAACGGCGATCCCGTCGACCTCATCTCGCCCGAGATGGGCGAGCGGTTCAACCATCCGTTCGTCGAGCGGCTCATCGACTACGCCGGGTCGCTCTACTTCCATCACCACACGCTCGGCGTCTCGCGTTTCGAGAGCGTCAGCCGGATCCGCGGCCTCACGATCCAGCAGTTCACGAATGATCCGAAGTGCCCGAACCCCTATGACCTGCTCGACGACGAATGGGTCGAGGCGTCGAACCGCGCGACCATCGACATTTGGCACGGGCTTAACGAGCAGGCGGACATCGACGGGCTGCTCGAGAAGATGAACCGCGGGCGGTTCGTCCTGCACGCCGGGACTCGAACCGCGGACGAAGCCCGGCAGTTGGTCGAGCGCATCCGCGCTTTCGACGCCGGGGACTGAATCGTTGTTCTTTCACCGCAGCTTGCCCGCCAAAGCCGAAAGGCGACGGCGGGAGATCGCGGAGGACGCAGGGGAGGAGATGTCGGTGTGGCACAGCCGCCCTCGGCTGTGAAGCACGCCTGTGCGGGCGGCCGGCCGGTTACCCCTGTGACCTGTTTACTTGCCGGCTACGACCGCTTCCTTGCCACGACCCACGATCTGGATGCCCTGGATCTGAATCGAATTCCAGCCGTTGAAGACGCGGTTGCAGGCGGGATACGGCTGGAGGTCGAGCACGTCGTGCTTCAGGCCGGAGAGCTTGACGTAGTTCGCGTTCTCGACCCCCTTGCCCCCCTTGTTCTCAATAAGGCCCAAGTCGGTGTTGTACGCCGTCGTGCCCATCTTGAAGTGAAGTTTCCCGACGTTCCCGGCGGCGGGCTCTCGGCCCATCTCGCGGTTCTTGTAGGCCTCCGCGTTGTTGTTGACGAGGAGCCACTGTACGTTCGCCGAGTTGGGCACCCCGTTCGACCATCTCGTGGTGTAGATGTAAATGTCGTATCCGTTGGGGAACTCCCTGGCGAGCCCCTGCAACAGCGTGTGAGGCGATTTGCCGAGCCAGCCCTGGTGCCCCCCACAGTTCGTGTTGCCGCGTCCCACACCGGGCGCCGTCGAACCGTACAGGGCGTGGTTGGCGTCCGCCTTGCCCTTCACGGCCGGATGAAAGAGGTGGTTGCCTTTCTGCTTGAGCGACAGCGCGACGACGGGCGTGCCCGTCGAATCGACCAGCCCGTCAGGGCCGTAAGTCGTTTCGTTGCCGTCGTAGTTGAGCGCGTTCCAGACCTTCGACCGAACCGCACCGGCTCCGTCCTTGGCGAGCGGCTCCTTCGCACCCTTGAAATGAAGGCTGATGACCTTGACGTCCGCCGCCTGCGCGGCCGCGAAGCCGAACACAGCCACCGCCGCCATGACCGTCATAAGCTTCTTCATCGCTAACCTCCTTGTTCCGGTCTGCCCCCCCCGCTCGACACGCATGCTACCACCGTCTCACAATCATGTCAAACGGAGATATCTCCGGACGCGG
>CAYLQD010000072.1:0-19058 GCA_964385685.1 uncultured Planctomycetota bacterium | reverse complement strand
GCCGCTTCTCGCCTTAGCCACAAATCCAGAAACCCCTTTGCGGAATCGCTGGGCTCTTGAAGGGTCCCTGTTCTGTTGGGAAGCGAGGTCCCGCCTGGGCGACGGGCAAGTTCACCCGCCTCCGGCGGGTACAGTTGCCCGCGGCAGCGCGACGAAAAAGCTCGAGTCGTGCCGCATGCGATCCGCCCCGGCCGCGGCGAGCAGTTTGCTCCGCCCGCAATTGTGACTCTGAGCGTTCACGTGAACGCTCAGAGTTCAGATTCCGAGAAGCCCATTCGCATCTCCTGTCCGAGACGCGGCAAGCCGTTCGACAAGCTCACGGCCCCGAGCTTGTCGAGGGGCGGCGTGAACGCCGCTTGAGCAGAACATTAGAGAACTGGGGATGATTCGCTCTGTTGAAAACCGTGCGTTCGGCGCCTCGTCGTTGGGTGGCCCGGACTTCGTCCGGGCGGCCGGAGGCCGCAAGAGGACCGTCAGCACACCTCCTGTCGCCTTCGGCGGGCCCGGCCCTCCCATGGGGGCCGAGCCCGTTGGTGTTTGCTTTCAGCAAACACTCACGTCTCGCGGAGCATCGAGCGTCGCGAGACGCGGCGACCCCGACACAGTCGGGGCCACCCAGAAGGAGGAGCTTTTCAGCGGAGCAGGGATGATTCAGTGGCAGGGCGCGCCGAAGGCGGCGCCCCACCGGACGACTCAGTTCTCGTCGCCGGCCTGATTGATGACGGTGAGCCCAAGTTTCCGGAGCCGCGCGGCCCAGTTGCTGACGGAGCGGTCGTCGGGCGTCTCGGACTTCGGGCGGCTGGCGGGATCGAACCCCATCCGGTCGACCTTGCTTTCGCCGAGCGGGTTGTAGGGCATCAGCTCGACGCCGCGGAGCCTGGGCAGGTCGAGGGCGAGCGCCGCGATCCCCTCGAAATGGTCGTCGCGGTCGTTCACGCCCGGGACGATGGGGCAGCGCAGGAGGACGGCCGCGCCCGCGTCGTGCAGGCGCCGGAGGTTCTCGATGATGAGCCCGTTCGGAACGCCGGTGCACTCGCGGTGGAGCCGGTCGTCGGTCTCCTTGAAGTCGTAGAGGAAGAGGTCGACGTTGGGCCGGATGCGTTCGAGGCGGCCGAAGTCGCAGGAGCCGCAGGTCTCGACGCAGCAGTGGAGCCCTTCGGCCTTCGCCGCGGTCAGGATGGCGTCGGCGAACTCGATTTGCTGCGTGGGCTCACCGCCGGAGAGCGTCAGCCCGCCGCCGGACGTCTCGTAGAACGGGCGGTCGCGCAGGACCTCGTCGAGCGCCTCGCCGACGGTCACCTCGCGGCCGACGAGTTCGAGCGCGCCCGCGTAGCATTCTTCGGTGCAACGCCCGCAGGCCTCGCACGCGTCGCGGTCGAGTTCGTGCACGCCGTCGACGATCTTGTGCGCGCCGCGCCGGCAGACGCGAAGGCAGTAGCCGCAGCCGATGCACTTGCGCGGGAGGAACGAGAGGACGGGCTCGGCCCCGATCCCCTCGGGGTTGTGGCACCAGACGCATCGGAGCGGGCAGCCCTTCATGAAGACCGTCGTGCGGATGCCGGGTCCGTCGTGGATGCTGAACCGCTGGATGTCGAAGATGTCGCCTTTGACGTCGCGCGTCATTGCTGTGTTCGCCGCAGGTGTCGAATCGCTCATCACGCGCACCGGGTCGGGGTCCGCCGCCACAATACAGCTATACCATGCGCGAATCGACCCGGATTTGCAAGAGGGGAGCGGGCGTTGACCGTGCCCTGATCGAGCACAAGCCCGCCCCGCCGGGCTGTGGCGTCTCGAGGTCCGCCGTCGTCTCGCCCATCCCTTCTTTCGGTGCCGCCAGATGGGAGCCGATTGCGGATGACCCCGCTACTTCGCTGCAGCGGGCTTCGCCGCCTTCGGGTCCTTGATGTCGTAGGCCATCAGGACGTCGCCGTGGCGCACGTAGAGCCGGCCGTCGCTGATGGACATGTGCGCCCAGTGGTCGCCCCCGCCCTTCGTGATCTTGAACGAGCTGATGACCTTCTGCCCCTCGGGCGACATTTGCGCGAGCGCGACTGTGCCCCGGTCGCCATAGCAGTAGAACAGGCCGTCGGCGAGGAGCGACGAGCCGTTCCGCACGATCCTCCCTTCCCACATGACCTTGCCGGTCTTGAGTTCGACGCAATACCACTTGCCGCCCCGGCTGGAGGCCGAGGCGTAGATGTAGCCGTCGCGGAGAACGACGCCGCCGTGGCACGGGTCGGGTCTCTTCTCCGTCCATCGCTCGGTGAACGTCTTGCCGTCGGCCGAGAGTTCGAGCATGACGCCGCCGAGGTTGTAGCCGCTGGTGAAGTAGAACAGTCCGTCGGCGTAGACGGGCGTGACCGGATGGATGCCATGCCTGTTCCGGTAGCCTCGCTTCCACAAGAGCTTGCCGCTGTCGGCATCGACGCCGATGATGTGGCGCGACGTCATCGTGGCGATCAGGCGCGTCTTGCCCCGTTCGACCAGAATCGGCGAGCAGTAAGACGACGTGCCGGGGAGGCCCTCGGTTGTCCAGACGACCTTGCCGGTCTTTCTGTTCAGAGCGGCCATCATCACTTTGTTGCCGCCCGGCGTGCAGATGACGTTGTCGCCGTCGATGAGGAGCGATTCCGTGTTGCCCCAGCCAATGAGCTTCGCACCGAACTGCTTCTTCAGATCGACCCGCCAGACGGTGTTCCCGGTCGCGGCATCGAAGCAACTCACGAGCCCGGGCGAGGTGATGACGTAGAGCCGGCCGTCGCGAACGGTCGGCGTCGTGCGAGCGCCGGGCCGCCCCCCCGTCCACACCGGGCCATACTTCTTCTTCCATCTCGGCTTGCCGTCGAGGTCGAACGCGTGGCAGACCCCCTGGCCCTTGATGCTGCCGGTGACGTAGACGGTGCCGTCGGCGACGACGGCTTGCGAGTAGCCGATGCCGAGCCCCTGCACGGACCAGAGCAGCTTCGGCCCGCCCGCAGGCCATTGCCTGAGCAGACCGGTCTCGTCGCTCTTCCCGTCACGGTTTGGCCCGCGCCACTGGGTCCAGTCGGAACCGGCCGCGATGCCGCTTGCCAGGAACACCAACGCCACAACGACACACGCTCTTGCAGGTCTCATCCAGGATCCTCCGCTATGTTGGTCGTCAACATCGTGCCCTGAGAGCCGTCAGGCCGCCCCCAGTATACCTCCACGCCGGCACGAGGCAACGGATTCTCTGTGTTCGAGCGCGTACCCCGCGTTCGGAGTATCCACCCGCGTTTTCTTCTTGACTTCGCAGGGCTGGGAGCTAACCTGTGCCCGGGCTAAAGTATTGCAGATTCTGGTCGATATGTATAATATGGGACGTATTGGGTGGCTGGAGTCTGTTCATTCCGGGGGGACGAGGCATGCCTGAGAAATCGTCGAAGGATAGTGCCAGAGATGTGGAGATCTTGGCCAAGACGACGTACAGCCCTTCATCCAAAGCCCGCGAGAAGATGAAGAAGAACTGCGACGGATGTCAGCGCTCGCGGGAGTCGAAGATCTCCTTCCGTGGTCCGCTTCCCGTCAACAGGGCCGGGAAAGCGTAGGATGTGGGAGCCGGGGGGAGTACTCGCAGACGCAACATCACTTTCGTTCTATGAGGTTGCAGACATCCTTCGGGGAGGTTATGCCCTCCATGGCTTGCTATCGTTCATGTTGCTGTGCTCTGCCAGTGATCCACAAACGGACGAGCCCAGCGGCGGCATGCCCGAGTTCTTGCTCCTGAGGCTCCCTGGAACGATCACTGTTAAAGGGCCACGCCCCGAGCCAACATCCCAATACGGGCACGTCAAGATTTTGCACAAGCCGACGAATACCCTTCAGTGGTAGGTCCGCCTGTCTCGCAACACCGTCTTCCCAGATAGCGCAGAACGAGACCCTTATTGCTCACACCACGGCTGGAGGTCCTGCAGCGGAACGCCGGGGCCTTCGACCTTCACCTCCAGCCCCTGCTCGAGCTTCCACTCGAAGTACGTCACGACGATCTTGTGCATGCCGGGCTTCAGTTCGACGGTTCCGGTCTTCGGTCTGACCGGATGGAGGCCGTCGTTGTTGACCAGTTCCTTGTCGTTGATGGTGAGGATGCCGCCGTCATCGCAGGACAACTCGAACGTGTACTCGCCGGCCTTTTCGATGGGGACGTAGCCGGTGAAGCGGATCGCGAAGAAGTCGTCGACTTGGCGGATGTCGAGCGAGAAGTCCGGCGCAATGCCCGACGCCTTGGGCGTGAGTTTCGAGAAGTCCGGCATCGACTCCCAGGTCCCTCCTTCATAGTAATCATACTTCAGCCCAGGCAGCAGCGTCTTGCCGTTGTGCGCCCGCGGCTTGGCCTGCACGAACGTCGCGCTCGCGGCCGTGCTGGCAAGGCCGTCCTTGCGGAAGAACCGGGCGCGGACCGTGGCCGTCTTCTTGAGTTCGACCGGCTTGTCGTACTTGTCCGACTGGGCCGTCGGCATCGAGCCGTCGAGCGTGTAGCGGATGACGCCGTCCGTCTCCACGCACGCCATCTTGACCTTGATGGACTTTCCGAAGAGCTTGGCGCCGGCGACCGTCGGCGCCGTGCTGGCCGTGCGGAACGGGTAGGCCGGCAGGCCGTCCTTGTTCTGCAGGTTCGGCTGGGCCGTGTCTTGCCACGCAAACCGGACCGCGATCGGCTTCGCGATCTTGTCGCTCGACACGACGATCGTCTTGCCCGCCTGCCCTGAGCTTGTCGAAGGGGCGATGACGGCCGTGGCGGGGACGAAGCCCCCGTCGCCGGCGATCTCGAATCCGCTCAGAGGCTTGCCGTCGCGCGATTCGAGGCCGGAGCCGATGTGGTCGAAGCTGACGCGGACCTTGTCGCCCTCGATCGTCATCGACTTGTAGTGGGGCCCCGAGTACGCGATGTCGCGGCCGTAGTCCTTCGCCAGCGCCCACAGCGCCAGCCGCTCGCCGACGCCCCGCTTGTTCCGCGGGTGAAGGTCGTTGACGTCGCCGATGTCCATCGTCGAGACGATGCCCGTGTCCAGCAGGGACAGCGTCGCCGCCTGCGCCTCCCAGAGCCGCGGCAGGGCTTGCGGGTCGTCGCCGTACTTGAGCGGCGCGATCTGCACGATGTAGAAGGGGAACGCGCCCTGTCCCCACTTCTTGCGCCAACGCTCGATCAGGGCCTTCTGCTTGCCGAAGTACTCGTAGCCATCCCGCCAGTTCGACTCGCCCTGATACCAGATGGCGCCGCGGATGCCGTAGGGGATCAGGGGCGCGACCATTCCGTTGTACCAGAACGCCTGGCCGGAGCCCGGCGTGAACTGCTCGATCGGCATCCCGCCGACGGCCGCGACGATCAGGCCGACCGGTCGCTTCAGTTCCGCGTGGAGCTTGCTGCCGAAGAAATACGCCGTTCCCGAGAACTTCGCGGCCTCCTCCGGCGTGCAGACGATCCACCTGCCCTTCACCTCTTCGACCGGGACCTTCGTCCACGTGTACGGCACCTGGAAGGCGCGGATCTTCGGTTTGTTTGCCTTGGCCGCCTCGTCCTCGTGGTTGAGCACGCCCTTCCACCAGCCCATCGTCGCGTCCAGACCGACCGGCACCGCCATGTTCGACTGGCCCGCGCACAGCCACACCTCGCCGACGAGGACGTCTTTGACGATGATCTTCTCCTCGCCTTCGACCGTCATCTCGAACGGGCCGCCGGGCTGGAGAGCGGGCAGCACGACTTTCCAGCGGCCGCCTCGCGACGCCACCGCCTCGGCCGTCTCGCCGGCGACCGTCACGGTCACCGTGCCGCCGGGGCTCGCCCAGCCCCACACCGGCACGTCCCGGCCGCCCTGCAGCACCATGTGATCGCCGAAGATGTTCGGCAGCTCGACGTCGGCCGCGGGGATCCGCTCGACCGCCGGCGCCGTCGAGCCGCAGCCCGCGCACAAAACGGGCACAGCGGCCAACACCAGCGCGAGCACCAAACACGAAACCATTCTCCTCGGTCCAGCGTACGTCATCTTGTTGCGTCCTCCAATTTCAGGAACAACTCTCGGCTGGCGTATGACCCTTCCCAAGCTGCTGTGCCACCCTCTATGTCAGTGCCGCGGGCGTACGCCGGACGGGGACATGTACCGGAAGCCGCTTCCGCCTCCGGCGGAAGGGGATCGGTACGTGTCCCCTGACCCGCGCCACATCGAGCCCCTACCAGACGGGCTTCGTCTTCGTCAGTTGTATTGTTGCGGCGGCCGTCGTGTAACGCTTCGCGAACTCCTCGTACTGTTCGCCGGGAACCGTAAAGAACACCTGCAGGGCCTCGCCGCCCTCCATCTGGATGAACATCGTGAAGGCGTAGCGGCCGTCCTTGGCCCTGAAGATGACCTCATAGGCGTCCGCCTGGACCTCGCCGACCTTCAGCGACCGCTGCGACACGACCTCGGCCAGGGTCCCATCGAACCGATCTTCCTCGATCAGGTACTTCGAAAACTCGGCGACGCTCCCGAACTTGCGGGTCGACAGCGTTCCCGCTTCGAGCTTCGACAGCGGGCAGAACTTCGCCATCCCCCAGGAGTTCTTCCGGTCGCCTCGCTTGTAGAATTCGTTCTCGACGTGCTCCTCGGAGACCCATCCGGGCGGAAGCTGTATGGCGAAGCCACATTCCGGGATCGTGGCGGTCGCCGTCCCGCCGGACTCCCCCCCACAGCCGGCGAGCGCCAGCGCGACGACGATTGCCGCCCCCAAACCGATCAGCTTCTTCATGATATATCACCCTCCGTTTCGGAACCCCGCCCGACGCGCGGCGGGCTCAGTTCACGCGCCACCCGTCGCCGACCTTCTCGATTGTAATCTCGGCCTCAAAGCAATAGAACGGATCGCCGCGGTCCACGAGTGTCTGGACCATTGTCCTCAGATTCGTCTGCGGGCGCACGCTGAACGCCTTTCCCCCGACCGTCACCGTCACGGGCTCCGACAGGTCGAGCATGTGCCCGTTCAGCAAGAGCCGCAGCCAGGTGGTCGTCTTCGTGACGGTGATCGCGTTGGCCGCCTTGTCGAGGCGGACGTCGATCAGGTTGCCCTCGACCTTCGCTCCGCCCGCCCGGCTGATGTCGAGCCAGTAGGACTGCTGGCCGCGGTTCGGCGTCATCCAGAGCTTCAGGCCGCCCTTGACGCCGGACCGGTTCGCACGGGTGCCGACCTCCCAGACGACGCGCTCCGGCCATGGGTTCCGCACGTGCCGCCGGACCCACGCGATGGCGTTCGTGTTCGCCTTCTTCCCCTTGCGGTCGCCCTTCCTGAGCCACGCCCCAATGTCGGCGATCACCGTCTGCGGCCCCTCCCGCGGGTCGCGATCCACGATCCCGTGTCCCCGCCCGACGTGGACGAAGCAGTCGTGCACGTACCCGCCGCCGCCGTATTCCTTCTGCAACCTCGCCAGGGTGAGACCATACTGGGCGGTCACCCGGTGCCGGCCGTAGGCGGTGTCGCGCTCGCCGCCCTGGACGACGAACGGCGTGTTGTAGAGGTTCCGCAGACTGACCCCGTTGGGGTGCCCGGCCGACATGTTCGCCGCGGCGAAGCGGTCGGCCATCCGCGGCGTGACCTGGTAGACGCCGTCGCCGCCGGCCGAGTAGCCGAGCAGGTAGACGCGGTTGGGGTCGACGCCCTCGAACAGGATCATGTTCTCGATGAGGCGGTCGTAGAGCGGATACGAATCGCTCACGGAGTGCAGGTTCCACGTGTTCGTCACGCCGCGCGGCGCGACGTAGACGCCCTGCTTCACGCTGCAGAGATAGTAGACCTGCATGTGCTTCCAGCCGCCGTCGTTCACCTGCGCCGGCGCGCCGCCGCCCCCGTGCAGCGCGATGTAGAGCGGATAGCCCGTCGCGGGCTTCTTCCCGACCGTGCGGTACGCGTAGCGCATCACGGAGCCGAAATGAATCTGTTTCGACTTGTGCTCCTTGAGTCGCGTCGCGTCCTTCGACTGCTCCGCCTTATACTTCTGCCAGAGCGCCTGACGGACCGCCTCGGCGTCCTCCGGACGGATCGGCATGCCGCCCTGCTCGGACGTCAGCAGCGCCGCGACCGTCGCCGCGTCAATCCGTTCGAGGACCTCCTCCCGGCTCGGCGGCCCCGCCGCACACGATACCGCCGCGAACCCGAGCGCCAGGGCCGCGAACACGAGCGCAAGCGCCCGACCATTCCGCCGGGGACTATTCCGCGTGATCTGCTTCATAACCACTCCTCAAAGTAGAAGGACGCTGAGGCCCAGCCTCCGTTTCGGAAACCCGCCGCGTACCGTAAAGGACATCGGCCGTGAATGCAAGTGAGAACGGTCCCGCGCGACGCGCGATGAACCAGCGCCCGCGAGGAGCGAAGCGTAGACTCACGCATTCTGTGGCCGCGACAGCGTGGCGCATTGTTCACTCCATTCGCCCTCAACCGAAAGGAGGTGCCGTACGATCAGACTTAACGCGGGCTTCAGCCGCAAAGTCGGTGAGCCGGTTCATCAGGAGGTGCTGTTCGATATCCCGAGGATGAAGCTGATCGCGTCGGCGTGAACACCTGGCCCGCTGGCGAACCGATCATCAGGACGCCGTATTCAGCGACCAGCAAGAGCGTCGAGACTACTCAGGCGGTCGCGCACGGCACCAATACAGATGGTGGTACAACAGGCACGTCACGGGAGACCCCTAGCAGGTTACTAAAAAACTCTCGCGAGAAGCGGCGAGAGGGGCACCGGGGCTGAATTCTGAACGCAGCATAAGGACTTACGCTCGACTTGTGACATCAAAATGGCCTTGAAAAAGGTTTTTTAGCGACCTGCTAGGGGTCTGGAGCTTGAAGGCGTCTAGGGTGTCTGGTGAATCTCCCCCGCTACGCTACTCAGTTGTATCGACAATCTTCACCGTCTTGAAGACACCCCGTCGGTAGTCCAGCCAGCTCTTCTGTGAAACCCGTCCGACCGGCCAAGCTGTTGTCATCTCGATCAGAACGTATTTCGTGCCGCTGATTTCCACGTAGTGGTCATTAAGCCTCGGAATACCCCGGACACCGACAAACAGGTGCTTTTCACCTATGCTATCTACTTTGTCCATGACGAAGATGAGCCGCTGGCGCGGAATGTTCGCGAGAATTGAAGCGAACAGCAGGCTCTTCGTGTCGCAATCTCCATACCCACGGTACAGCGTTTCAATTGGCATCGTGATTCCGCCCGTCGTCACCGACCCACCCGACTCGGCTCGACGGGTTCCGGGCGTGGGCTTGTAGGCCATGGATTGGACAAAAGAGGCAATGATGCCCAGGCGCTCTCGCTGAGTTGTGTACCCCTGACTTCTGGCGACCCCATGCAAAGACTGGGCCAGCGCCTTCATATCCCCCCTGCTCTTCTCGACTACCCACTTGTGGTCAACAGAGGGGCGATTGTCCTTCAAGACAACTCCTCGGTCGGCGAGCTTCCGTTCGCGGGCGCGTTCCTTCCTTTCCAATTCGGTCGTGCTGTAAGCTGACAACATCCTCCTCCAACTGTTCGGAAGACCGAAAGATGCCGCGACTCGCCTCATGTGATTACGATCTACTGCGAGCGTCAGAGCCAGTTCCCGGCGTGTAGATCGAGCATCGATAATGCGCGTGTCCCCACTCCACCGCACTATCCTGACACTGTGCGGATCCTCCCATCGGTATGCTAACTGTACGTTGCCGTTACCCAACGGCCGCCTGGACTTGAGCGGGCCTCCAGCGACTATGTCCGGTTCATCATCAGCCAGCAATCCGGGCGGCGCGTACGTCTCGTCCGCCGGACGTTTATAGAAAGATGGCGGCGGTTGCTGCGCAGGGGCCTCACGCCGGACCTTGTACCTGGCGCGGGACCTCTCGAACATCTCGTCGTGGGACGGGGCAACCGGCTTCGGAGGCGTTTTCCTCCGGGCCTTCTTCGGAGTCTTCTTCGGTGGTCGTTTGGCAATCGTGGTAGTGGATGCTGGCGGTTCCTCGGAGTCTGACCGCGGGTTCGTCTTCGGGCCGAAGAACACGAGCAAGAACGTGACGCCGATCACGGTGACTACTGCGCCGACGATCCAGGGCACCGCGTTACTGCGGGCGGGTGCTTGCTCGGGTGCGCGTTCCGCCTTGGGCGGGGCCTTTACGGAGTGCTCTTCAACGACCAAGAGTGGGCCACCGCACTTCGGGCACGCTGGGTCGGGTGGCGGAGTCTCGTCCTCGGTCTTGTACCTCTTGCGGCAGTCCTGACAAACGAATCGCATTTGTGGCTCCTAATCGTCCACAGGTCTGCAAAAGGGTGTCGGCGGTCGCTGCGTGTCGGTGTTTGTTGGGCTGCTGACAGCCGCAAGTGCATAGTCACGCATCGCACTTACCCCGTCAGAATCTCAATCTCCTGGACCTTCGGAAATGGAACCACAGCCTTCAGGAAACTGTCGATCCCATCTGCCAGGAACAACCCTATGATAACCAGCACAACGGCCAGCAGAATCGCGACGGCTACGTTGTTGTTCTTGATCTCAGCCAGCTCGTCCATTCTTCTCGTCAACACCATGAAGCACCATACTGCCGCCCACACGGCGGCAATCGCCAAGACCATAGCGCCAGCAATGTAGGCTGCCGCAAATCCAATTGTTTTCAGGATGCCAAATCCAGTGATACCTTCATAGAGGTAGACCTGGAGAGTGGATATCGCGGGACGAGCCACGGTCTTCATTATGATGGCTGAGGATAGAAGCATGCCGCCCATCGTAATACTCACGGCTGTGTTCTTCGCCTTCAGTTCTTCCACCTCGTCAATGTCCCGCGTGAGCTTGTCAAAGATCTTGAACGAACCGAAGGTCGCAATCAGGGCCAGAAGAAAAGACAACACGAGGTGGACGGTCCCACAGATTAGGCCAATCACTTGATCACTCAATTGGAGACCTCCTATTCAACGTCTGTTTCACCTATGGCGACTGTGAAGACTTGGCCTTGCATTCCGAGAAGATGTCCTTGGCTTCTTCCGGCATCACGAATCTCTGACGTGCCCCCAGTTGCTGTACCGCCCCCTATGTTAGAGCCGCAGATGTACGTCGTCAGCTAACGAAACGGTCTAGGACCTTCCGACTAGATGTCGACTCCTCGCTGAGGCCTGCCAGTAACATACTCTCGCTTCTTGCGGCTGTCAAGGCGGCGTGCGCAAGCTGCCCGGTCGAACCATGAACCGTGGCCTGCCCCTCAATCGCCGGCGTTCTCGGGCTTGTCCTGGACGAGGATGTGCCACTTGGGGCGCGTGTGGCTCTTGCGGAACGCGACGAAGATCGCCGCTGCAGGATTCATCAGCTTCTTGTCCATGATGCTCCGCCCTCCGTTTCGGAAATCCCCGATTACCGTAAAGGACATCGGCCGTGAATGCAAGTGAGAACGCTCCCGCGCGACATGCGATGAATCAGCCCAAGCACTGGCACAAGACCTGGACGAGTTTTCGGGCGGAGGTCAGATCCATTCCGGGCCGAGATGGAGTCTTCCGTATGGACGGGATCCGTTCGTCTGGATGGGATCCTCAGTAGAAAGACCTCAGTCTCTACGTCGTTCGGCCAACAGGACAACATCGCGGAGGTCCGCTTTCCCCGACGCGGACATCCATCGTTGCTCGAAGCCCGGGCTCTGAACGGTCTGCGCGATCGCGGCGAGGGACCGCAAGTGGAAGTGGCGCTCGTCTTTGGTGCCGAGGAGGATGAAGACCGTGTGAACCGTGGGCGCGGTTTCCGAGAACCGGATCCCCTGCCGCGAACGGGCGAGGAGAATCTCAAAGACCTGCTCTCCTTTGATGACAACGTGTGGGACGGCCAGGCCTGGGTCCAGCACGGTGCCGCCGTCCTCCTCTCTGGCAAGAAGCAACTCCAGGAGTTCTTCGGGCGTCATCTCGACTCGTTCAGCAATTGCCTCGGCGGCAAGTCGGAAGAAATCGTTGACATCGATGGGGCCTTCGATATCGAGCACAGGACATCCCTCGACAACCCTATCGAAACGGTCCTCCACGATGTGGTCACGTTCGCGGATGATGCTCTTGAGTTCGAGTTCCAGCGTCGCGCTGACCAAGCTCTTGTCCGTAATCTTCCGAACCAAATGCACGAGGGCCGAGTCTCTTTGCGTCCTCTTGCGCCCGTAGAACCAGTAGGCACAGAACCCTCCCAAGACCAGAACGGCCAGGACCACGAACGCCTCTGCCCCCATTTCCACGATGACGAAACCGAAGGCAACGATGCCGATGATCTGCGGCCAGGGATAGAGCGGTGCCCGGAAGCTCGGGCGGTAGTTCTGCACGCCGCTCTCTCTCAGAACGATAGTGGCGACGTTCGAGAGGACGAAGCTCATCATGAACACCGTCGATGCAGCTTCGACGAGAATCTTCAGGTTGACGAAGAGGGCAACCGTGACCAGCCCACCCGTGACAAGTATGGCAGCGTGAGGCGTCTTGAATCGCGAGCCGATCGTTCCGAGCCGGGACGGCAGCATGCCGTCACGGCCCAATGCGAGAACGTACCGGGAGGCCGACATGATGCCAGCGTTCGCCGTCGTGAGAAATGCGCAGATTGCCGCGATGCTCATCGCGATCATGCCGCCCCGGCCAATGGCGGCCGCCGCCCCGTCGGAGATCGGCGTCAGCGACCCATCCATCTCGTCGCCGAGCACCCCGCTCGTGATGAGAACCATCAACGTGTAGAAGATGCTCACCGCCACCAGCGACAGGATCATCCCCAGTGGGATCGTACGGCCGGGGTTCTTCACTTCCTCGGCAACGCAGGCGATCTTCAGCAGCCCGCCGTAGGAGACAAACACAAGGCCCGCTGTGGCGAACACGGCCCTCAACCCTTTGGGGGCGAACGGCTCGAAATGCCGCACGTCAATTTCTGGAAAACCACGAACCACGTAGAAGACCATCAGCGCGAAGAGCCCAGCCACCAGCGCCACCTGCAGTCGCGCCGCTTCTTTCGCCCCGAGCAGGTTCACGCCGACAAAGCCGGCGCACAAGAGTAGGCCCACCGCCCGCTCGGTCAGGTAGCGGCCACCCGTCGGAACGGGAATAATGAGTGACGCAAAGGCCATGAGCCCCACCAGAGCGAACGCGCTCTTCAGAGAAAGGGAGAACCAACTGAGCAGGCCGGACACCGTGCCCACGGCATCGCCCATGCTGCGCGAGATGAAGAAGTAATCCCCGCCCGCCTTCGGCATCGCCGTTGCGAGTTCCGCGATGCTTAGCAGGCCCGTAATCGCTAAGAGCCCGGCTAGAAGGTACGACGCAACCACTGCCGGCCCGGCTTCTGCGTGAGCCAGGCCTGGCAGAACGAACAGGCCGGAGCTGATCATCGCACCCGACGCGATGCAGAAGACATGAACAAGCCCCAAGCCTTTTCTTAGTTTCATTGCGAACTTCTTTTTCGCTTCGTGCTGAGGTTGTCACTTTGAGTATACTCCGATCCGCTGACGTGCGCCAGCGGTTCCCTGCTCTTGAGTTTCGGTACGGCTATTGGCCTTCTCCAAGCAGTTCGTCCCCGATGAACTTGGTGAGCAGGACGGGCGTCCCGGTCGTCCGGTGTAGACCCGCACGCCCCTCCGCTCCAATGGCCCGTTGCATCGTCCGTCACCTGTCCCATCCACCCTCAACTGAAAGGAGTCGTCTCATGATCAAGTTGAACGCGCGGCCTGGCCGTGAGGCCATGGAGGCACTGAACGTCAGCGAGCGCCGGGGCCGGCGCTCAGTCGCCGGCTTTCTCGGGCTTGTCCTGCACGAGGATGTGCCACTTGGGGCGCGTGTGGCTCTTGCGGAACGCGTCGACGGCCGACTCGACCGCGGTCTCGCCGCGCTCGTGCCCGTCGAGGAAGAGGACGAAGTCGAACTGATGCTTGTCCGTGCCGAAGTCGGCGTCGAACATCTTTGCTATGTCATTGGCGGGCAAGAGCTTACGGCCGAGCATCTCCTTGAGCGAGAACCGGAGCCCCTTGATTCCGCCGGCCGGCTCGTACGCCTTGTAGATCAGCTCGGTGCAGACGAGGGCCGAGTCGGTCAGGAAGTCGAAGTTGAAATCATACGGCCGCCCGGTGTACTGGAACGCGCGGAGAATCGCAGACGCCTTCTCCCGCTTGGCGAGTCGCGGCCGGAGCACGACGACCGAGTCGGCCGCGGCGGAGTGCTCGATCGTCGTGAAGCAGACGCCCTCGCTGATGGCCTCGATCACGCGCGGCGCGTGGCCCTCCTCCTGGGGCTCGATGCACTTCGCGTACGGCTCGGGGTGCTTCGCCTTGAGCAGCGCCTCGAGGTCGCCGTCGGGCTGCCCCTGCGCGCGGATCCACGCCTTGACGTCGGCGTCGTCGAAGAACTTGCGCCGCTCGGCAGGCGTGCCGATGTAGAGCGCGGCGTGCGACCAGAAGCCCGGCAGGCCGACGTTCGAGACGTACCACTCGCGCCGCTCGAGCAGGATGTCGCCCGGCTCGAGCTTCGGCACCATCGCCGCGATCTGCTCCTGCGAGACGAGCGACTCCTTCAGGCGCCAGACCTTCGTGTCGCCCATCCACTGCGACACGCCGGCCTGGACGGGGAACCACGCGGTCCCGCCCGCGTCCTCGATGATCTTGCCCGCGTTCTGGAGCGTCAGCCCAGGTCCGCGGCCCTGGCCCATCTTCCAGATGCCCGCGCGGTCAAGCTCGATCCCCTTGCGAAGCTCGGGGAACTCGTCGCCGCCGTACAGCTTGTAGAGCGAGTCGAGCGCGACGAACTCGGTCGCGCGCGCCACGTTGAGGAAACGGAACTTGAACGTGGCGTAGGTCCCCTCGGGCATGCCGAGCTCCGGCACGGGCTCGTTGAGGAGGGTGTGCAGGTCGGGGTCGTGCTCGGCCCGGTCGATGAAGTCGAGCGCGACGCGGTACTGCGCGAGGAACGTGCCGTACATGACGAGGAAGGCGCGGCGGCGGCGCTCGCGGGGCGTGAGCTTGCGGAACCGGCTGTGATAGCTGCCGAGCGAGTCGAGCGCGAGATAGTGGTCGAGCAGGTTCTGCCACGCGTTCCAGACCGCCTCGCGCTGCTCGCGCGTGCGGAGCGTCGCCTCCTCGGGCTTCTCCTTCGGGAAGAGGTCGTTGCGCGACCGGACGAAGGCGAGCGCGGTCTCGAGCCCGTCGCGGTATCTCCCGAGCGCCTTGGCGTCGTTCTCGATCTTCGCATCGGCGAGGGCGGGGTCGCGTTCCCCGAGCGACGCGATGTCTTCGGGCTCCGACTTCGACGCGCCGTCCTTATCGCTGCACGACAGCGCGCCGCAGCCGAGCGCGCCCATCAGCATCACAAGCAGGATCGATATCTTCATTGGGCTTTCTCGCGAGACCTCGAAGCGGCTCTGCACCTTGGCCTGTTACGATAGCGCGGAATCGGGGCTGGCTCAAGGGGCGCACGGCGGTTTCACCAGAAACTGCAAGCTGATTGCTGTGGCAATCAGGCGTCCGCCCCTACAGGAACCCGCCGGCCCCGCGGCCACATCGGCAGGCCCGCGCAATCGGCATCACGGCGGGCGTGTGCTGTGCGGCGGCAATTCAAGATCATCATTCCGGAGTGCATCAGGATTCTCGCCGTCGGCTCCCCAATTCGAGGGATTGGCCGCGATGTACTGCCGCCAGGCCATAAGCTCATCGCCGTTGCGAATGACGCGGTCGTAGTAACCTCGCTGCCAGAGCCGGGAGGGGAACGGCGGCCACAGCCCGTTCCTGACCTGTCGGGCGTATTCGTCTGTTGTCATCGTCTTGAACCACTGCATGATTGCTGACAGAGCCGTGCGACGACGCGGGTCGTGCTTCTGTAGGGGCGGACCGATGTGTCCGCCCTTGTCGTTGTCAATAACGACGATCCCGTGGAAATGATTGGGCATGATAACATAGTCATCCAGTTCAACAGCATCGAAGTGCCCAGCTGCCTCGCGCCACCACCGATTGACCATCAAGCCTGCGTCGTTGTGAAGCACCTTGCCGTTGGCGATCGCGCCGAAGATGAGCCGGCGGCGTTCAGAGCAGACCGTGACAGCGTAGGCGCCCGCGCGGGAATAATCGTATCCCCTCAGGCGGATGGATCGGCGGTGGTGTCTGGCGGGGTCGTAAGTCATTGGCTATTCGCGGGCGGACGGCAGTTTCACCAGAAAACTGCAAGCTGATTGCCCTGGCAATCAGCCGTCCGCCCCTACAGGAACCCGACGGCTCCGCGCGCTACCGCAAGACCGCAGGACTGAACCGCGACTGAAGGCGCCGGGGCATCACGGGCCCGCCTCGCTCCTCGAGCGGCGCGGGCCCTTCGCTGGGCTACGACCACTTGATAGCTGCGCCGATCACGTCGTCGGCGTTGTTCTTGTTGATGCGGTCGAAGAGCGCCGGCGCCTCGTCCGGCTCGATGCGGTGGGTGATGACCTCGCTCCACCGCAGCGCGCCCGACGCCAGGTTCTGCATGACGGCACGGCGGGCCGGCGGGCCGCCGTCGTCGCACGGGAAGTACATCGTCAGGCGGCGTCCGTGCGGCGAGAGGAAGTTGAACGGAAACAGCTCCTGCCCGTAATTGCCCAGCCAGACGAACGTGCCGTAGGGCCGGCAGAGCCAGACGGCCGGGTCGATGCAGGCGGAGATGCCGGTCGCCTCGAACACCACGTCGGCGCCGTTGGGCGCGACCTTCGCGACCTCCTCGCCGACGTTCTCGTCGGTGCCGTTGATGACGACGCTCGCCCCGAGCTTCTTCGCGGCCTCGAGCCGGTTGGCCTGCAGGTCGACCGCGACGACGACGCATCCGCGGAGCACGCACCACGCCACCGCCCCGAGCCCGATCTGGCCGCAGCCGTGGACGACGACCGTCTCGCCCATTCGCGGGTTCGACATGTCGACCGCGCCGAGCGCGACGGCGGGCATGACGAACAGGCTCGCGGCGTCCTCGGGCACGCCGTCCGGGAGTTGCGCAGCGCCATGCGACGTCGTGGCGTCGGCGTTCGTCACGACCATCGACGCGTGCGTGCCCGAGACGCACGAGACTTCGCCGCCGTCGGCGAATGCCATCTTCGACTGCCCGCGGAAGTAGACCGTATCGCCGACGCTCAGGTGCGAGACCTCGCCCCCGGCCCCCTCGACGACGCCGGCCCCCTGGTAGCCGGTGACGAGCGGGTAATTGCCCCACGCCAGCTTGCGGCGGACGATGGCGAACTCCGTCCCGATGCTGACGCCCGACCACCTCGTGCGGACGAGGACTTCCATCGGGCCGGGGTCGGGCACGACGACATCCTCGATGCTGAACTCCTGCTTCTCGCTGCACATCAGCGCCCGTGCGTTCGGCATTTCGTCTCCTCCTGGTTGTGGATGCCCGTACGAGCCGCTCTTATAGGCCGTGGGGGCGAAAAGTCAAGCATCGTTGGCGAGGCCCCAGCATCATTCAATTCTCGGAAATCACGGTACAGCCACCCGTTTCGTTAGAAGCCGAAACGGGATGGCAGTCCCGGATTTCCGGCCGAGCCGCCGCGAAAACGGGGACTGGCACCAGCGGAGCGAAGCGGAGACGTGCCTGTACCCGCTTTCGCGGGAAGGAATCGAAGAATTGAATGACCCTTGCGAGGCCCGCCGGCGCCGCGCCTGATCAGAACGAGGGAATCCATTTGGTTCATTTCCCGGCTCGCCTTTTCTTCTTGCCCTTCTCGCCGGGGACGGGGCGCTTGAGTCTCTTGAAGTATTCCTTCACGTCCTTCATCTGGTCTTCGGGGATTTCGCGCGGGAATGGAAACGCTCCGCCGGCCGTGACGTAGCGCCGCAGGTAGAGTTCGGCGAACTCGCCCGCGGCGGCCAGCCCGCCGGGCGAGAGGTGCTTGATCTCGTCGAGCGGCGAATGCAGGTAGGCGCTTGGCCCGCCGCCCCGGGCGAACTGAACGGCCGGCACCCCGACGGCGGCGAGGGACGTCCCGTCCGAACTCATCGGCCCCTTCGTCACGTTGCACGGCCGGCCGGCTTCCTTCGCCAACAGCCGCACCGACGCCCCGACGTCCTCGGTCCCGCTGAACATCGCGGTGTTGCTCCCGAGCACATAGCCGTGCACGTCGATGTTGAACGTGAGGCGGTGGCGCCCGAGTTCCGTCTTGTCGGTTTTCTCTTTGAACGTCTTCTTCTTCTTGTCGCGCTCGTCCTTTTTCGCAAGGTCGTTCGCGTAGAAGCAGCTTCCATTCAGGCCGGTCTCCTCGGCGGCGAAGGCGATGAAGCGGAGCGTGCGCTTCGTCGGCTCCTTCGCGAAGATGCGGGCGAGTTCCATCACGAGCGCCGTGCCGCCGGCGTTGTCAGACGCGCCGCTGATGCCCATCGACGTGTCGTAGTGTCCGCAGACGACGACGATCTCCTCAGGCAAATCGGTGCCCGGCTTCTCGCCGATGACGTTGAAACTGTGCGACTTGCGCTGAGCGTTGATCATCGTCAACCGCGCGCGCCCGAGCCCGCGCTTCACGATGTCGAGGCCGTCGAGGTGGAGGATGCGGGCCATCGGCAGCTCGCCGTAGTCCTTGCCGGTCCGCAGGTTGACGCGGATGGGGTTCTCGCCGATGGCCGGTTCCACGGTGACGAGCGCCTTGGGCTTGAACGAGAGGAACTTCGGCCGGTCCTCCGGGTCGATTCGGCCGCAGAGCAGGACGATCTTGCCGCGCATCTCGGGCGAGAAGCATTCGGCCGAGCCGGACTCGAGGACGTGGAGTTCGCCCGTCAGGCCGCGGGGCGGGGTGCTTGGCGTCTGCATCACGGGCTCGCATTTGATGCGGCGCCACTTGCCGCGATCCCTCACTTCGAAGACACACTTCCTGCTTTGATACGTGGTGACGGGGAACCGCTGGAGCCGGGTCCGGAGGCCGAGCGCCCGGAACGTCTTCGCGATGTAGCGCGCGGCCTTGTGCTCGCCGGCGCTCCCGGTGAGGCGCGGCCCGATGGTGACCGCGAGATGTTCGAGGTGCTCGAACGCCTGCTTTCCGCTGAACGTTGTGCCTTTGAGTTTCGCCATCGGTGTCTCTCCTCGTATAAAGAGTCGAGCAGTCCGAAGGGCTGCTCGACAACCTTAC
>CAYLQD010000071.1:14052-19923 GCA_964385685.1 uncultured Planctomycetota bacterium | reverse complement strand
CTAGGCGCGGTGGCTGAAAAAGCCGCTTCTCGAGCCTGAAAGGCTCGAATCCACCAGCCCAGGGCGAAGCCCTGGGGGAGTGTGGATGTGGCAGAAAAGCCCTGAGGGGGCGATAGAAGCTCTGTGACTCTGTGACGCCCTTACAGGGCTCGGCTCGGGGTCCGTATCTGCTACCCAGGGCTTCGCCCTGGGCTGACGAATAGTGCCCCTTCGGGGCAAGGAACGGACTTCCTCAACAACTCGCATCGTAATCATAACCCTAATCGTAATCGCCGAGCGCGCAGATCATGATGATGATTAGGATCAGGATCGGGGAGGGTAAGGGGAGGGGGAGGGGAAGGGGAAGCGCTACGCCGACCGGTGCTTGGTCTGGCTCTTGGCGGAGACTTCGTAGACGTTGCTCTCGCCGCGGATGACCTTCGCGCTGAGCACGTAGTCGCTGATGTCCTTGTGTGACGGCAGCTCGTACATGATGTCGAGCATCAGCTCTTCGATGACGCCGCGAAGCGCGCGGGCGCCCGTGTCGCGCTCCTGCGCCCGCTTGACGATCTCGTGCAGGGCGTCGTCGGTGAACGTGAGCGTGCAGTTCTCCATCTCGAAGAACTTCTGGTACTGGCGGATGAGGGCGTTCTTCGGCTCGAGCAGGATGCGGACCATCTCGTCCTCGGAGAGCGGCCCCAGCGCGCCCAGCACGGGCAGGCGGCCGATCAACTCGGGGATGAGGCCGTATTCGAGCAGGTCCTCGGGCGCGACCTGCGAGAGCAGCTTGCCCCGCTCTTGCTCGTCGTTTTCCGCGGGGTTCTTGTTGAACCCGATGACCTTGTTGCCGACGCGCCGCCGGATGATGTTCTCGATCCCGCTGAACGTGCCGCTGCAGATGAAGAGAATCTGCGACGTGTCGATCTGAATGTACTGCTGCTCGGGATGCTTGCGGCCGCCCTGCGGCGGGACGTTGGCCGTCGTGCCCTCGAGCATCTTGAGGAGCGACTGCTGTACGCCTTCGCCCGAGACGTCGCGGGTGATCGACACGTTGTGGCTCGTGCGGCCGATCTTGTCGATCTCGTCGATGAACACGATCCCCTGCTGCGCCCGCGCGGGCACGAAGTTGCAGCTCTGCAGGAGCCGCAGGAGCAGGTTCTCGACGTCCTCGCCCACATAGCCCGCCTCGGTCAGCGTCGTCGCGTCGCCGATGGCGAAGGGCACGTCCAGAATCCTTGCCAGCGTCTTCGCCAGGAGCGTCTTGCCGCTGCCCGTCGGGCCGATGAGGAGGACGTTGCTCTTCTCGATCTCGACGTCGCTCGTGTCGACGTCGGCGAGCAGCCGCTTGTAGTGGTTATAGACCGCGACCGACAGGACCTTCTTCGGGATCTCCTGCCCGATGACGTACTCGTCGAGCTGATGCTTGAGGTCGACGGGCGTCGGCAGGCGCCGGAGCGTCAGGCCGTGCTGGGGCTCGACGGCCTCTTCCGCGGCGTCGAAGCCGAGGATCGTGCCGCAGACCTCGACGCATTCGTTGCAGATGCACGCCCCCTTGGGGGAGGGGATGAGCATGTCGACCTCGTCCGCGGGCTTGCCGCAGAACGAGCACCGCTGTACGTCGGATCGACCTCGTCCGCCTGTCTTGCTCATTCGCCCCTAGCCCTTCGCGTACTCGAGCACCTCGTCGATGATGCCGTATTCCTTCGCCTCGGCGGCCGACATGATAAAATCCCTGTCAGTATCCTTTTCGATCTTTTCGAGCGGCTGTCCAGTGTGGAATGCGAGAATCTCGTTGATTCGTTGCTTCGTCTTGACGATATCCTCGGCGTGAATCTGGATGTCCGACGCGCTGCCGCCGATCCCCGACGCCCACGGCTGGTGCAACAGGATCTTCGCGTTGGGCAGGGCGAACCGCTTGCCCTTCTGGCCCGCGGCCAGCAGCACGGCACCCATGCTCGCGGCCAGACCGACGCAGAAGGTCGCGACCTCACACCGCACGAACCGCATCGTGTCGTAGATCGCGAGGCCCGAGTCGACCGACCCGCCGGGCGTGTTCACGTAGATGTCGATCTGGGCCTTCGCCTTGTCCGTCTGGAGAAACAGGAGCTGGCCGATGATGAGGTTCGACACGACCCGGTCGATGGTGTTTCCGAGGAAGACGATGCGATCCTTGAGCAGCCGGGAAAACACGTCCCAATGCGTCAGGTGTTCCTGCGACTTCTCGACGACGCTGGGGCTGATGAGCGGCTCTTGATTGACGATTCGGCTGGAATCCATCGGAACTCCTCCTGGTTGGGCGATTGGGGTCGGACCCGGCGGCGGCCACACGCCCTTATTCGCTGGCCTTCTTGCTCTTGGCCTTCGCCTTGGCCTTCGGGGCGGCCCTCTTGGCTTCTTTGATCGTGGCCTTCTCGAGCAGAAGCGCCTTGACCTTCTCCTCGCGCATCGAGTTGCGCAGCTCCGACACGCGGTCGTCGCGCTCCAGGTCGCGCAGCACCTGGTCGGGCGAGCGGCCGTAGTTCGCCGCGATCGCCTCGACCCGCGCCTGGACCTCCTCCTCCGTCACGAAGACCCGCTCCTTGTCTGCGACCTCCTCGAGGATGAAGAACGTCTTCGCGGCGTCGTGAGCGGATTTCTCCGACTCGGCCCGCATCGTGTCGAGCTGCTTCTCCATCTCCTCCGGCGGCATCCCGCGCTGGCGCAGATCCAAGCTCCGGCGGATGAGCGTCCGCTCCGCCATGCTCTTGATGACGTCCTCCGGCAGCTCGAAGTCCACCTTCTTGAGGAGCTGCTCGATGAGCTGCCTCTCGAGGTCGTCCTGAGCGCCGCGGTCCTTCTCGCGCCCGACGGCCGTCTCGATTTCCTCGTGAAACTCGTCGAGCGAGTCGAACCCGATCTCCTTCACCCACGCCGCCGTGACCTTCGGCAGGATGGGCCGCCGGAGGGCAGTCAACTCGAACGAGAGCGTCATCTTGGCGCCCCGCTTCGCCTCGTCGGGAAACGCGTCGGGGATCGTGATCTTCTTCTCGGCCGACTTGCCGATCTCGATGCCCGCGAGGAACTCGGTCGTCTCCTCGGGCGTCATGCCGACAAACACGTGGTCGCCCGCGATGACCTGGTGCTCGGGGATCTCCCGGTACACCTCGCCGCCGTCCTGAAGCACGAGCCGGCCGGTCGCGATGTCCTGCTCCTCCGGCGCGCCCTCGGTCACGTCTTCCAGGGTCGCGTAGCGCCGGCGGACGTGATCGACCCGCTCCTGAATCTCGGCCTTGGTCGCCTTGGTCGACGGCTTCTTCAACTCGAGGCCGGAGTAGTCGCCGATATCGAACTCGGGCCGGACCTCGATGGTCACGCCGAAGGACAGCGGCTTGCCGGCCTCGAACGTGATCTCCTCGTCGAACTGCGGCGCGCCGATCGGACGCAGGTTCTGGCCCTTCACCGCTTCCTCGAAGGAATCGCTGACGAGCGTCTCCTTCGTGTCGGTGTCGACCTGCTCACCGAACCGGCTCCGGAGCAGCCACCGCGGCACGTGCCCGCGGCGGAACCCCGGGACGGTCGCGCCGTCGTTCAGTTGGGCGTATGTCTTCTCGAGTTCTTCGTCAACTCGTTCGGCCGGAAGCTCGATTTTGACGAGCTTCTTGCACGGGCCGACGTCTTCCACCTGGACCTGCATCAGGAGGGCATCCTCACAACAATTGGCGGGATAGGGCGCCGCGGGCCGGCTCACCCCACAAAAAAATGGAGCGGGCGAACGGATTCGAACCGTCGACAACCACGTTGGCAACGTGGTGCTCTACCAGCTGAGCTACGCCCGCACACCAGATACACCCGATTTTGCGGAAATTATAGCAACGCCCAGCGGCCCTGTCAACCGCCACGAGAGGGCGTTTTTTCTTGATTGCCGTGTCCCATCCGGCTACAATGCAGAAACTTGTGCCGCCGGGGGAGCGGTCTGCGTCCCGCGGCGGCTATGAGGCGGAGCGTCCGATGATCGCCGGACAGACGCACACGGAAACGACGCACTACCAGACTCTGCGCGTTCCCAGCACGGCGTCGAAGCAGGAGGTCCGCGCCTCGTTCCGCCGGCTCGTCAAAGTCTATCATCCCGACAAGAATCCACAGCGAATCAAGTGGGCCGAAGTCCAGATGCGCCGCCTGCTCGAGGCCTATGAGACCGTCTCCGACGACATGCGCCGCGCGATCTACGACCGCCGGCTCGACACCCCGCGCACGCCATCGTTCACCGAGCGTCTGGCCAGCCGCGAGAACGACCCCGACGCGCAGTCGAAGCTCGTGCTCCACCACCTGCTCCAGGGTGACTTCGATGCGGCCATCGCGCTCCACGAGCGCCTCTCCCAGCGCCGAACCACCTTCAACCTCGGCCATCACCTCGAAGAGCACGACTACCTCGACTCGCTCTTCCTGCTCGGCGAGGCCTACGAGCAGCGTCGCATGTGGCGAACGGCCGTCCGATTCTACTGGGAGGCCTACGAACGCGAGCAGGTCGAGCCGCGAAAGCGCTACTTCTTCGACGAACTTCGCGACCGACTGCGCGTGCTCTTCTCGCAGCGGCTCACCCGCGGGCTTCCGCCGGAAGACGCGCTCAAAAACTACCGCCGCGCGCTCGGCATGTGCAACAACGGGCGCGACGCCGCGCTCATCTACAAGAAAATGGCCGCGCTCCACCACCGCATCGGTGAGTCGGCCGACGCCGTCGCTGCGCTCGACAAGGCCCAGGAACTGTGCCCGACCATGAAAACCCTCGACGACATGAGGGCCCGCTTCGCCGGACATTGAGGAGCCACCCATGGCCCTGCCAGACGCGACAACCGAGTTCAATCTCGAGACCGTGACGCTCCTTCGGCGCGGCAAGGTGCGCGACATCTTCGAGCTGGGCGACAACCTGCTCATCGTCGCGTCGGACCGCATCTCCGCGTTCGATTCTATCCTCGGATCCGGCATCCCGCTCAAGGGGCAGGTGCTCACGGCCCTCTCGCTCTTCTGGTTCGGCTCGCTCAAAGCGGCGACCGACAACCACCTCATCACCGCCGATGTCGACGCGATGGGCGACGCCGTCGCCCCCTACGTCGACCAGCTGCGCGGCCGGTCGATGCTCGTCAAGAAGGCCGATGTCGTGCCCGTCGAGTGCGTCTGCCGCGGCTACCTCTCCGGCTCCGGCTGGCGCGAGTATCAGAAGCAGCAGTCCGTCTGCGGCATCGCGCTGCCCGAGGGGCTCGTCGAGAGCAGCAAGCTGCCCGAGCCCATCTTCACGCCCGCCGTCAAGGCCGAGTCGGGCCACGACGAGAACATCTCGTTCGAGCGCGCCTGCGAGCTGCACGGCGAAGAACTCGTCGGCCAACTCCGCGACCGCAGTCTCGCGCTCTACACCGAGGCCGCCGACTATGCCGCGGGCCGCGGCGTCATCATCGCCGACACCAAGTTCGAGTGGGGCCTCGTCGACGGATCCCTCGTCCTCATCGACGAGATCCTCACGCCCGATTCCTCGCGGTTCTGGCCAAGCGACCAGTATGAGCCCGGCAAGCCGCAGCCGTCGTATGACAAGCAGTACGTGCGCGACTGGCTCGAGGCCGAGAGCGGCTGGGACAAGGAGCCGCCCGCGCCCGCGCTGCCCGACCACGTCGTCGCAGGCACGACCGAGAAGTACCTCGACGCGTACCGAAGAATCACCGGGCAAGCCGACCTGCCGTAGCGTGTCGAGCGGGCCCGCCCCCCAAGGCCCGCCACCAGTCGAGCCGGCATCAACCCGGACGGCCCGCAACCACTCGCAGACCTCGCGACTACCCGCCTCACAAACCGCTCACGTGACAAACCTGAGCTCTGAGCGTTCACGTGAACGTTGAAAGTGCATGTTCTTGGCGACGGAGCGCCGCG
>CAYLQD010000071.1:0-13952 GCA_964385685.1 uncultured Planctomycetota bacterium | reverse complement strand
AAAGTGCATGTTCTTGGTGACGAAGTGCCACGGACCCGTGAGCCGTCTCTGCCCATCTCGTTGCCGTGGTTGTCGAGCCGGCATCAACCGGGAAGCCCCGCAACCCCTCGCGTCACGAATCCGCCGTCCGACGAACCTGAACTCTGAGCGTTCACGTGAACGTTAAAAGTGCATGTTCTTGGCGACGGAGCGCCGCAGATCCGTGAGCCGTGAGCGCTCTCAGGCATGCCTGATCGACGCCTTGTCCGCCGCTCGGCGACTCGTAATCCAGATGTTCAGCAGTGTTGATCGAGCGTACGCCCCAGCAATTCGGATTCTGAGCGTTCACGTGAACGTTGAAAGTGCATGTTCTTGGCGACGGAGCGCCGCGGATCCGTGCGCGGCCTCTTCTCATCGCGTTGGCGTGGTTGCCCACCGGCCATCACCCGGGGACCTCACGGCCACTCGCCTGACAAGTCTGCCGCCTGACAAGCGTGAACTCTGAGCGTTCACCTGAACGCTCAGAATCCGAATCAAGAGACGATCTCCCGGATCTCCTCGCTCACTCTCTCTCGGAGTTCCGCAAGCCGGGCTCCCGCCGCGGGCGCCGGCCAGTTCCCCGGCAGTAATCCTTGCGGCAGCATGGGGTCGAGTTTGGCGAGTTCCAGTATCTTTCGCCGAGCAAAGACCGCCGCCCGAGCGCGTCTCTTGATGCCAGTGGCCCCTGCCGCGTCGAGGGTCGTCTCGCACCGCGATGCCACTTCACGATACGCGGCCGCGATCGGACCGAGGTCCCAGAGGTCCGCCGGATCGGCCGGTGCGTCTCCGGCAAGCGGCACCATCCGCGCCTGGCGGATGCACGAGACCGTGCCGCCGAAGCTCCAGCCGGCCAGGTGTTGTTTGAGAAACTCGGCCCAATCGTACGGCGAGACCCACGAACTGGCAGATTGCTTCGCGAAGCCCATTTCGCGCAGCAACCGCACGAGGCGCATTCTCACTCGGCCGTGGGTCTGCGGGATGTCATAGACGAGGAAGTTCCACTTACCGTTCCACTTCCGGCGCGCCAGCTTGATCTTGTGGGCTCGGATTTCGTCCGGCGCTTCCGGAGACAGCAGGGAGACTTGCATCTCGTCTCCACGGCCACGGCGGGCGATCTCTCCTCTGCGCGCAAGGTACGAGAGCATTTGTCTCACGTCGACCTCCGACACCGCCCAGTCAAGCAGATCCAGCAGGTAGAACAACGGCGCTATGCCGGTGTGGCGCCGAAGAAGCCACAGGCACGACCTGAACTCGGAGTAGTCCCGGGATTCTCTTGTCATTAGTCAGTTCTCCGCAGTGTCATTCTAGGGTGCGGCTCAGCGATTCGGACTCTGAGCGTTCACCTGAACGCTCAGAATACAGATTCGTTGGGCTGTGTCAAGGTTAGTGGGGGCCGTGAGCGGTCTCAGGCATGCTTGATGGGCGCCTTGTCCGCCGCTCGGTGACTCGTAATCCAGACGTTCAGCAGTGTTAATCGAGCGTACGGCTCAGCAATTCGGATTCTGAGCGTTCACGTGAACGCTCAGAATCCGAATTCGCCCGTCGAGTGCGGCGGGCGTGAAACGGCTGTCGAAAGGCGCGGAAACGGCGTCACCGACTGCGACCGGGGGCTCACTTCCCCCTCGAGCGGCGTCATCATGCGCCGGCCTGAGTTCCGCGCAGGTGAGGGTTCAACTCAGCATCGGGCATCTTCCAATCGCGGCCCCGAGATTGTAGAATGCCGCCCTATGAAGATCGTCGCCGACAGCAACATCCCGCTTGTTGCCGAAGCGTGCGCCGGATTGGGCGAGGTCGAGGTGCTCGCGGCCGCCGAGCTGTCGGCCGAGCGGATCCGCGACTGCGACGTGCTCCTCTGCCGCTCGACCCGCAAGATCAACGCCGAGTTGCTCGACGGCACGAACGTCCGCTTCGTCGCGACCGCGACCATCGGCGTCGACCACGTCGACCAGGAGTATCTCGCGGACCGCGGGATCGGGTTCGCAAGCGCACCGGGCTCCAACGCTAACTCCGTCTCCGAATACGTCGCGTCGGCCCTCGTTGTCATGGCCCACGACATGGGCCGGCCGCTCTGCGACATGACCATCGGCGTCGTCGGCGTCGGCAACGTCGGGAGCCGCGTCGTCGGCAAGGCCGAGGCGCTCGGCATGATGGTCCTCCAGAACGACCCGCCGCTCGGGCGTGAGACCGGCGACTCGCGTTTTCGTCCCATCGACGAGTTGATGGATGCCGACGTCATCACGTTCCACGTCCCGCTGACCCGTGACGGGCCCGACGCGACGCATCACATGATCGACGCCGCGTTCCTCGAACGCATGCGGCCCGGCGCGATGCTCATCAACACCGCGCGCGGGGCCGTCGCCGACTCCGCCGCGCTCCGCGCCGCGCTGGAAAGCGGCCGGAACTCCGCCGTCGTTCTCGACGTGTGGGAAGACGAGCCGGGCATCGACGTCGACCTTGTTCACAAGGTCGCGCTCGGCACGCCCCACATCGCGGGGCACTCGCTCGACGGCAAGGTCAACGGGACGAAGATGGTCGTCGACGCGGCCTGCGAGTTCCTCGGGATCCCGCCGAGCTGGACGCCCGACGCCGCGCTTCCCCCGCCCGACATCCCGCTGCTCCAACTCGACGCGAGCGGGCGTGACGACGAGGACGTCGTTCGCGAGGCCGTGCTCCGGCTCTACGACGTCCGGCACGACGACCGCCGTCTGCGCCGCATCCCCGACGACGACTCGCGTGGGGCTTTCTTCACGGGGCTCCGGCGGGAATACTGGCCGCGCCGGGCGTTCCACCGCACCCGCGTCGCCCTGACGGGCGGCTCGCCCGGCCTCCGACGGACGCTCGCCGGGCTCGGCTTCCAACTCGACGACTGAGGGCCGCGGCGCATCCTTGCCCCGTCGAATCCGGGCGTCCGGCGCTTCCGGGCTCAAGTTTTTCCGAAAACATGACGAAGTATTATCAGTGGCGCCGGACTTTCCGCGCCTCGCGGCCCCGGCTTCGGCGCCGCGACTCAATAGACACAGAGCCCGTGCGAACGCTCGCGATCGAAACGTCTTCCGTTTGCGGTTCCGTCGCCTTGCTGGACGGCGACCGGCTCGTCGCCGAGGAGGTCTTCTCGGAGGGCTCGCGGCACGGGCGAGAGCTGCTGCCATCCGTGGACAAGCTGCTCGGCGGCAAGCAGGGCGGCGTCGAGCTGGTCGCGGTGAGCGCCGGCCCCGGCTCCTACACCGGCCTGCGGGTCGGTGTCACGTTCGCGAAGACATTCGCGCTTGAAATCAATGTGCCCGTCGTCGGCGTGTCGTCGCTCGATGCCATTGCGGCGAACGTCGCGGAGCCCCGTGAGTTGTGCGTCGTGGTCGACGCGCGGCTCGGGCGGGTCTTCGCCGCACTCTACGACGCCGAAGGGAAAAAGGTGATGGGAGACAGCGCCGCTTCGCCGGACGAAGTGGCGGCCGGGCTGCGGCCCGGTGTGCTGGTTATCGGCGACGGGCTCGAACGGTACCGCGACCTCTTCGCCGCCGCGGCGGAGGTGTCCGATGACGAGTCGACAGGGCGGCCCGGGGCGGCGAACGTCGGACGCCTCGGGCAGGCGGTATTTGCAGAACAGGGCGGAGACGATCCGCGGACCCTCGTGCCCCGCTATCTGGGGCGGCCACAAGCGGAAGTGACATGGGAGCAATCGCAGAACGCGTCCGGGCGGAAATCGACCTAGGCGCGATCGCGCAGAACCTCCGGTTCGCCCAGGCCCGCGTCGGCGCGTCCGTCGGCGTGATGGCCGTGGTCAAGGCGAATGGCTACGGGCACGGCGCCGTCGACGTCGCGTTCGAGGCGGAGCGGCAGGGCGCGCGGGCGCTGGGCGTCGCCACGCCGGCCGAGGCGATCGAACTGCGGCAGGCCGGGCTGCGTCTGCCCGTCATCGTGATCGGCTCGTGTCTCGAAGACGAGATCGAGCCGGCGGTCGGGCGCGGCGTCTCGCTGTCGATCTCGCCGCCCGAGATGCTCTGGCCGATTGCCGAGGCGGCGCAGAAGCTCGGGCGCTGCGCCCGCGTGCACCTGCTGGTCGACACCGGGCTCTCGCGCGACGGCGTCTCGGTCGAGACGGCCATCGAACTCGCCGAGCACGTCGCCGACACCCCCCACCTTCTCCTCGAAGGAACGTACAGCCACCTCGCGACCTCCGCCGTCCCCGACAAGTCGTTTTGCCACGAACAGCTCGGCCACTTCAACCGCGTGCTGGGCGAGCTGCTCCGGCGCGACATCGATCCGGGCACGGTCCACTGCGCGAGCAGCAGCGGCCTGTTCACGCTCCCCAGCTCGCACTTCGACATGGTGCGGCAGGGGCTGACGCTCTACGGGGCCGCGCCGACGGAGCACGTCGCCGCCGCGGCCGACCTGGCGCCGGCGATGTCGGTCAAGAGCCGCGTGATCGCGCTGCGCGACCTGCCGGCGGGCGAGAGCGTCGGCTACATGCGCCACTTCGTCGCGGAGCGCGACGCGCGTGTCGCGACAATTCCGATGGGGTACGCCGACGGCCTCCGGCTGACCGAGCCGAACCGCGGCGCGGTGCTCATCAACGGCCGCCGGGCGCCCGTCGTCGGGCGGATGATGATGGATTGCGTCGTGGTCGACGTGACGGCGCTCCCCGCCGTGCGCGTCGGCGACGAGGTCGTCGTCATCGGGAAGTCGGGCCGCAACGAGATCACCGCGGTCGAGGTCGCCGAGTGGTGCGACTCCAGCCCCTACGAGGTCTTCTGCTCGCTTGGCCGGCGGGTCCGCCGGGTCTACACCCGAGCCGGCAAGCCGATCCTTCCGGATGATGTCGGCGGCGCGACGGGCGTGCCCCGGCGCGAGGCCCCGATCACCGACTCCACCCGCCCCCTTAGCTAGCCGGCCCCCAGTTTGCGCGGCAGATGCGAAGGCAGGCGAGAGCGCCGGGGCAAGCGCCGGCCAAATGCTCAATGGCCAAATCCCAATAACCAACCAAGCCCCAAATCGCAATTCCGGAAGCACCAAACACGTGCGATTCGAAGCGTCTTGGCTTTGGCGTGTTGGAGATTGGAGCTTGCCCGCCTGTGGCGGGTGAATTTGGTGATTGGTGCTTGTGTCTTGGGCATTGACGCGGCCCCCCGAATTGTGGTGAGGCGCGTGGCGCCTTGTCGAGCAATGGCCTGCGGAAAGTGGGGTCGCGTAAGCCCCCTTACCCCCTAGCGGCATTTGCCCCGAACCGGTATCATAAGGGCTACGACGCCGCACTTCTGCGGGAGGCACCGTCCGCGTGGCCAAATCGAAGACCGAGGAAGCGAAGCCAGAGCCCAAGTGGAAGGAGCGGCCGCGCCGGAAGACGCGCCGCCGCCGGCGGCGGCGACTGATCCTGTGCCTTGTGATCGTCCTCATTATCGCGGGATTCATGCTGCTCCAGGCGCGGCTCCCGCGGCTTGTCGAACGGGCGCTCGAAAAGGCGTATGCCGTCGACGCGAGCGTCGGCGGGGCGTCGCTCTCGTGGCCGGGCGCGGTGACCGTCAGCAACATCGAGCTGCGGCGCGCGTCGGACACGACCCGGCTGGGCTCGATCGGCCGGGCCGAGGTGTCGCTGCGGCTGCGCGACCTGCTGGCCGGGCGAATCCGTCCCGACTCGCTCGACATCGAGGACGTGCAGCTTCTGCTCCGAAAGGGCGACGAGGAGATCCGCCGGGGAAAGGGGTCGCCGTCCGACTATCCGATCAAGGTCACGCGGCTGACGACGGAGGTCGAGGGCCCGTGGACCGGCTCGGGGCGCGGCCTCGTGTTCTCCGGCGTCGCGTTTGCGCTGCAGCCGCAGGCGTCGGGCTGCCTGTCGGTCGAGGGCTCGGGCTGGAACTCCGCCGTCGGGCCGTTCCGCCTGAGCGGCGTGCTCGGCGGCGACGTGCTGGACACCCGCGTGGCCCTGTCGTTCTCCGAGGTCCCGCTCGGTGCGGAGTTGCGCGAGGTCCTGCCCAAGCCGGTCGCGGAGGCGGTCGAGAATCTCGATCCCGTTGGCGGCGCCGCTCTGACGGCCGTCGTGAGCGTTCCCCGCGACGGCAAGACCTCGGACGGCCCGGAGTTCGAGTGGCGGATGACGCTCCGCGGCGTGTCCATCAGCGTTCCGCGGCTCGATCAGCGCCTGACGGACGTCCGGGCGAGCATCGAGGGCTCGACGACGGAGTTCACCGTGAGCGAGGCCACGGCCAACTACCGCTCGGCGCTGCTGTCATGCAATGCCCACTCGGTGCCGTCGGCCGGCTCGATCGGCCTGCGGCTCTCGGCGCGGGCCCGCGACGTGAGCGCGACCCCCGACCTGCTCCCGCTACTGCCGCCCAGGGCCCGCGAAGCGATCGAGAAGCTGAACGTCAGCGGCGGCCAGCTCGACATCGATCTCGAGATGCGGCTCCCCTCGCTCTCGCGCACGAAGGACGGCCAGCCGCCCCGGCCGGACTTTGTCCGCGCGGACGTCAGTCTGCGCAATTGCTCCGCCACGCCGGACATCTTCCCGTATCCGCTCTCGCGAATCACCGGGCGGGTGAGCGTCGGGCTCGACAAGCTCGTTGTCACCAGCCCGATTGTCGGCTGGCACGGCGACGGCAGCGTCAAGCTGACGGGCACCATCGCCCTCCGCCGGTCGGCCGGCTCGGACATCGTCGTCGAGGCGCGGGAGTTGGCGGTCGACGACGCTCTCACGCGTGCGATCTCGGCCGTCGGGAAGCCCGTCGCCGAGGCGTGGAACACCTACTCGCTCGAGGGCGGCACGCTCGACGCCTTGATCTCCTCGCGCCGGCCGCCAGGCGGGAAGAAGGAAGACACGGACTGGTCGGTCCGCCTCTCGTTCGACGGATGTTCGGCCTCGTACCGGGGCTATCCCTACGCGCTGACCGGGCTGACGGGCGGCGTCGACATCCGGCCGGGCCGCGTGTTCGTCAAGAACCTCACCGGGTGGCACGGGCGGGCGACGGTTCGTGTGTCTGGATGGGCGGATATCGGGAAGGAGCGCAAGGATCTTCGGCTCCAGATTCGCGGGACGAACGTGCCCCTGAACGAGGACCTGGCGGCAGGGCTGCCGGCCGAGGCGCGGAAGACGTGGGACCGGTTCCGCCCGACGGGTGCCGCCGACATCGAGGTCGTGGTGTCGACGCCGACCCGCGAGGGGAAGGCGGCCGACGTGCGCGTCGATGCGGCCCTGAAGGGCTGCCACGCCCAGATCCCCGCCGGCGACAAGGCCGTCCCGCTGACGGACGTGAAGGGTCGGCTCGAGGTTCACGGGAATGTGATCCGTCTGACGGGACTCAGTGCGACGTGCCTCGGCGGTCGCGCCACCACGAGCGCGATCATCGTCCGCGCGGGCGACGTGACCAAGCTTCAGGGCGAGCTGGTCGGCGGCGGGTTCTCGGTCGAGGAGATTCTCGGCCTGCTGTCGGAAGATAGCGCGCAGCGGGCGGGCTTCCTGCATCCCTCCGGCACGTTGAACCTGCCGAATCTGAGGTTCGACGTGATTCAGCATCCGGGCCGGCCCCTCGACATCGAGTACGAGTGCGCGGGCGAATTGCGCAACGCGCAGGTCGCCATCCCCACGGTCGGTGTTGGGGGCGAGGACTGGGCGCCGGGCGGCGAGCTGAAGCTCTCGGAGATCACCGGCCGGTTCGACATCAACAACGAGCGCGGCCGGGCGGCCGCTGGGACGTTCAAGCTCGACCAGCTTCGCGTGCTGAACGGGACGATGCGGAACGTGACGGGGCGGATGCGGAAGACGGGCCCGGTGCTCACGCTCGAACAAGTGCGGGGCGAGATGTACGGCGGCCGCATCGAGGCGGACTTCCGCGGCGCCGCCGATCTGCTCTTCTTCAACACGCAGGTCCGCGTCATCGGGATGGACATGGCACGGGTGGCGTCGGAGACGGGCCTGACGGGCGAGCGCGTCTGGGGATACCTCGAGGGCGGGCTTCAGCTCAGCGGCGAGCGCGTCGCACGGCCCGACGGCGACGCGACGTGGCGCCTGACCGGCGGCGGATCGTTCCAGATCGACCGCGCGAACCTGGGCAAGACACCCCTCGTCCGGAGCGTGCTCAGCTACAAGACCTTCCTGCTCGGTGAAGAGCCGGTCGTCAGGGCGGCGAAGATGGATTTCGAGATCGACTCGACCCGGCTCAAGCTGCACAAGATCGCCCTTGTCGGATCCTCGGGCAGCACGCGCGGCGTTGGGGTGATCGACTACGGCGGCGACCGGGCCATCGAGCTGTACTTCTATCGCCGCCGCGAGGGGAGCTTGCTCCCCAGGGTGCCCGTGATTCATCTGATTGGGAAGGGGCTCAACTGGGCGGTCGACAAGATCCAGAACCAGATGGTCATCGTCAAGGTGACCGGCACGCTCAAGGAGCCGAAGGTGACGCCCGTCGTGCTCAAGGCGGCGAGGGAGCAGGTGCAGCGGTACATCATCTTCAACCTGTGGGAGCAGGAGCGCGAGAGGGCGGCCCGCCGCGACACCGACGAAGCCCTCGCGGACGAACGCGACGGGTAAGGCCGCCATCTACGGAGAGATTCTTCGCTGACGCTCAGAATGACAGAACTATAGGTTGAGCAACGAGATATGTCATCCTGAGCCCTTCGGCTTCGCTCAGGACAGGCTCCGCGAAGGATCTCTGTGTTGTCGGAGCGCTTTCCATTATCATTGCCGGGCTCAATTACGATTAGGATTATGATTATGATTACGATCACGGTGAGGCGGGCTCAGGACGGCGTGTGCGGGCCCGTCGTCGGCATGCGGCAGGCCTCGTCCTCTCCGGCCTGCGTGAAGTGATCGTTGACGATGCGGACGATCTCCTCCGGATCCTCGGTGAACGTGATCAGCTTCCGGTCTTCCTCGTCGAAGTAGCCCCGCTCGACGCCCTCCTCGAGCCAGCGATACAGCCCGCCCCAGTAGTCCTCGCCGACCATGACGACCGGCACCGTGTGTGACCGCCGCGTCTGGATGAGGGTGAGCGCGGTGAAGCACTCGTCGAGCGTGCCGTAGCCGCCGGGCATGATGACAAACGCGTGGGCGTACTTGACGAACATCACCTTGCGCGTGAAGAAGTAGCGGAAGTCGACCGAGACGTTGGCGTACGGATTCGGGTCCTGCTCCATCGGCAGTTCGATATTGAGCGCGACGGACTGGCCGCCGGCCTCGGTGGCGCCCTTGTTCGCCGCCTCCATGATGCCGGGCCCGCCGCCGGAGATGACGGCGTAGCCGCTCCGGGCGAGCGCACCGGCGATGTCGGCCGCGAGATCGTAGTACTTCTCGCCCGGCTGTATGCGCGCCGAGCCGTAGATGCTCACGGCCGGGCAGATGCGGGCCATCGTCTCGAACCCGTCGACCAGTTCGGCCATGACGCGGAAGATGCGCCAGGTATCGTCGAGTTCGAGCGAGGAACGGGGGCCGGCCTTCTTGGGTGCGCTCATGTTACCTCCGCGATAAGTTCTGCCGGGATCTGGAAGTTGGCGGAGACGCGCGAGACGTCGTCGTGGTCTTCGAGCGACTCCATCAGCTTGAGTACCTTGCGGGCGTCTTCGAGCGAGGGCGTGACGTTCTGCGACGCGATGTTCGCCAGTTCGGCCGTCTCGGGCGTGATGTCGCTGCCGGCCAGCGCCGCGCGCACGTCGTTGAGCGCGGCGGGCTCGCACGTGATCTCGTAGACGTCCTCGAGCTTGCTGACGTCGTCGGCCCCGGCCTCGAGCACGATGTCGAGAAGCTTGTCCTCGTCGACGGCCTCGAGCTTGACGGACAGCACGCCCTTCGTCTGGAACATCCAGGCGACGGCTCCGGGCCCTCCGAGCGATCCGCCCGCGGTCTCGAACGCATGCCGGACCTCGGGCGCCGTCCGGTTGCGGTTGTCGGTCAGCGCTTCGACCATGAGGGCGACGCCCCCGGGCCCGTAGCCCTCGTAGATGATGGATTCGAGCTGGGCGCCCTCGAGTTCGCCGGTGCCCTTGAGGATCGCGCGGTCGATCTTGTCCTTGGGCATGTTGACGGCGCGCGCGTCTTCGATGGCGTATCGGAGCGCGAGATTCGCGTCGGGGTCGCCGCCGCCGGTGCGCGCGGAGCTGATGATGAGTTTCGCGCACTTCGAGAACACCTGGCCCTTCTTCGCATCGATGGCGCCCTTCTTCCGTCGGATGGTTGCCCAGTGGGAATGTCCTGACATCGATGACTCCGAATGCCTACTTGGGTTTGCCGAGCTTGTCGACCTTGTCGCGGACGCGCTTCAGGCCCGGGTCGAACTCGAGCGACCGCAGCCAGTGTTCCTTCGCCTCGTCGTCCTTGCCGAGGGCGTGGTAGACGTCGCCGAGGTGGTCCCAGATGATGGCGTCGCGGCAGAGCTTGGCCGCGCGCTGCAGCTCGGTGAGAGCCGCTTCTTTCCGTCCCTGCTTGAAGTAGACCCAGCCGAGACTGTCGAGGTAGTAGGGGTTGGCCGGTTGCGCCTCGACGGCCTTGCGGACGAGTTCGAGCGCCCGGTCGAGGTGGACGCCGCGCTCGGCATAGTGCCACCCGAGCGCGTTGTTGACGGAGGCATTGTCGGGGAAGAGCTTGCGGGCCTCGACGAGGACGGCTTCGGCCTCGGCCTCGCGGCCCGCTTCGGCATACGTCAGACTGAGCTGCACGCGATATCGGATGCCCTTCTTGTCCTCGGCGATCTCGATCGCCTTCTTCAGGTTCTCGGCGGCCTGGTCGGTCTTGCCGCGGCGGCGGAAGAAGAGCCCGAGTTCCGCCAGGCCGGTCACACGGGCGTCCGGGAGGGCGAGGATTTCGCGGAGCGCCGCCTCGGCCTCGTCATAGCGCCGGGCGGCCTCGAGCACGGCGCACAGTTCCGTGCGGTATCGAACGGAGTCCTTCGGCTTGACGGCCTCGATGCACGCGCGCAGGTGGCCGGCGGCCCTGTCGGTTTGCCCGAGGCGCTCGTAGATCATGGCGAGCCGCTCGCGGAGCGTGAGTTGCCGGTTGGGGTTCTCCGTGTCGGCGACGGTCTTTTCGAGATAGGGCGCGGCCTCGGCGAGCCGGCCGGCGCGCTCGAGCCGTGTGCCGATGTTGCGGCACATCTTGGGGGTCGCCCGGTCCGGCGGATAGCGGCGCGTGAGGGCGTCGAGCACCCTCTCCTCCAGTCCGCGAGCGATCTCGTCGCGCCCGGCCCGTTTCGCGAGGCCGGCGGCTTCGTCGAGGAGCGCCATTCGCTCGCCGGGGCCCCGGCGGTGTTTCATGTACGCGAGCAGTTCGTCGAGCGCCTCGGACCACTTGCCGGCGGCCTTGTACAGGTCGCAGAGCTGGCGGTGGATCTTGGGGTAGCCCGGGACGAGGCGTTTGATCTCGACCAGGACCTCGATGGCCTTCTCGCGGTTGCCCGTTGTCAGGTGCAGGTTGGCGAGCCGGAAGAGGATATAGACGCGGTTCGATGCCTTCTCCGCCGCCTTCGTGAGATACTCGACGGCTTTGTCCGGTTCGCCGTTCAGTTCCGCGGCGGCCGCGAGGTCGGTGTACGCTTTGGCGACAAGATCGGTGTCCGTGTCCGGCTCCAGCGCCTCGACGGCGCTCTCGATCTCCTTGACGGCGTCTTCGTGGTGTCCGTCGCGGAGCAGTTGTTTCGCGATGCCGTAGCGCGCTCGGAAGTTCCCGGGCGCGAGCGTCAGGGCCTTCTCGTAGTGGCGGCGGCCCGTGCGCGGCTTCCGCATCTTCTCGCTGTAGACGGTGCCCAGCCAGACGTGGCAATCGGCGGACGCGGGGTCGGTCTTCAGGGCTTCCTTGAACCACTCGACGGCCTTGGGGAAGTGATCGCGCTCGACGGCGGCGACGGCCATGCAGAAGGCGGCATAGGCCTCGGCCGCGGGCGGGCGCGGCGCCTCGGCCGCGCGGGCCGCGGGCACGATGGCCAGGGCGCAGGCCGCGATGAGAAGATATGGGCGGCGGCGTGTCATTCGATGCAGTCCGACGAACGCGAGAATCAGGGCACTACCTTGTTGAGGCCGAACTCTATTATCCCCTGCGCCCCGGCCCTTTTCAACTCCGGGATCAACTTGCGCGCGGCGGGCTCGTCGAGCACGGTCTCCACCGCATACCAGCCGTCGTCGGACAGGGGCGAGACCGTGGGGGTGTGGAGAGCGGGCAGCAGCCCGACGATCCGATCGAGCGAGTCCTTCGGAGCGTTCAGCTTCAGGCCGACCTTGCTCCGGGCGACCATCGCCCCCTGGAGCAGGAGGACGATGTTCTCGATCTTCTCCCGCTTCCACTTGTCGGCCCACGCGGCCTTGTTTGCGATGAACCGCGGCGTCGAGCTGAGCATTTCGGCGACGATCCGAAGCCGGTTGCTCCGCAAGCTGCTGCCGGTCTCGGTCAGCTCGACGATGGCGTCGGTGATGCCGGCCTTCGCCTCGGTCGAGCCCCACGAGAACTCGACCTTGGCCGTGACGCCGTGCTCGGCGAGGAAGCGGTTCGTGAGATTGACGGCCTCGGTCGCGATCACCTTGCCCTCGAGATCTTTGATGTCGCGGATGGACGACGCCTCGGGCACGGCGACGACCCACCGGGCCGGGCGCGTGGTCCGCTTCGAGTACACCAGCTCCGCGACCTCGACGACGTCCGAGTCGTTCTCCCGGATCCAGTCGATGCCCGTCAGGCCCGCGTCCATCACGCCGTCCTCGACGTAGCGCGAGACCTCCTGCGCGCGGAACAGCACGACCTCGATCTCGTCGTCGTCGATCGACGGATAGTAGGACCGTTCGCTGCCGCGGATGTCGAATCCGGCCATGCGCATGAGCTGGAAGGTGGATTCCTGCAGACTGCCCGAGGGCAGGGCGAGCTTGAGGACCATCGGATCGGCCTCCTGCATGTCGCCGCGTGGCGTCAGGCCTTCTTGGTGCTGCGGCGTTTGGTCTTCGTCGCGCGGCGTTTCTTCTTCTTGCGCACCGGCTTGACCTCGGCGGACGACGCCTGGACCATCTTCGCCGCGGGCCCACGGGCGGCTTTGGCTTTGCGCTTCCCGGTCTTCCGCGTCGGGATCTTGAGCTTCTTGCTCCGGTCCTCGATCGCCTTCTTCAGCTCGCGGGTGGCCGCTTGCTTCTCGGCCGTGACCTTGCGCCGGCGGTCCCGGTCCCGCCGCTGTTGTTTCGCCGCGGCCTCCTCGGCGGCGCGCTGCTTCGCTTCCTCGGCCGCGAGGCGCTTCAGCGTCTCGATCCCGGTGGGGCAGAGGGCGCTGATCGGGCACGCCCGGCAGTCGTAGTCGGTGTCCGTGCAGACCCGCTCGGCGAGCATCTCGAACGCGTGGAACACCCGCGCGACCGGCGTTCCGGAGCTGGCCCGGCGGAAGACCCTGATCTGCGTGTCGACCGGCCCCTTGGTTGTGATGCCGGTTCGCTTGGCCACCCGCAGCAGGCCGGCCCCTTCGGGCAGCTTCTTGTAGCGGAGCTGCGTGAGGATCAACTCGCCCGCCACGCGGCTCGGCATCGGCTTCAGCTTGAGCAGCTTCTTCTTCGCCTTCTCGGTGTCGAGGGCGAGGAGGTTGTCGAGGTTCATCGCCTGCGCCTGGTTGAAGATGGCCGTCAGGCTCGTGGTGATGAGCGTCGCGACGACGGGCGGGTAGGCCCGCCCGAGAGCGTCCGCAAGGTCCTCCGGCGTGCAGACACGCACCTCGTTCAAATCGACGAACTCACGGCCGATTCGCTTGAGGATGCGCTCGTAGCCGTCCTCCTTGCCGTTCTTGAGCAGAGCGGTGACAAGCGCCTGTTCGACCGGCGGATGGGGCTTGAACCGCGCCCGGCGTCCGAAGGCCTTTTCGAGGAGCGGGAAGATCTTCCCAAACCGCCGCGCGGCAGAGATTCTGGCCACGTAAGTCCCCTGAAACGGTGGAATCGACGCGCTCGGAGTATTATAGCAGCGCGTAGCGTCAAGTCAAACGCAAAGGGCCTTA
>CAYLQD010000070.1:0-20616 GCA_964385685.1 uncultured Planctomycetota bacterium | reverse complement strand
GCCAGGCCGAAGGGATGGGCGTGTGACGCACGGCCAAGATGGCCGTGCCACGGAACGAGGAGGCGCCAGTCGGCCACCCCGCGTTCAAAATAGCCACTCAAGCGCGGGCCGCTTGACTTGCCTCGTTCGCCCGCACATAATCGCGCCCCGACGCGCCCCGTTTCTTTCGCCGAAAGGAATTCGCATGGCCAGGCCGAACGTCCTCTTCCTCTTCAGCGATCAGCAACGATGGGACACGCTCGGCTGCTGCGGCCAGCCGCTGCCGGTCTCGCCCTACCTCGATCGGATGGCCCGCGAGGGCACGCGCTTCGAGAACGCGTTCACGTGCCAGCCCGTCTGCGGGCCGGCGCGCGCGTGCCTGCAATCGGGCCGATACGCGACCGAGGTAGGTTGCCACACGAATCACCGCCGCCTCCCGCCGGACGAGGGGCACCTCGCCCGGGGCTTCTCCGACGCGGGCTACGAGGTCGGCTACATCGGCAAATGGCACCTCGCCTCGTGCGGGCCGCACGACGGCCCCGACAACTTCCGCGACCAGGCCGTCCCGCCCCACCTGCGCGGCGGGTACAAGGACTACTGGCTCGCGTCGGACGTCCTCGAGTTCACGTCGCACAGCTACGACGGGCACATGTTCGACGCCGACGGCAACCGCCGCGAGTTTCCCGAAGGCCGCTATCGCGTCGACGCGCAGACCGACTGGGTCATCGAGTATCTTCAGTCGCGGACGGGCGAGCGGCCCTTCTTCCTGTTCGTCTCGTACATCGAGCCGCACTTCCAGAACGACCACGCCTGCTTCGAGGGCCCGCGCGGATCGAAGGAACGGTTCAAGGATTTCGTCGTGCCCGGTGACCTCGTCGGCACCAAGGGCGACTGGCGGGCGGAGTATCCCGACTACCTCGGCTGCTGCGCGAGCCTCGACGAGAACGTCGGCCGCGTCCGCGCCGAGCTCGGGCGGCTCGGGATCGCCGACAACACCGTCATCGTCTACACGAGCGACCACGGCTGCCACTTCAAGACGCGGAACAGCGAGTACAAGCGGTCGTGCCACGACGGCTGTCTCCGCGTCCCGATGGTCGCGTGCGGCCCGGGCTTCGACGGCGGCGGCGTGATCGACGGACTCGTCAGCCTGATCGACATTCCGCCGACGCTCCTGACCGCGGGCGGGGCCGACGTGCCGAAGCACATGCGCGGCCGGCCGCTGCAGGGGCTCGTCCACGGCACCGCGCCGGATTGGCCCGAGGAGATCTTCGCGCAGATCAGCGAGAGCCAGTGCGGCCGCTGCATCCGGACGAAGAAGTGGAAGTACTCCGTCCGGGCGCCCGACAAGACCGGCGGCGACGCCGGCAGCGACGTGTACGTCGAGGACTTCCTCTACGACCTCGAAGCCGACCCGCACGAGCGGGACAATCTCGTCGCCGATCGTGCACATGCCGCTGCCCGCGCCGACCTGGCCAGCACGCTCAAGCGCCGGATGGTCGAGGCCGGTGAGACCGAGCCGGACATCCGGCCGCAGCAGTAGAGACGCCAGCTCGTGGAAGTCCAGCTGGTACAGGGGATGGATTCAAAGTCCATTCGAGCCTTTTCTGGTTCCGCTCAGTCTTGGTGTGACAATGTTGGCCGCGACTCGCCAAGAACTTGCGGTGTTGGCGACGTGGCACCCTCATGGACGGTTGAGAGAAGAGTCGCAGAAACGGGCTCAGAGGTGTGCTGGCAGAGCTTCGTGTGGTTTCTGACGAGAAAAGGCGTTGGCTGTGGGACCTAGACGGACAAGAGACCCCTCAGTTCCTTGGCGCTTCGGCGTGGTTTCAGGCTTTCTATTGGTTTCAGCGACTCGCGTACGCGCCTCTCGGCCATGCGCCTGACCCGCGGGATCATCTTCTCAACGATCACGTGGACGGCGATGTTCTTCTTGCGTGGGCTCAGTATTCGGAATCCGGTCACCAAGCCGGAGTAATAACCCAAGTCCACGAACAGGTCATCATCGACCTCGTTGGTGACCGAGACCTCGTCAAGGCCGAAGTTCACATAGAGCACGTCGGCCTGCTCATCGTATTCAAAATGAATGGGGTTATCGCTCATCTTTTCCTCTTATAGACGACGTTGCCATTTACGCGCGTGGTTGGCACATATATCGTCTTGATGCGGCCCTTCTGCGCGTCGATGCACACGGCGAAAGATAACTTGCCGGGCGGGACAGTGACCTTCGGGCCAAACTTGATGGCCTTCGGTTTGCGATAATAAAAGAACGAGTCGCTGTCTTCCTTGTGTTGGCTCTGCCTGACCTCATCGGGATCCTGTAGAGTTGGCCCAATAAGGTGCGGGTTCAATTCCACAAGACATCTGTTGTTCCGCACGATGTGACGCCACACGTCCCGCGTCAGGACCACGTTGCCATGCTTTGCAGAGCGGAACGTTTTCTTCTTGACCGTTCCATAGGGCCACGCCATTCACGTATTCCAATATCGGCAGCGCCGAGGGACTGATTAGGGCTCTGAGCGACTAACCCGTCCCTGACCGCCATCACTTACAGCAACATCCGTGCCGCTTCGGCCACGGCCGAGCCCATACGACTTATAACGCCTTGTCTACACGTTGCTTACAGCGCAATAGTCTCATGCGGCCACCTCAGCCGTGTGGCACGGACGGTGACAGAGCGCAACATCTTGTGTTTCTAGAAAACACCCTGCCGCAAGAATCGGTCATCTCACGGCCCCCCTTGTCCGGCTGCCCACAAAAGGCTCTACTTCATTCTACACCGGACAGCGAACCGGTTCAAGTTCCACGTGAGTTTCGGCATCATATGGGAAAACGCTGGGCAGTCAAGGAGAAAATGCCCATGTCCCATGGCGCGGCCGAGAACGCCCAGGAGGGCCATCGCACCTGACCCGCGGTTTCGCCGCACCGCCACTCAGTTCCCCGTGGCTCGCGCGGCGTGTGGCCCGTACGAAGCGGAGTCAGAGATCCGGGCGCGTGGGCTGGCTGGCTTGACATCGCGCGTCGGCCCGGCCATAATCGACCCATCAATTGAATGCGAGGACTCCGATGGATTGCCCGAAGTGTGACGGCGTCGCGACCGAGGAGGTCGAGCTTCATTCGGTCAAGGTCGATCGCTGCCCCGAGTGCGGCGGCACGTGGTTCGAGCAGGACGAACTGCGGCAGGTCAAGGACCGCGAGAGCCACGGCGACTACGGCTGGCTCGACGTGAACCTCTGGCAGGATGCCGAGAAGGTCGCGGTCGATGACGAGTCGCGGACGCAGTGCCCGAAGGACGGCGCCCCGCTCGCGACCGTCCGCTACGGTGACCCCGAGATCGCGGTCGAGGTCTGCCCGCTCTGCTTCGGGCTCTGGCTCGACCAGGGCGAGTACGACAAGATCATCGAGCACCTCGAGGAGCGGGTCGATTCCGAGACGTTCGCCCAGTACCTCGGCGAGGCGGAGGAGGAGTTCGTCGAGGTCTTGAAGGGGGAATCGGAGCTGAGCAACTTGGGGAAGGTGTTTCAGTTGCTGCGGCTTCGGTTCGCCGTCGAGCATCCGACGGTCGTCACGATCAAGGAAGCCATCCGCAGCATGTTCCCGCAGTGATTCGTCTTCTGCGCCCTCCGCGTTCTCAGCGGCGAGATTCCCGGCTCAGTCTTCCTCGAAGAACACCCCTGCGATGAGGGTGAGCGGGAGGGGGCTGGCGATGAAGTCGCTCGACGTGATGGCGCGCAGCCCGATCACGTCGTCGTCGATGAACGCGACGCCGGGAGCCGCGTCGTCGTGGGCGATGTTCGAGCTGGCGTTCAGAACGGCCGCGGGATCATCGTGGTCGGTCCGCGAGTTCGGGCACGCCTGCCCGCCGGTCTTGGTCTTTCGGCTGAGCTTGACGGTCACGGTCCCGGCCATGATCGTCTGGGGCACGTAGGCGATGATGCGCGTCGCCTTGCCGGCGAGGACAGGATACCAGGTGATGCTGAACCCGCTCGCGTGGTCGTCGCGCGCGTGCATGTCGAGCGTCATCCCCGGTGTCGACAGGGAGAGGTGGAACCAATACCACTCGCCCGGATGCGTCGACGCAATCTTGAAGCCGTTGTGGTTCGCGTCGACCTGCCGCGTGATGCTGACGCCGGCGCCGGACTCGAGATCGACGTGCCCGGCGACGCGATACGCGGTGCCGTCCTCGTATCGCCGCAAGCTGTAGACGCCGCGCTCGTTCTCGGCAGCTCCGATCTCGCCGTCGTTGCCGGCGCGCGCGGTCGGCGAGTGCGTGCATCTGTGGAGCGCGCGGTATCGCTCAGCCCTCCGGGCCTGCGTCTCCAGCTCGCGGACGGCCGGCGGCCGTAGCCGAACGAAGTCCGAGACGTCTGTCGACAACTCAAGCTCGGTCCGCGCGGGCATGAAGTTGTACGTCAGGGAGCGGAGCACGGCGCCGAGCGATTCGAAACCCGTCGCGACCGGCTCGCCGTCGTCGTCCTGTCCGGCGAAATTGAGCCGGTGGGCGAGGTCGGCGAGCGGCCAGTCGAGCTGCCCGAGCCGCACCGTCCCCGCGTAGACGATGTCCTTCGTCGCCGCCAGGATCTCGCCCGCGATCGCCTCGTAGTGCGTGGTCTGCGACGGGAGCACGAAGTGCTCGTCGTAGAGCCGCCGCTCGACCTCGAGCGGGTTGGCCGGCTCGGTGTACGCGGTGCCCTCATAGCCGGCCGCGGGCGCCCGGGCCGAGAGCGGGTCGCCGAGCCAGGCGCAGACGAGGGAGATGTCGGCGGCGCACTGCGGCTCGCCCGCCTTGTACTGATCGCCGACGGTCGCGGGCTGGGCGAGCAGGATGATGCCGTTCTCGAAGTCGAACGCGGCGGGTACCCACGCCCACGAGTCGTCGGTCGTCTTGCGGTAGACCTGCGGGCAGCGCGCCTTGGCGTTGTCGCCGAGCCCGCCGGGCTCCGACATGCTGTGGGCGATGTGTCGTTTCAACGGGTCGACGATCTGGAAGCGGCGGAACACGCGGGCGTAGGTCGCGTCGTTCGCGGGGTCGAAACACTTCGGCCAGGTCCACGTGCCTTCGAGGCCGGTGTCCCAGAGCTTCGCGAGGCCGCCGCCCGAGAGCGTGAGGGTCTCGGTGATCGGGCGGTGCGGGCCGACGATCTTGATCGCCGTCGCCCGGCCCTCGGTCGATGGCCTCAGAACGGAGGAGAGCGGCTTGTCCGGCGAGTTGTAGGTGACGGTCTGCGCCGGCAGGTTGGCGAGTTCGCGGAAGCGGAACGTCTGCGTGTCCGGATCGGCGACGAAGCGGTAGCCGTTCTGGAACGCGATGAGCTTGACGAGCGCGGCGTCGAAGTCTTCCGAGTCGAAGACGATCTTCGGGGGGACGACGTCGAGCGCGTCGAGTTCGCTCTGGACGGTGCCCGTCGCGGGCTCGGCCGCGATGACGCCGGCGGCTCGGAGTTCGGCCGCGTGCTGGCCGAAGAGCCAGGCGATGACCTCGCCGACCGTCTTGCCCGCGCGGCTCGCGTCATAATCGTCGTCGTCTTCGGGCCCATTGAAGACCACACGGGGGAAGCCGTGCGAGGGATCGCGCACGGTGACGTCCTTCGCCAGCTCGCGCAGGCCGAGGCAGGCGTAGACGACGTGTTCGTCGTTCGGCACGCCGGCGAGGTCGATCCGCTTGATCCGGCCGCGAAAGCGGACGGTCCCGTCGACCGAGAGCGTGACGCGGTCCTCGACCTCGAAGCCCGCGTCGGTGTGAGCGGCGTGCTCAATGAAGTTGAGCGTCCGCGGCGCAGACCACGAGGCGCGGAGTGATTCGAGCGAGAGCCGCTGAGCGGACAGGCTCTGCTCGACGTCATTTATCGTGAGAGAGTACGTCATGGCGGCCGCTCATCATTCGGGGTCGGACGCGGAGGTGAACTCGAGGACGAGGTTGGCGTCGAAGCCGGCGTGGCGGCGGTCCTCCGGGGCCGACGGCCGGATCGCATCGAGCCGCGCGCTCGGCCACGTGATCCGAGCGACCGAGCCGGTCTTCCAGACGAGGTCGGCCTTGATGCCGCCGAGCGAGGCGCGCAGCGCCCCGATCGCCTGCATCAGCTTCCAGTCGGCGTTTCGCACGAGCACGACGGCCGCCCGAATGCGGTAGACCCAATTGCGCGAGGAGTCGTCGACGTCGGCGAACGTCGACCACAGCATCGGCTCGGCATTGCGGCCCAGCGCCTCGACCTGCGGCACGAGCAGCCGCCCCCGGTCGCCGATCTGTACTCCGTTGAACTCGATCACATCGCTCATTGGTTTCCTCGGTATAGGTCAAATAGGTCTTACAGGACCCATTCTCAGAACCAGTCAGTTGTCGCGTCGGCGGCGCGGGGCGCGGTCGGCGCGCGGTTCTTGCGCGGACGGATGATGTTCCCTTCGGAATCGCGCAGGTGCAGCCGTTCGGGCCAGCCGTGGAGGATCTTGTCGACGAGTCCGCGGGCCGCGCGGACGAGCCCGGCCGCGCCGGACGGGCCGTCGTCGTCCGGGAGCCCGAGGCGGAGGTCTTTGAACTCAATCACCTTGGCCGAGGCGAGCAGCTCCCACAGCACGGATACGAGCGGCGGGGGCGAGTCGGGCCACAGCGAGATGTCGTAGCGGTCGCCGAAGATCGCCTCGATCATCGTGTCGGCCGTGTTCATCGCCGCGTCGAGGTCGGCCTGCGTGATGCCGTCCTGAGCCGTCGCCGCCAGCGCCGGCAGACCCTTCAGGTGCCCAACGCCGACCTGGACGTCGCTCCCGTAGTGCTGGGGCGACACCGTCTCTTGGACGTAGAAGTCCTGCGTCGTGGTCTGCTCGCCCTCGCCGTCGATCCACGTGTAGACCCAGCGGTCGAGGTACCGGCCGGCCGCGTCGAGGTGCGTGCCCGACGCGGTGGCGTAGTACTCGCCGCTGCCGCCCTCGTGCTCGATGGACGAGATCGTCTCGAGCACGGTCTCGCCGTCGGTGTCGATGATCTCGACCTGTCGGACCTCGTGGACGTCGGTCGGCGTGCTGTCCCACCGGAAGAGAATGCCGAGGTGGACGTCCGAGTCTTTTTGTGCTCTGCCGCGCGGAAGCGCCATCGTCAGATCTCCTGTGTCTGCCGCTGGGCGGGCACGTTGGCGACCGCCTCGCGGATCTTCTCGAGCGTGTCGGACCCGGCGTACCAGCCGGCGCCCTTAATCTCGGTGAGGGCCGTATCCATCTCTGCCTGCGTCGGCCCGTCGTAGTCCGCCAACGCCGTGTCACACTCGGCGTTGATCTGATCTGTGGCATCCACACCCTCGATCAGCGTGGCGTCCACCTCGAGGGCGTCGCTGCCCCCGACCAGCGAATCGTACACGTTCGCAGGCACCACCACGAACTCCCTCCACACCGGAAGGGCTCCGCCCTCGCTGATCGTGATCAGCAGACGGCCCAGCGTTCCTGTGTCGGTCGCATCGAGGTCTATCTTGTAGTAGCCGTTGTTGTAGTGGGTCGCCGCAGAGGCGTCGTTCTTCTGGTTGTCGACGCCGCCGTTCTTGAACAGCCGCACGTCTGCCTGCGAGATAGTCAGGCCGGTCTCCGGCGTCTTCCCATCCGTCTCGTCCAGGAACGGTCCCACAATAACGTCGATAGCCGCGCTCTGTTTCAGGAGCATCATTAGTTTCTCAGCCTCCGATAATGGTCCTGCACAACCGGCATTGTGAAGGCCAAGACCTTGAAGTTGTCCATAGTCGCCGCCGCCCCGGAAGCATTCGCGGCTTGCCAGACCCCAACGGCCCCGTAGCCGGCGGCGCTCAGGGACGAGTCCGTCAGGGAGATTCGCTGAGCCCCGTCCTCGTACCCCTTCAGCGTGGTCCCGACCGCCTCCAATCGGGTGAGGCTATCCCAATTCGCCGCAGCCACATTGTAGGTGCCGAGTGTCGAGTAGGACCCGCCCAGGAGCTTACCGATCACGAGCCGCTCGACGCCTCCGTTGTGGCCGTAGAAGAGCAGGTAGAAGTTGTCCCCATCGGCGAAACGGACGGTCACGTAGATGCGCCTGTCGCGACTGCTGCCGTCTGTCGAAGCCGTCACGTCCGCATCGCAGCTATAATCAGCAGACACCCCGGCCATCGGGCAGAGGTCATAGCGGTAGCGGGCGGAGCGCGTTGTCCCGCCCGGCGCTTTGCACGTCAGGATGCCCGACTCGCTCTTGTAGTAGTCGTAGGCGGGCGACTTGTACGGCGTCCAGTCGGTATTGCCTGCGTCGGAAAACGGGTCGTAGTCCGTATCGAAGTTGTAGTGGGCGTGGAGCCGCGTGTGCGCGATGCTGAAGTGTCCGCTCGCGCGCGCGGAGATCTGCGGAATCAGCCGGTCGTAGTCGCCGAGGTCGAGGTTGTCCTCGCGGAGCAGCGCGGCGACCGCCGGCGCGTCCTTGTCTGTTTCGCCGAGCACGTCGCGCAGCCTGCCCGGATCGAGATCGACGACCTCGACGCCGCGCCGGATGACGCCGGCGGGGAGGTCGGCGGCGCGCGCGATGCCAGGCACGCGGATAATCTGGCAGTCGTCCCTGTCCGCACCGTGTACCGGATCGCGCACGTCCGCGACCTGCTCGTAGGAGCCGAGCTTCTCGGAGCCCCGCGCGCGCCAGTTGTGGTCGAACTCGCCCGGCTCATCGATGAGGTCACAGCGCAGGTGCAGGGCGTTCAGGCCCGCGAAGATATTCTCACGGCGCGCGAGTTCGCGGCGCGCGGCGACCGCGTTGCGGTCGCTTGGACGAGGTCGGGGCACGCCAGGCACCCCGCCCTCGTCAGGCGTGCTCGGTTCGCGGTTGGTGGAGCGGCGTTCCATTTGCAGGCCTCAGAGAGCGAGTTTCAGGACCAGTGAGAGAGCGGCGATGAGCAGCAGGCCGAGAGCGATCCGCCGGTCGACCCGCCGGTTGCTTTCGCGGTCGCGGTTCCTGAGCACGGCGAGTTCCTCGCCCCGAACGGCGCACCGCGCGGTCACGGCCGTCGTATGCTCGTCGAGCTTGGCGTGCAGCCCCTTGATGTCCTCGCGGACTTCCTGGCGGAGGATTTGGCCCTCCTTCCGGAGCGCGCGGAACTGTTCGTAGATGTCAGCGTCCATGATGCGTACCCAAGACTGATCACTGATGACCGATCACTGATTCCTGCTGCTCCGCGCCAGGCCGAGCCGCACAAGCCACTCGTGAAGCGCGCTCTCGACGCCCGCGGCCTCGGCCACGTTCCGGATCGAGCGCTTGACCTCTTTGGTTTCATCGCTGCCGAGCGCCTTCTCACATGCCTCGACGCCTTGGATGACGGCCTCGCCCACGCGCTCGACGCGCTCCGCGGCCTCCTTGACCTCCCGGTGCCGCTTCCAGCCGAAAAATGCCGCGATCCCGCCAACGATGTTGACCAGGCCGCTTAGCACGGCCACCACTTCGCCTCCGGTCATTGTCTATCTCCTCTGTAATGGGGCGTCTCCGCCGTTCCGTCTCCGCACGCGAATCCTCGTGGCATATCTCGGTGTTCGATGCTTGGTGTTTGGTGTTCGGGGTGGCATCGCGAGCGCTCGCGACCGCCGACCGCCGAACACCCAACACCGCTTGTCGACGCCTACGGCGTCACGTCCGCATAGACGACCGCGTCGGGCAGCGTGAGCACGGGCAGGAAGTTCTTGCCCACGTACACGTTCACGCCCGGCGGGTTCGTCTGGACGACGGCGTAGGAGAACGCGCCATAGACCTTGACGAGGTCGTCGGCGCCGCCGGCGGGGATCATCTGGCTGCCGAGCTGGAGCCGTCCGAAGACGTCTTCGCGCGGCAGGATGACGACCGTGTCGTCCGGGATGAACCGCTGGAAGTCGCCGGCCGTGTCGATGTAGCCCGCGTTGTAGACGTGCCAGTCGAGCCCCATGAAGTGCGTGATGTAGCCCGACTCCGCGACCTGCTCGCGGACCGTCCCCTGCCCGAGCAGGTTCTGAACCTTCGTGTTCTTGATGATGTACGCCATCGTGTTGCGGTTCACGTAGGCGTCGGCGGCCGCGTAGCCCGAGTCCTTCTCGATCAGCTCGGCCCACGCGCCGACATCGTCGGGGATGTCGGTCGTCGCGGTCGCCCAGCTGGCCGAGGCGGTCGGCTTGTGCGTCGCGTCGATGCCGTAGTCGATCGCCCGATTGACGCCGCCGACTGTGACGGTCAGCGTGCCGGAGAGCGCCTGCGAGCAGGCCCACTCGACGGTGTAGGCGATGCGGGCCTCGAGGTCGGCCTGCTCGCGCGTGATGAGCGCGCGGGCGTTGGTCTGCTCGGCCGTGCCCGGCTCGCGCAGCCAGCCGAGGGCGCCCTCGTCGAGCGCCTTCTCGAGGTTCATGAGCAGGCAGGTCGCGCTCTTCGTGTCGACGCTCATCAGGTCGAGCTTGCTCGCGGCCTGGTTAGGCACGCGGAAGCCGGCCTTGCGGCGCGACGGCTTGAGAATGTCCCACCGCGCCTGGATCCCGTCGATGATCTCGTCGGGAAAGCGGCCGGTCAACACGAGGTTCGGGTGCTGAAACTCCCCGACCGTTTTCGTCATCACCTGATAGTTCAGGACGTCAAGTTCGCCGAATGAAGGCATGGTCTTGCTCCTTTCAGTTGCAGTGGATCGGTGCTCGGTGTTTGGCGGTCGGCGGCCGGGGTCGCGTCACGCGACCCCGAACACCGCCCACCGCCCACCGGTTTACAGGTCCTCGTCGAAGGCGCACTGCGCCAGGTCGGCCTTCGCGCCGGCGTCGAGGCCGATCAGGGCCGATGCGACGAAGTCGCCGCGGAACCCGCCGAGCCCCTCGGTGTCGGCCGCGTCGCCGTTCTCGTCGAGCACGTCGACCTCGTCGTCGAGGATGACGCGAGCGGTCTCGGTCCCGTCCGACGCGCCGTCGTCGTACTCCATGTACTTGCCGGTCGCGGTGATCTTGCCGAGCACGAGCCCCTTGCGGAGCGCCGTCGCCGGCGTGTTGTCGGCGTCCCGCGCCGTCGAGTCGAGCACGATGGCGACGGTCGACTCGCGGCCGTGGTCGGTGAAGCGGATCTCACTCGGGTCCGCCGAAACAGTGCTGCCCAGTCCGATTCGGTACGTCATTTCTCAATCCTCCTTGTTCAGAAATCCACCGCGGGGGCGGACCGAAAACGGTCCGTCGCCCAGTTCGCAGAGACGACAACACGATTCGCACTCGGCATCCTTGTCCTGGCGCTTCGCCAACCCCCACAATTAGGGTGCGGCGTCAGAGCCGTCGGGGGACGACGAGATGGAACAGCCCACGAAGCCGATCAAGTTCTCGTGGAAGGCGGTTCCGGCCTACGTGCTGCTTTACGCCAACGTGTGTGTTCCCTTCTTTGCGTTCCTGTCCGGTCTCTTGTCGCTGTCCGGCGGCCCGTTCGTGTTCGGCACTTCGCGTGCCTCTGTGCATGCAGCCGCCATGGCGGGCTACGGCGCTATCGTCGAGACTCTTCTCCTTGTCATCACGGTCCTTGCGATCCGTCGGGCCAAAGCCAACCTGTCGCGTGGATTCCGCGTCCTTTCCCTGACTGTGCCGGCGGCGGGCCTTTTTCTGTGCGTCGCCGTCACTGCGTCCGAGTTCCCGTTGACCGTTCTATGTTTGGGCTCTATCGCGTGCCTGGTTCTTCGACTGGCCTGGATGCTCCGCCGCGCCAGAATGCCTGTGGACGCCCCATCAGCAGGAAGCCGCCCGATGTCCGATGCGAACTCGCGTGAGCAAGCCCAAGCTCCAGCTTTCATTCGTTCCCTCTTTCGTATCAACGCGTTGGCCGCTGCCGTGAGCGTTCTCTTTGCGCCCGCGCTCTGCCTGACCGCCACGGGCGGGCACTGGCAGGAGAGTAACTGGTTGATCGCGCCCTTCCTGGTGGCAATAGGCGCCGGCTACCTCGCGTGTTTTCTTCTGCCGGTCGACTTGGTGTTGTGCATCGACAGCCTCGCTCTCAGGATTATCGTGGGCAAGCGTTGCAGCCCGACACTCCGTACGGCGTGCTGGTCGCTCGCCATGGCGTTGCTGGGAGCGGCTCCTGTGATCGTCCTGCTCTCCTTCGCCGCGCTATCGGCATACCGGGCGGGCGGGTTCCACATGTGATCTCGCGTCCCGCCCCGGCGGGCCTCGACCTGTCCGCTTCTGTAATCCCGTTGTTGTCCAACTACACCCCTGCCAGCGCCTTGTTCTCCCGCGCGAGTTGCGCGGCGCGGTCGGCCGTCATCCCGCTGCCCGGCTGAGGAACCGGATGCACTTGCGTGTGCTCGGTCATGTCGACGGCCGCGCCGGGCACGGTGTTGGCGATGATGCTGAGGGCGGCCTCCGCGACGTCGAGCCCGTCCGGGCCCGCTGCATCGAATGAGTACCTCCGCTCGATCCCGGCCGCGATAAGCTGCCGCAGCGCCTCGGCCGCCGGCCGGGTGAACTTGCCGAGCCGCAGAGCTTCGTCGACCTCGTGCTCGGCGCGCTCCAGCTCGAGCTGGTAAAGACGGTTCGTGAGTTCCGAGTTTCGTGTTCCGAGTTCCGCGTTGTACGTGGCCGGCTCCGCGTTCTCTGTCTCAGGTTCCGAGACGACGGCTTCGTGTTCCGCGCCTTCGACCTCGGCCGGGTCCGCGTCTTGTGTTTCGGGTTCAACGTCTTTGGGTCCGGCGCTCTCGCCGTCAGGTCCATCGTCCATGGTCGATTGTCCGCCGTCCAATTCCAGCGCGACGGCGCGGCGGCCCTCGCCATCGTCGGCCGCCTGAATGAAGTTCTCCTGCTTGCTCACGACCGGATAGTTCGTCAGGGCGACGTGCTCGATGACCTCGCCCCAGCGCCGGCCGGAGCCGTCGACGAAGTCGGGGTTGATCGAGACGGAGACGGCGCGGACCGTGCTGCCGACCTTGCCGGCGTCGTCTTCGTGCGGCACGTTGAGCAGGCCCCAGAGGGAGCCGTCGCGCAGCTCGATCTCCTCGACGAATCCCGCATTGTCGCGCGGGTCGTAGCTGTGGCCCCACGGCACGGGCACGCGGATCCCGGCGTCGGCCATCTCGCGGAAGTTCCGCTCCCAGCGGCCGAGCCGGTCGTCGTCGACCTGCAGCGTGAAGCCCGCGCCGACGTTGATCCATCGCCCCTCGCGGATCAGTTCTTTCCAGAACGTCTGCCCGTCATCAAGGCCCAGCGCGTCGTCGGCGACCGGGCTGACCAGCCAGAGGATATCCTTCTTCTCAGCCATCTGTTTCTTTCTCCTTGTCCGAGGAACGGCGCCGCCCGCTGTTCACTGGTGACTGATCACTGGTCACTGTCCCTGACCGGCACATTGAGTTGCTCGAGCAGCTTGATGCGGTCGATGAGGTCGGCGAGCGCCCCGCCGTTTTTCTCCGCCTCGACCGCGAGCCGCAGCACGTCGGCCAGGATCGCCTCGTTCTGCCGGCTGATGCCCGTTGTCGCGAGCCGGAGCCCGTCCGCGAGCGCCGCCGGGCCGAAATTGACCTCGACCAGCGGCCGGATCACGTGCGCGTTCACCTGCCCGACGATGTCCTGAAGCAGCCCGGCCTCCATCAGCAGGAACGTGTCGGCGTATTGCCGCGCCGCCGCGTGACTGCCGACCGAGCCGTCCTGCGTCAGCGACCGCTCGGGCACGAACAGAGCCCGTAGCTTCTTCGCGTCGAGGTGCTCGATGTACGCGCGGAACATCTCGCCGCGCTGATCGTCGAGCAGATACTCGACGTCCCACCGGTGGTTGCCGTGCTCGTCGCGCTCGTCCGGCAGGGCGATCGAGCCCGAGCTTCGGAGCGACGCGAGCGTGTCGTTCAGCGAGTCGAGCGTGTGCTCGTCGGCGCCCGTCAGCGCGTTCGGCCGCACTTCCGACGGCGCATGCGCCTTCATCACGGGATCGGCCTTGCGTTCGAAGTAGCGGTTTGCGAACAGGTAGATGATGCTCGACCAGTACCACGGCTCGTAGGCGGCGTCGAGCCGGCCGCGGCCGTAGAGGTCGCCCCACTCCTTGTTGAGCGTCATCACGAACGTCTTCCCGGGCTGGACCGGCTCGTCCATATGCGGCTGCCGCAGCCCGGCATAACGGCCGTGCTCGTCGGCGTAGAGTTCGAACGTGCCCGGCTCGAGGTCCTTGAGCTTGCGGTAGGTGTAGAAGCGCGCGCCGTCGACGGCTCGCAGCTCCCAGACCTTTTCGTGCGCCTGATGGCCGAACTCGACGGCGTTGAGGCAGCTCCCGAAGAGCGGCCGGATCAACGGCCGCACGAGTTCGGTCACGAGGCGGCGGATGTCTTCGCTGCCGCCCTCGAGCCACCAGGCCCCGTCGCGGGTCACGTTCATCACCGGCGCCTTGATGGCCGCGAGCCCGAGCGCGATCTGCGGGTCGAGCCGCATCCGCTTCTTGGCCGCGACGCCCACGTTGCCCGGGTCGTACGCGCCGACGTAGGCCGCGCTCACAGTCGTGAGGAACGGGCGGGAGTGGCGCGTCCGCTCCCCAAGCGGTGGCTTCGTGCGGGCGTCGGCCTCCGCGGCGAACCGCAGCACCTCGCCACGCACGTCGGCCGGCAGTCCCCAGATCGATTCGGGCAATTGCATAAAGGCTCCTTTCAGTCGCCTCGGAGATCGGTGTTCGGTGTCGGGTGTCCGGCTGTCAGGGATTCGCTGGCCCCCGGCCGCCAAGCACCGAGCACCGGCCACGAATCACCGAGTATCATGCCGCGTGGCGGCGGAGCAGATGATCCAGTTCGTGCAGCCCGCCGACGGCGATGGTCTGTCGCTTCAGAATCGGCCGGCCGTCGGGGCCGAGCGGGGCATCGACCATTCGGCGCCCCCAGTATTTCTTTGCGTGGTCGCCGATGCGGCTGAGGTACCACGCCCGCGTCTGGCCGGGCGGAAGCGTGAGCAGGTGGCATGCCATCTCCTGCTCCAGGTCCGCGGCCGTTGCCCGGTTCTTGGCTACGTGAACGGCTAGAATGCGAATATCCGGCCGGAGTTGCTCGAATCGCTGGTCAGGCTGCATGTTCATCACGGTTGCCACGACATTCCTCCATAGAGTTACACCAGAAAGGGGGGCAAATTAGGACGCGCCCGGAGGATTTTTCTGCGAAAATCGTTCCCGGATGTGGCGGAGGCGGCGACGCACGGTCCGGATCCTGATGCGAAGCTCCCGCGCGGCGGAGGTCTGGGAGTGGCCGGCCATGAGCAACAGGGCGAGTTCGCGCTCGCGCCGGGGGAGCGAGTCGATCAGTTCGCGCACGGCGAGCTTGTCGAGCGCATCAAGCATAACAATCCTCGCTGTTCTTTGTGTCTTTGTGCCTTCGTGGTTAGTTTCTCTACGCCGCGCGGAAGACGCGGCCGGGCGAGCGCGGGAAGACGCGGCTCGCCGGACCGGTCACGATCCGGACGGCCGATGCCGCGGGCGCACATAGCCGCGACGCGAGTTTGTCGTATGCGTCGGCGTGCCGGTGATGATCGGCCGCGGGCTTCGTCCAGACGTACCGCGGATTGCCGCGGGCGTCGGTTTCGAGCTGCCGCACGGGCGCGAGCATCTGGGCGATGTAGTCGCCGTCGTCGAGTGTCTCGGCGTTCCGCGGCAGCCAGTTACGGCCGCAGACGATATCGTCGGTCGCGTCGTCGAGAGCGGGCGTCCGCGCGACGCGAACGATCCCTTCGGTGCGATCCTTGCGCAGCTCGCGGACATCGTCGTCGCTGTAGACGCACCGCCAGATGCGGCCGGGCTTGTGGGCCGCCTGCCAATGCCGAATCAGGTGCGCCTCGGGCTGGGCATCGACCACGCAGCACTGCACGTCGTAGCGGTGCATCAGCCGGTCGAGTTCGTCGGTCGTCTGCACGCGGCCGATGAAGACGGCCCGCCGCACGCCCGGCTCGGGCTGGTCGCTGACGCGAACGTGGAACCACTTGCCGACGTCGACGCCCATCGTGCAGCCCGTCGCGGAGGGCGGCATTTCGTAGTCGCGGCGGCAGGCGAACAGGCCCTCACGCGCGAGCCCGCCGCCCTCGGCGGTGTACGGCTCGCCGAGGAGGCTGTTGTGGAACCTCTGCCGCTCCCAATCGCTCCGGAGCGCCTTGCCCCAGTCGTGCCAGAGGTCGCTGACGCGGCAGGTCGGGACGAAGAGCTGCGAGACGTGATAGCCGGAGACGTCGCGGTCGGGGTGCCGGGCGACCCATTCGCCGGGGCCGAGCCGGTCGAGCGGGCGCCCGCACTTTCGGCACATGACGTGGACATCGCGCGCGGCCCGGGGACACGTCCCGTTCCCCTTCTGCTCCTGCAGAAGGGGGTTCCGGTGCATGTCCCCGTCCGGCGCGGTCGCCCATTCGCGGTCGAGCAGCTCCCACGCGTCGTCCCCTTCGCGCCGGCAGACGTTGACGAAGAAGTCGAGCGGCTGCCACTCGCCGCAGGTCTGGCAATGGACGTGCCATTCTTTCGCGTCGCTGGCATCGAAGAGCGGAGCGACTCCGAAGCCCGCGACCGTCGGCGTGCTGGCGACGACGGCGAGCTTGTGCGGGCTCGCCGCGAGCCGGTCGCGCACGAGCGGCATGTTCCGCTGCATGCAGCGGTCGTATTCGTCGACGATGACGAGGTCGGCGGGGAACTCGACGAACTCGTTGTCGGCGTTCGACCCGACGAAGCTGATGACGCCGGGGCCGAAGTGCTTGAGCCCGACGGTGTTCGCGCGGCCGGCGCCGCTGCGGAGTCGGCTCCGGTAGAACCGCGAGGCGCGGATCGCGCGGTCGACGCGGTTCGCGACGAACTTCTGCCGTTTCTCCTGCGTCGGCATGACGTAGAGGCAGGCGAGCCCGCGGTCGGCCGACTCGAGCGCGTCGATGATGAGCAGCTCCGAGATGCCGCACTGGACGGACTTTCGGAAGACGCGCTCGCGCGAGCGGTCGAGGTAGATCGGGAGCAGATACGGGCGTCGGGCGAACGTCATCGGTTCGCCCCGCGTGGTCGTGTGGCGGAGAAGGGCGAACTCGAGGCGGCCGTCGAGCCGCGCCTGGAGGCGCCGCTCGGCCTGCTCCGTCGAGATCGCGCGGACGAGATCGGTTCTGATGTTCATTGGGGTCCCTTTTCGTTATTCACCACGGATGCACACGGCCTGCCCTGAGCGGAGTCGAAGGGATGGACACAGATGGGGCAACCGGCTCGCCGCACACGGCGCGCGAGTCCGGGGCCATCCGGCCCTGCTGAAGAGCGAGATCCTTCGCTCACGCTCAGGATGACACACGCGAACAAGGCGCCGAATGCTGTCATTCTGAACGAAGTGAAGAATCTCCTCGCATCACGGCGGCGAGCTTGTCGACAAAACGAGTCCGTTCTTCGTTCATCGGTGATGAGATTTTGCTGTTCAGGCGGCCTCCTCTACTGCATCGGGTGCGGCGCGGAGCGCGCGCTCGTAGCCGGTCGTGTCGATCCCGAGTTCGCGCGCCTTCGCGAGTAGCTCCTCGTTCGAGCAGTCGGCGAGGTCTTCCTCGAGCCCGGCGGGCTCGCCGGCCTTCTTCGTGCGCGGCGGACGCGTCATCTCGACGAGCTTGATGAGCATCGCCCATTCGAGCTTGAGCAGGTTGAAGTAGAACGTCGAGTCGTGCTTCTCGGCTTCCTCCTGCTCGGTCCGGACCTTCTGCACGACGCCGACGGCTTCCTCGAGGAAGAGGGGCGCGCAGACCTCGGGCTCCGTCGCGAGCTGCCGGTCGGCGGCGCGGCGGCGCAGCTCGCCGAGATCGCGGAGGACGGTCGCCGTTGTTGTGCGAAGCGCCTGCGCGACGTCGGGGACCGTGCGGCCCGCCGCGAGCAGTTCGGCGACGAGGCGGCGGCGTTCGAGCGGGCTGCGTTTCTGCTCGCGGGCGAACCGCCTCGATCGCTCGGCCAATGCGGCCCGCGGCCGCCCGGTGTCGGTTGTGAGCTCGTCTTTCTTCTTGTCTGTCCGCGTCATTCTCAATTCCTCCTAAAGGCGTTTCTTTGGGCGGTTAGTCGTCGTTTTTTGGCTTGACCGGCTTGCGCCGGTCGGGGAAATGCGCTAGTATTCCGCTGGTGCGGTGGGCGGTCGCCCCCCGATCGAATCGCCGATTGGGGGTATGTCTCCACCCCCGAAAGTCCTGGCCACTCCCCCTGGGACTTTCAAGGAGGCCCGACCACTCCCGCCGCACCATCCCCTTTCTTTCTCCTGGCCGTCTCGGTATGCGAGCGCTTCACGCGATCTTCCTGGGCGGGGATTGCGCCCGCATCGCTTTCCGGCAGCGGCTGACGGCCTTGATGGCGTCGCGTCGCGGCCAGTAGCGGCGCCCGTCGACGGACACGCAGCCGGGCAGCTCGCCCGCGAGACAGAGCCGCACAACGAATACGCGGCTCACGCGGGCCAGCAGTGCAATGTCGTCGACCGAGTACAGGACCGCCGTGTCGGGCCTGCCCCCGGGCGGCTGCTCCCGGGCCTCGGAAGCTCGCATCGGTGCGGCAAACCGTTCCCCATTCACGTCCTTCCCCATTCGTGTGTTCCTCCTTTGCTCCAACGCCAGTCGCCGCCGGGACGGCCCCGCTACTATGTGTGGGCGTTCTGGCTCTGAGATGCGGACACCGCGCAGGTTCCGCCCCTGCGCAGAGAGCGGTTGTTCTCTTGGCCGCTCTATCACACCATCTTCGAGATTTCAGGCGCTGGTGGACCACATAACCGCGCCAGGAAACAGGGGGAAGGACGGCCCGGTCGGCCGCGGCGGTCACCTGTCGTGCCCTGTCAACGAGAACTATACCACACGGCCGTGCGGCTGTCAAGCTGTCCAGCGAAGTTTCTGCCCATTCACACCGCCGGGATTGCCCAAATAGCTTGATTCTTATGGGGTTGTGGCGTAGGATTATTTCGGCGTTTTTTCTGGGGCGTCAGGTATGGCCCATATCACAGAGGGGGATCAACTCATGGAACACGAGAATCCGACGCGGGCAGATGGGTCTCGGGGCGAGGACAACGCCGAGCGAAAGGGGCGATACGCGGACCTCTGGATTCTGGCGGGGCTGCTGCGCGCCTTCGGGATTCTGTTTGTGATTGCCGGGGCCCTCGGGTTTATGTACGGACTGGTCGCCCTCTTCGGCGAGCGGCCCGGAATGGGGCTCGCCATCTGCCTGAGTTCCCTGGTCTGGGCCGGGCTCGCCGCAGTCACACACCTAACCACCGCTTCGCTGACTCAATTGCTCGTGAATGTCGCCTGCGACACACGGCGATCGGTCGAACTGCTCGAGGACGTGGTCTCGGCTCTGAGATCGTTGAACACCTGATCGCCCCGGAACTCGTGCCCGCCACTTGTCATCCGGGCTTTGGCATTCGACATCTTCTTCTTGGGAGGATTGACTGATGGGCAGGAAACTCTTGGGCGAGATTCTGAAGGAGCAGGGGAAGATCACGCCGGAGCAGCTCGCGGACGCGCTCGGCCGGCAGAAGGAATCGAAGGAGATCCTCGGCCGGATCCTTTATCACCTCAACGCCGTCGACGAGCGCGACCTGCAGGAGGCGTGGGGCGTGCAACTCGGCATGGAGTTCGTTGACCTGCGGCAGATGCTCCTGTCGTCGGAGCTGATCGCGCGGCTGCCGGCCGAGATGGCGCGGCGGTACTCGGCGATCCCCGTGCGCGAGGAAGCGGACGGGACGGTCATCGTCGCGATGGCGAACCCGCTCGACGTGCGAGCGGCCGGCGAGATTTCGGCGCACCTGAAGGCGCCGATGCGGAGCGCCATCGCGGGCGCGAGCGACCTGGACGACGCGCTCGATAAGTACTACGGGGCGTGACGCCCGGCGCACCGGTCTCGGGCGCCGCCCGCGGCAAAGAAAAGAGCCCGTGCCCCGCAGCGGCGAACGCGGGGCGCGGGCTCTTGATACGTGTCGATATCGGACCGCCTAGTCGTCCCCCGGCCCTTCCCTCGGCTTTTCCTCCTCCTTGGGTGGCTCCTCCGCGGGCGCTTCCGCCGGCGGCTCCGCAGCGGGCGGCGCTTCGGCGGCCGGAGCGGCGCACGAGCACTTGCCGCAGCAGCAGAGCACGATGCCGAGCAGGCCCAGCACGCCCCCGATCACGATGGTCGTTATCTGCATCGGGCCGAACCCTTCCTTGGGTTTCTCCACCCCTCCAAGCTGGGGGCGGAGGGCGAGCACAATCGCCACGATGCCCAGGACGAGCAGCACGACTCCAAGGCGTTTCATGACGCCACCTCCGATAGAGTAAACGCGTCCGAATCAGGCCTTCAGGTCCGGATGCTATCGTAGCAATGGCGGAATCGATCTCGCAAGTTTTATTGGGCGGAGCCCGACCGCGCCGCCGGGCTCATCTTCGGCTCTTACCTCCTCCTCAACGCCAGCGCCGCCAGCCCCACGAGCCCCAGCCCCGCTGGCTCGGGGATGGGGGGCGTGAAGCCGCCCACGCCGTAGTCCGACGCATGGTTGATGTGCGACCACACGTAGTCGTCCACGGTGTTGAGACCGCAGTAGCCGATGCCGTAGAGGGCCCTGTCGACGTTGATGCCAGCGAAGACACCTTCTCCCTGCTCGCCTGTCAGGGTCGTCCCGCCGAGCACCCACTCGCTCCCGTCCCACCAGTACGGCCGCAGGGTCCCCTCGTCGACGCCCAGCAGAGCTAGCCCGCATTTCTCACCGGGCTCTGAACGGGCAGGTCGCAGGGCGATGTGAC
>CAYLQD010000069.1:0-20660 GCA_964385685.1 uncultured Planctomycetota bacterium | reverse complement strand
GGGAAATGGTCGGGGCGACTGGACTCGAACCAGCGACCTCTTGAACCCCATTCAAGCGCGCTACCAAACTGCGCCACGCCCCGATGACTCGCCTTAGTCTAGCTCGGGTCCCGCCGGATTGCAAGCCGGAACCGCCGCCGCGCCGATGCGACGCGAGGCGGAAAACAGGGACTGCCACTCGCTGGCTGTCCCGTTTTCCGCCGAATTGCCCTCGTTCGGAGTGTCGACGCGGCCGTCGCGCCGTGCTTGACATCCCATCCCGCTTCTGACAATATGCCCGCGACCGGACAAACAAACGGAGGGAACGCCAATGGATTCCGCGCAGGAAAGGGCGCTTGGCCTGCTCGTCGAGCGGTTCGGGAAGAAGCTCATCAACCAGGTCGTCCGGCGTGTCGCCGCGCTGCCGATCGAGGTCCCGAGCTGGGGGTTCGGCCGCGGCGGGACGCGGTTCGCGGCCTATCCGTCGAAGGACATCCCGAGGACGGTGCCGCAGCGGCTCGCGGCCGCGGGCAAGTTCCACAAGATCACCGGCAAGGGCGAGACGGTCGCACTCCACATCCCGTGGGACGGCTCGACGGCGAAGGAGATGGCCCTTGTCGCGAAGTGCCTGAAGAAGGCGGGCGTCCGCGCGGGGACGATCAACCTGAACCTGTTCGATCCGCGGCCGACGGGCCCGCTGGACGCGCGGCTGCGGTTCGGCTCGCTCACGAATCCGGTCGCCGCGATCCGCAAGGCGTCGGTCGCGCACGGATTCGAGTGCATCCGCATCATGCGGAAGCTCAAGTCGGACACGATCGTGCTCTGGCTGCCGGACGGGACGAACTCGCCGGGCCAGATGAGCATGTTCGATCAGGCCGACCGGCTCGAGGAGACGTGCAAGGCGATCGCCAAGGGGCTCCGCGGCCGCGAGAAGATGCTCATCGAATACAAGCTCTTCGAGCCCGGCTTCTACTCGACGGCGATCCAGGACTACGCCCGGAGCCGCGAGCTGTGCCACAAGGTCGGGTCGAAGGCGAAGGTGCTGTGCGACCTCGGCCACCACGCGCCGAGCGTCAACGTCGAGCAGATCATCGCCCACCTCGTCCGCGAGGGCGACCTCGGCGGGTTTCACTTCAACGACAGCTACTACGCCGACGACGACCTCGCGACCGGCAGCCTGCACCCGCACCAGATCTTCCGGATCATGTGCACGCTCGTCGAGGGCGAGGTACGCGGCTACCAGAAGGTCGGCAAGATCGCGTTCATGATCGACCAGAGCCACTGCATCAAGAACCCGCTCGAGGAGCTGGTCGAGTCGACGCGCAACATCGAGACGGCCTACGCGAAGGCGCTGCTCGTCGATTGGGACGCGCTCGGGCGGGCTCAGGATGCGTGCAGCCCCAGCAAGGCCGACGCGATTCTGACCGATGCATTCCTGACCGACGTGCGGCCGCTCCTCGCCAAGGCAGGCGAGTGAGTCTTCGTTGCTTGAAGGAGGCGCCGATGGGACTGCAGAACTACGAGAAGAAGCGTGAGAAGCTGGTCGCCGACTTCAAGGCGAAGCTGGCGGACGTCCCGGCGCTCCGGGAGCAGGAGATCAAGCTCTCGTGGAGCAATTGGGGCTTCGGGATCGAGTCGCTGGCGAAGACGGCCGACCGCCTGGCCAAGAGCGGGGTCCAGTGGATCGAGCTGCACGGGAACCGGTACGGCGCCGACCTCGGATACCGGTCGAAGGACGTCCTGGAAACACTGGGCGCGCGCGGCGTGCAGGTGGCCGGCGTGTGCGGGATGTATGGGCCGGAGAATGACTTCTCGAGCAACTCGGGCCTGACGCGGCAGGCGGCCATCGACTACACGCGCCGGCAGTTGGAGTTGTGCCACCAGGTCGGCGGGAGCTATCTCCTGGTCGTGCCGGGGGCCGTCGGGCGGCCCGACGCCTACGACGACAGCGAGTTCGAGCGGTCCGTCGAGACGCTCCGGCTCGTGGCCGACGATTTCGTCGCGGCCGGCGTGCGGGGCGCCGTCGAGCCAATTCGCTCGGCGGAGGTCTCCGTGATCCACACGTTCGCCGACGTGAAGCGCTACCTCGAGGCCGTCGATCACCCCGGCGTCCGGCACATCAACGGCGACGTGTATCACATGCAGGTCGAGGAGCCGACCATCGCGGAGTCCCTGGCCGACGCGGGCGAACTGCTCATCAACCTGCACCTGGCCGACTCGAACCGGTGCGCCCTGGGCGAGGGCTCGATGGACCTCGACGCGATCCTGATGGCCCTCTATCTCAGCGACTATCCCGCCGACCTGCGGTTCGCCACGCCCGAGCCCCTCGGCCCCGGCGGCGACCCCTATCCCGCGATGTTCGGCAAGCCGGACGACGCCGTGCTGGACAAGCTGGTCGCGGACAGCGTCGCCTATTGGCGGCAGCGCGAGGCGGCCATCAAGACGCTCTAGCAAGACAGTGGGGCGGACATTCTTGTCCGCCATCTGCAGGCCGCGCTGGAACAGCGGGCGGAATGCCTGCCCCACTGGGGTTCTGTTGGAGTCGGCAAGACGCCGGCCTGACGCCGCCCGCGGGCGACGGCTCCCGGCCAGGGAGTTCTCGCCGAGCCGGTTGCGCTGTAAAGGGCGAATCCCCGACCGCCGAGCCCCGCGGTCGTGTTGCGACAACCGTAACGGCCGCTCCCCCAGTGGCCGGCGCAATCCGCTGAGCCGTCCGCACAGAGTCGCGTCGCAGCCCTGGCCGAGGCGTGTACCTGTTGGCGACAGGGTGTTCGCCTGCACGTGCAGGCGAACACCCTGCGCATAGGAGATGCTATGTCGCCAGCGAGGTCGGGTTCGTCACCCGTCCGCGACCTTCCGTCCTGGCGACGCGCGGCCGCCGGCTCCGGTCGATCAACGCAATGCCTCCCCGACGCGAGGACTCTCCGGTCGAAGAATCGACGGGCGCCACTTCCATTTACAGCGAGGGGCCGTCTCGCTGACCCGAGCGCGGGGAAGACCGGCTCGCAGCCGCGTACAACTCGCCCGGAGCCAACTCCGCCCCACATCGCAGCCGACTCGTCCGCGCCCAAGAACAGCTGCTATTATCTCATAATGCTGATATAATTATAGCGGTGGTGCGCTTCGCGTCGGCTCGCAAGGCAACGAGGAAAGAGCGAGCACAATACGAGGGGTATCTGCAATGAGAAAGGAATACGATTTCTCGAAATCCCGAAAGAACCCATACGCCAAAATGCTCAAGAAGCAGATCACCATTCGCCTGGACGTGGCCGTGATCGAGCACTTCAAGAAGCTCGCGGCGGAGACGGGCATTCCTTACCAGAACCTCATCAACCTGTACTTGAAGGACTGCGCCAGTTCCAACCGCAAGCTTTCGCTCAAGTGGGCGTCGTGAGAGCGCGGTTTGCACTCGCCTATTCTTGACATCCCCCCGTCGATGTGACATTATGCCCTCACCTCTCCACCGAAACGGCGGGCGAATCGGCCGATCTCAGGCAGGAGAGGGGCCGCACCGCCCATCGGGGCCCTCGGCCGAGGCCCCGGGCCCGGCCGCGGCGGAATTGGGAGGAATGCTGCGGGGAATTCCTGCAGCGACACTCGCCCTCCTCCCCCGGTTTGAGAAAGGGACGGAATGAAAGCCGCGGTCTACCACGGGATCAAGGACGTTCGGGTCGAGGACGTCGAGAAGCCGGTCCTCGAGGCGGGCGAGGTGCTCGTGCGCGTCGAGCGCTGCGCCGTCTGCGGCACGGACAAGCGCATCTACCTGCACGGCCAGAAGAACGTCGTGCCGCCGACCATCACCGGCCACGAGATCGTCGGGGTCGTCGAAGAGATCGCCGACGGCGTCTCGAATGTCGAGGTCGGCTCGCACGTCGTCTGCGCGACCGTCGTCGGCTGCGGGGAGTGCATCTATTGTCAGCGCGAGCAGTACAACCTGTGCGAGTCGTTCACCGCGGTCGGCTACGACTACGCCGGCGGGTTCGCAGAGCACTGCAAGATCCCGGCCCGCGCGGTGGCGCAGGGGAACGTGATTCGCATCCCCGACGACATGTCGCCCGACGATGCGTCGCTGATCGAGCCGCTCTCGTGCGTCTTGAACGGGCAGGAATACGTGGCGGCGCAGCCGGGCGACCGAGCGGTCGTCTTCGGCGCCGGCCCGATCGGGCTGATGCACGCGGCGGCGCTCAAGGCGAAGGGGTGCGATCCGGTGCTCGTGGCCGACATCGCCGAGGAGCGTCTGGCGTACGTCACGGAGTTCCACGTTGGCACGCCGGTCAACACGTCGGATGGCGACGTGGTCGAGACGGTGCTCGCGGCGGGCGGGGGCGAGAAGTTCGACGTGCTCGTCACCGCGTGCTCGGTCAAGGCGATTCAGGACGTCGCGCTCCGGCTCGCGCGCAAGAAGGCCCGCGTCTCGTTCTTCGCGGGCATCCCGAAGGACGACCCGGTCCTGCCGATCGACACGAACCATCTGCACTACAACGAAATTTCGGTGTTCGGCGCGTTCGCCTCGAACCTGCGGCACTACCACGAGGCGGCCGAGATGGTCGGTCGCGGCGACATCCCGGCCGACAAGTTCGTCACGCACAAGTTCAAGCTCGACGACATCACGAAGGCCTTCGAGATCATCGAGGCCGGGCAGGGCATCAAAGTGGTGATCGATTGCGAATAGGGGATCCGATGGACAAGAAAACACTCGCGGGGCTGATCGAGATCTCGCACGCCGCCGGCGGGCGGCGCGACTACGTGCAGGGCGGCGGCGGGAACACGTCGGTCAAATCGCCCGACGGCAAGACGATGGCCGTCAAGGCGAGCGGCACGACGCTCGGCGCGATGTCCGAGTCCGCCGGCTGGGTCGAGCTTCAGGTCGACGCGGCCCTGTCGGTCTTCGACCTGCCCGGCATCGACGACCTGTCGGCCGACGAGCGCGAGGCGACGGTGCTCGGGCATCTGCGGTCGGCCATCGTTGGCGGGCCGGCCGAGCGGCCGTCGGTCGAGAGCGCCCTCCACGCGATGCTCGGCCGCTGCACCATCCACACGCATCCGCCCGCGGTGCTCGCGCTCGCGGCCGGGCCTGGCGAGGCGGCGCTGGCCGACCTGACCCGCGAGAACGAGCCGCCCCCGCTGTGGGTGCCCTACACGGATCCCGGCCACGTGCTGGCCGCGGCCGTTCGCAAGGCCGTCGCCGTGTACGAGAAGCGTAACGGCCGCGGGCCGGAAGTGATCATCATTGGCAATCACGGCCTCTTCGTCTCGGCGGACACCCCGGACGCCTGCGTCGAGCTGCACGCCGACTGGGTGAGCCGGTGCCTCGCGTACTTCGAGGAGGTCGCGGCGGGGCAGACGCCCCTGCTGCCGCCCGATCCCGTGGCCGTGCGGGAGGTGATGGCGACCATCCGTCGCGCGTGGAAGGCGGCGAAGGGCGGGCCGGTGCTGGCCCGTCTGTCGGCCGACGCCGAGCTGGCCAACGCGGCCGTCGACCGCGGCATCGCGACGACGATGGCCGAGGGCGCCCTGAGCCCCGACCAGATCGTCTACACCGGCGCCTTCTCGGTCTACGCCAAATCGATCGACGAAGTGGCCTCGGCCCTCGAGGGCGCCCTGTCGGAGCCGTCGTGGCCGCGCGTGATTCTCGTGAAGGACCTCGGCGCGGTCCTCATTTCGGACAACGCCGCAAAGCTGAACGTGATCGAGGAGACGGCATCGGCCGCGGCGCAGGCGATCCGGCTGGCCTCGGGCCGCGGCGGGGCCCGCAACCTCGACGACCGCTCGGCGCAGTTCATCATCGACTGGGAGGTCGAGCACTACCGGGCGAAGGTACTCGGCTCGGCGGCCGACAAGCCGCTCGCGGGGAAGGTCGCGGTCGTGACCGGCGCAGCGTCGGGCCTGGGCTGCGGCATCGCGCAGGGGCTCGTCGGGGCCGGTGCGGCCGTCGTGTTCTGCGACATCGATCGCGACGGCCTGGTCGAGGCGACGGCCGAGTGCGCCGAGCCGCTCCGCGCCGCAGGCGTCCTGATGGACGTGACCGACGAGAACGCGGTGCGGGCGGGATTCGACGAGGTCGTGCGGCATTGGGGCGGCGTCGACATCGTCGTCTGCGCGGCCGGCATCGCGCCGCCCTTCGAGCTGGTCGACATGCCCGCCGACCAGTGGCGGCTCGCGCTCGACGTCAACCTGACCGGCTACTTCCTCGCGGCCCGCGAGGGCGCCCGCATCATGAAAGCCCAGGGCGGCGGCGGCGCGATGGTCGTGCTCTCGTCGAAGAGCGGGCTCGAGGCCTCGAAGGCCAACTCCGCCTACAACGCGACGAAGGCCGGCGAACTGCACCTGATGCGCGGCTGGGCGCTCGAACTCGGGCCCGACGGCATCCGCGTCAACGCGGTCGCTCCGGGCAACGTCTTCGAGGGCTCGAAGATCTGGAACCCCGACTACATCGAGGTCTGCGCGAAGAAGAAGGGCATCAAGCCGGAGGAAGTCATCCCGCACTACGTCGGGCTGACGGCGCTGAACCGCGAGATCAAGCGGGCCGATGTCGCAAACGCCGTCGTGTTCCTCTGCTCCGACAAGGCGCGATGCGTCACCGGCCAGACGCTCGTGGTCGACAGCGGACAGGTGATGGTTAGATAAGGCAAGCTCCAAATCCCAAATCGCAATGGGCAAACAAACACCAATCACCAAGTCCGAAACGGCAAACCCGGCGAAGTCGTTGTTTGGTGTTTGAGATTTGGAGCGTGGTGTTTGTTTGACATTTGGTGCTTGTGATCTGGGAGTTGCCCTCTATGGCGGGGAACTCGATGGGGAACAAGAACGTGGCTGAACTGGAATCGCAGCTCTACGGTCGTACGCTCGATGACCGCCTCGCCGCGCTGCGTGAACTGTGCGCGACGGCCGAGAAGAAACCGCGGCAGGGCGTCGACCTGCATCTCCACACGAACGAATCGTTCAGCGTGTTCCGCTCGCCGACCGAGGCCGTCTGGCAGGCGGTCTGCGAGGGCGTCGCCGTGCTCGGCATCAACGACCACTACACCTGCGCCGGGCACGACGAGTTCCGCCAGGCGTGCGCCATCGCCCATCTCCCCGCGACGTTCTCGATGGAGGGCGTCGCGATGGACCGCGACGCCGAGGCCGCGGGCGAGTTGACGAACGATCCCGGCAACCCCGGCCGCACGTACCTCTGTGCGAAGGGCGTCACGCGTATCCCGCTCGACGACTCGCCCGCGATGCAGGCCCTGATGACGATGCGGGCCGCGCTCGAGGCGCGCAACCGCGAGATGACCGAGAAGGTCCGGGCCGTCTTCAAGGCGGAGATGGGCGAGGAGGGGCCGACGTGGGACGACGTCGCGTCGCTCGCGCCCCACGGCAACACGACCGAGCGGCACGTCTCGAAGGCCGTCTTCCTGCGGCTCGAAGAGTTGGCCGGGCCGGCGGCCTCTGAAGCCGTCGCGCAGCTCTGCGGCGACGACCCGCCCGGCGAGGACGACGCCTCGCTCCAGAACTTCATCCGCGCCAGGCTCCTCAAGGCCGGCTGCCCGTGCTTCGTCGAAGAGGCGCCCGAGGCCTTCCTCGACATCGAGCCGATGCGCGACATGTTCCTCGGGTTCGGCGGCATCCCGACCTATCCCGTCCTCGGCAACCCCATCACCGAGCGCGAGGAGGACATCGAGGCGCTCCTCGACCGGATGGAGAGCATCGATATCTACGCGCTCGAGGTCATCCCGCAGCGAAACACCCGCGAGCGGCTGGCCGAGATCGTCAATGCCGCGCGGAAGCGCAACTGGCCGGTCTTCAACGGGACGGAGCACAACACGCCCGTGCCCGCGCCGCTGCTCGTGCCGCTCGCGCTCGATCCCGAGTTCCTGCCGTGGTTCGAGCAGAGCGCCGCGCTGCTCCTCGGGCATCATCGCCTCGTCGAGCAGGGCGAGCTTGGGTTCGTAGGCGCCGACGGAACGCCGTCGATCCCCGACGCGCTGGAGCGATTCGAGCGCTTCAGCCGCGCCGGACGCGAGGTGTGGGAAAAGATCGCGGGGGCCGCCGGCGATTCTTCCGGCGCACGCTTGCCGAATTGACTGAGTTGATATTCTAATCTCGGGGTGCGGGACCGGGCGAGCTTCCGTTTTTCGTGGCACGGGCGTCTCGCCCGTGCGTCTCACGGGCATCCTGCCCGTGTGTGCACCCCGAGGGTGGGCGTCTGACGCACGGCCAGGATGGCCGTGCCACGCGGATGCGCCGCGCGATACCGTGCGTGCTGAGCGCGGCAAGATTCCCCGGGGTCTGCGCATCGACCCGAATTGACTCCGCTGCTTGCCGATTCTGCCGCGACGCCTTATAATGTCGTGCGTCGGGACATAAGAGGGGATAATGATGAGCACGAAGAGCCAGCGATTTGTGATCGACAGCAAAGGCAAGAAGACCGCGGTCATTCTCTCGGTCGAGGAGTACGAACACCTCCTGGAGGACCTCCACGATCTGGCGGTGGTCGCCGAGCGCCGAGAGGAAGAGCCCGTCCGCCTCGAAGACATGAAACGGCGACTGGCAGACGATGGCCTCCTATGAAGTCACACTCAAGCCGTCGGTCCCTGATGCCATCCAGAGCTTCAGCCGCGCCGGCCGGGAGGTGTGGGAAAAGACTCAGAGTCGTTGACGAAGCACTGGTCTAACGATACTTTAGCCCGCGAAAGTATCATTAGAATCGCCTAACGGAAGGTAAGTATCCTTACGGAGAGGCCGGAATGCCGACGCTCGACTGGATCGGCAAGAAAGCGGTCCTGAATCATCACCGTGAGGTGCCGTTCCATCTTCTGAAGTGCGATGGCAAGCGATCGGTCGGCGATCCGGGAAGCGGCAATCTTCTGGTCCAGGGCGACAATCTGCTGGCTCTGAAGGCGCTCTTGCCCTACTACGCCGGGCAGGTCAAGTGCATCTACATCGATCCCCCATACAACACAGGCAACGAAAACTGGGTCTACAACGATGCTGTCAACAGCCCGGCGATTCGCAAGTGGCTCGGCAAGGTCGTGGGCAGCGAAGCAGAAGACCTGTCGCGCCACGACAAGTGGCTATGCATGATGTATCCGCGCTTGGCGCTGCTGCGCGATTTCCTCAGCAAGGACGGCGCGATCTTCGTCACGATAGACGATGCGGAAGTGCAGCACCTGCTAATGCTCTCGGCCGAAATCTTCGGGCCGCAGAACCACGTGTTCACCGCGATTTGGCAGCACAGCGTTCAGCCGAAGGGCTACTCTGGTAAGCTCTCCGTGCACCACAATTACGTAGTCGGCTTTCGGAAGTCTGATGCATTTTCTCTGCGGGACATGCCACGTCGTGAGGAACACAATGTAAATTACTCGAACCCAGATAACGACCCGAAGGGACCTTGGCGTTCTGGCGACGTCCGAAATGCGCTCTATCGTCCGAACCTCATCTACGATCTCGTGACTCCCTCTGGCAAGATCATCGAGCCACCTCCTAAGGGCTGGCGGTGGTCAAGGGAGACAATGCAGGCGAAGATTGAGACGGGTGAGATCGTATTCCGTGATAACGAGACGAAAATAACGCGAAAGATATACCTCAAGAACCAGCACGGTCGCCCTCCAGAGTCTATATGGTTCGGCGAGGATGTTGGTACGACCCGGCTGGCGAATCAGGAACTCAAAGGAATATTCGGTGGCCCCCCGCCATTCGATACACCTAAGCCAACCACCCTTGTCCGGCGCATTCTCGAGATCGCCAGCGATAAGGATTCGCTGGTTTTGGACTCCTTTGCGGGGAGCGGCACAACGGGGCATGCGGTACTGGCGCAGAACACAGCCGACGGCGGCACACGTCGGTTCATCATGGTGGAGATGGACGACGGCATCTGCTCCGAAGTGACGGCGCAGCGGGTCCGCAAGGCCATCGAAGGTTACAACGAGACGCCCGGCTTGGGCGGCGGCTTCCGCTACTGCACGCTGGGGGCGCCGTTGTTTGACGATTCCGGGAATATCGCAGGGGAGGTGCGCTTCGCCGGCCTAGCGGCGCACGTGTATTTCATCGAGACGGGTGAACCGCTGCCGAAGAAAGCGACCGGTAAGTCGCCCCTCCTGGCAGTAAACAACGGCATCGCCGTCTATCTGCTCTACAACGGCATTCTGGGCGACAAGACGGTCAATGGCGGGAACGTGTTGACGGGCCCGGTTCTGAAAAAGCTGGCGCCTCACGACGGGCCTCGGGTAATCTACGGCGAAGGGTGTCGGCTGGGCAAGGCGCGGCTGCGCCGCGAGAACATCGTGTTCAAGCAGATTCCCTACGAAATCAAGGTGGACTGACATGCTGGAGTTGAAGCAATACCAGCAGCGGAGTCTCGACGCGCTGGCTGAGTACTTCGGGCTGTGCGGAACGCTCGGCGCGAAGAACGCATTCATCAGCTTGACCGAGCGCCCGTATCATTCGGTCCCGCACCTCGCGGAAGTTCCCTATGTGTGCCTCCGCGTCCCGACCGGCGGTGGCAAAACGTTCATGGCGTGCCACGCCCTCGGCATCGCCGCGCGCGAATACCTGACGACGGACAAGACGGTCTGCCTGTGGCTAGTGCCCTCGAACGCGATCCTCGCTCAGACCCTTGCGGCGCTCCGCGACCGGGACCACCCGTACCGGCAGGCGGTCGATTCGGTGTTCACCTGTCCGGTCGCCGTGATGGACCTGAAGGAAGCTCTGTACCTGCAGCGCGGCACGGTTATGGGCGAGACGGTCATCATTGTGGCAACGCTCGCCGCGCTGCGGGTTGAGGACACCGACGGCCGCAAGGTCTATGAGACGAACGGAGCGCTTCAGTCACATTTCAGCGCCCTGGACCGGGCGCTGGAGGAACTGCTCGAGAAGGATGAGGACGGGGTGTACCCGTACAGTCTGGCGAACGTGCTCCGGCTCCACAGGCCGGTCGTGATTATGGACGAGGCGCACAACGCCCGGACGAAGCTGACGTTCGAGGTGCTTGAACGCTTCAAGCCCTCGTGCATTCTTGAGTTCACGGCCACGCCTGAAACCACGCACGAGCCGGATTCCGGCTACTTCGCCAGCAACGTCCTGCACCACGTCTCCGCTGCCGAGCTGAAAGCCGAAGACATGATCAAGCTGCCGATTCACCTCCGCACGCGGTCGGTCTGGAAGGACGCCATGGCCGACGCGGTCGAAACACAGCGGACCCTGGAGAAGACGGCCCGCGCGGAAGAGAAGAGAACTGGGGAGTACATACGGCCCGTCGTCCTGCTTCAAGCGCAGCCCAAGAGCCAGAAGAAAGACACGCTGACATTCGAGGTCATCAAACACTCCCTGGTTGAAGACTTCAAAGTTCCAGAGAACAAGGTCGCCATCGCGACGGGGGACCAGCGCGAGATCGAGGACGTCAATCTCTTTGAGCGGGATTGCCCGATCCGCTTCATCATCACGGTTCAAGCTCTGAAGGAAGGTTGGGATTGCTCGTTCGCTTATGTGCTGTGCACCGTGTCGGAGATCAGCACGGCGCGCTCGGTCGAGCAGATACTCGGTCGCATACTGCGACTGCCCCAGGCACGCCGGAAGGAACATGACGAACTCAACTGCGCCCAAGCGATCGCGACTTCGGCCAACTTCATCGCAACGGCAGGGAACCTCCGCGACGCGCTTATCGACAACGGCTTCCAAGCGATGGAGGCGAGCGATTTCATCTCCACGCCCGAAGGCCAGACGCTGTTCGACATGTCGCTCTTCCAGAAAGGCGCCGCAGGCAAGTCGCCCTGGCAGCAAGGCGAGACGTTCGCCGTTCCACGCCTGGCAATCCGCGTCGACGGCCAACTTGAGTTGTTCGATGAAGAGCATTTTCTCGACTATGAATGGAACTTGGCCGACATGGACGCCGCTCTCTCCGAGCAGGAGTTCCCCTCCGCCTTCGTCGTCGGCAGGGCCAGTTCCATCGATGTAGATGAGAGGGGGCAGATCGAGTACGGTCCGGTTGAAGAACTCCGTGAGCAGTTGGCCCTGATCGCCACGGAGACCGGGTGGGCCGTACCGGAATTGGCGCACTGGATCGACCGACAGATCCCGCACCCTGACCTGACATGGGAACAGGCCGGCCTGTTCATACACAAGGTTGTCGCGACCTTGATGGATGAGCGCGGAGTTACCGTCGATCAGCTCGCACGGCAGAGGTTCCGGCTGCGGGGTGCGATTGCTCGCAAGATCGACCAGTACAGGCGCGAGCAGGCCAAGAAGGCCTACGATGGGTTGCTCTTCAAGGATGGCGGTTCGCCCGATGTGGTCGCCAGCGCGGAACTCGCCGTGAAGCTCTCCGAGGCCGAGTATGCGCCCTCCTGGTATTACGAAGGTCCGTACGCGTGGAAGAAGTCGTACTTCCCCAAGGTGGGCGAATTGAAGAGCGAGGGCGAGGAACTTGAGTGTGCGGTTTGTCTTGACGGAATAGAAGAGGTGAAGTACTGGGTCCGCAACATCGAGCGGCGCGACAACTCATTCTGGCTACCGACCTCTACGGACAAGTTCTATCCGGACTTCCTCGCGCTGCTTAACGACGGCCGTGTCTTGGTCGTGGAGTACAAGGGCGCAGACCGATGGAGCAACGACGACTCGAAAGAGAAACGGGCCATCGGGGAACTTTGGGCGGCACGCAGCGACGGCACATGCCTGTTCGCGATGCCCAAGGGACCTGATTGGGGTGCAATAGCGACAGCTATCAAGAAGTAGGCGATCCATCGGAGGAAGAAGGAATGAACCTGCTGGCGATCGATTGCGGGGCGTCGAGCGGACGCGCGATCCAGGGCGAACTCGACGGCGGGAAGCTGTCGATGAAGGAGGTCCATCGCTTCAAGAACGGAGCGATCGAGGTCGACGGGCACAAGCACTGGGACCTGCCCGCGCTCGAGAAGGAACTCCTCGCGTGCCTGACGAACGCCGACAACGACGTTGCGGCCATCGGCATCGACACCTGGGGCGTCGACTACGGCTACGTCGACAAGAGCGGCGAGGTGATGGGGCTCCCGTTCGCCTACCGCGACGAACGCACCATCCCGATGATGGACGAGGTCCACAGCGTGATCGGCAAGGACCGGCTCTTCGGCATCAACGGGCTTCAGGTCATGCCGTTCAACACGGTCTATCAGGTCGCCGACGACGTGAAGTCTCGCCCCGACGTCCTGGCCGGGGCGGAGCGGCTCCAACTGATGCCCGAGCTTCTCGGCTATCTGCTCACGGGCCAGTTCTGCGCCGAGTATTCGATCGCGAGCACGTCGGGCCTGCTCGATGCGAAGACGCGGGCGTGGTCGGACGAGCTGCTCGCGGCGCTCGGCGTCCCGCGCGGGCTGTTCACCGACATCTCGCAGCCGGGCGCGTTTCAGGCCGACCTCCGGCCCGGCGTGGCCGAGGCGACCGGCTGCGGGGGCAAGTTCATCGCGGTCGCGTGTCACGACACGGCGAGCGCCGTGGCCGCGACGCCGATGGCGGGCCCGGGCGCGATGTACATCAGCTCGGGCACGTGGTCGCTCGCGGGCGTGGAACTCGATCAGCCCTGCATCACCGACGCGGCCGTTGCCGCGGACTTCACCAACGAGGGCGGCGTGAACAACAAGATTCGCTTCCTGAAGAACGTGATGGGGCTGTGGCTGGTGCAGGAGCTTCAGCGCATCTGGGCCGAAGGCGGCAACGAACTCGGGTTCGACGCAATCTGCGACGAGGCCGCGAAGGCGCCCGCATTCGTCTCGATCGTCGCGCCCAACAACCAGCGTTTCATGGCCCCGCAGAATATGGAGCGGGAGATTCAGGAGGAGTGCAAGCGGACCGGCCAGCCGGTGCCCGAGGGCGTCGGGCCGCTCGCCCGGTGCGTGTTCGAGAGTCTCGCGCTCGCATACCGCGAGTGCCTCGAAAGCACTCGGAGCATCACGGGGCAGGCGATCGACCGCGTGCACCTCGTGGGCGGCGGCACGCAGAACAAGCTGCTCAACCAGATGGCGGCGAGCGCGTGCGGCCTGCCCGTTCACGCCGGGCCGGTTGAGGCGACCGCGATCGGTAACCTGCTCGTGCAGGCGATCTCGCTGGGAGCGATTGCCGACGTGCACGCGGCCCGCGAGGTCGTCAAGGCGACGTTCCCGCTGGAGGAGTATGCGCCGCAGGATCAGGGCGCGTGGGCCAACGCCTGGGAGCGGTTCAAGGGGCTGCCTGCCTAGTCGGCGTCCGGTCGCGCGCTGTGTAGGGGCGGTTGGCTGATTGGCGTGCCAATCAGCTTGAACCGCCCGGGCCTCACGATTCCTCGCCCGCCGGGGCCGGTTTCTCCGCGGGCGGCGCCACCTCCCAACTCCTTTCCGCGAGCTTCGGGAAGACGTGAGGCTTCGCCCGCAGCTTCCGGATGGTCAGCAAGCCGTTGTCGGCCGCCCTGCGAATCCACTTGCACAGGTAAGTCGCGCCCGTCACCAGGTCGACCTTCCCGACCCTCCTCTTGACCGGGCGATCGTTGAACTGCTTGAGGAACTTCGCCTGCTTCGCCTTGTATTTCTTGAGGTCGTGGAGATTGCCCTTCGGGGGGAACGTCACGAGCCGGGTGATGACGTCTTTCTCGTCCTCGCGCTTCACGCCGACGGCGACGACCATCGTGCCCTTGCGGCGCTTGTCGCGCACGACGCCGAGCGCCGCGAGCGCCACCGGCCTGTGGCCTTCCTCGCCGAATCCGACGAGCACCTCCCGCGTCTTGAGCCGCACGAGCGCGACGCGGACCGCACCCGGCAGCACCTTCGGAATGAGCGCGGCGAGTTCGTCGTTCGTCACGAGCTTCGACCGGCGCTCGGGCTTGTCCTGGTCACCCGCCTCGGCGCCGAGAAGAGGCGCCGCGGACAGGGCCACGACCATCGCGAGCAAGGCCGTCGTTACCAGCGCGACCGGTCTCGCCTTCATTCCGCCTCTCCCCATTCGACCAGCGACGCGGGAAGTTGGCTGTTTCCGTCGTACAGCCGCCAGAGATGGGCCAGGTCGCGCAGGTGGAACATCATCTCGATGAGGTCGAGGGCCGCGCCGCGGTCGATCGCATGGCCGAGGTCGTGCAGCCGCTCGAACCCCTGGAGCGCCAGCTCGATGGCGAGGGCGAGGACCTCACGCGTCGCGCTCGGGAACGCGCGTTCGGGCGCGGCAAGCTCCTCCCGCGGCATGTCCGGCAGGGAGCCGTCCTCGGTCGCGCCGTCGGGCCCGCGGTGGACGATCCAGCTCCGGAGCATGTTGTGGTTGCGGCGCGTCACGTCGTCGGCGAAGTCCGTCACGTCGTCGAGGATCTGGAGCCCGAGCCCGAGCCGGTGGACGGCGGCTCGCGCGCCGCGGATGCCGTCCGCCAGGTCCGGCTCCGTGATCTCGGGCACGACGAAGGCGAGTTCGAGCAGCCGGCCGCCGCGGTAACTGTGGATGTCGGCCAGGAGCGTCTCGGGCGAGAGCTCGACGTCGATCGACTTGTCCTCCGAGCTTTCCTCGCGCGCGATCTCGAACAGCGCACCGAGCAACGCCGTGTTCGCGCGGCGTCGGGCCGGCTCTTCCGCGGTCGCTTCCGAAATGAGATTGTGCAGCATCGTCTGCTGGAGGAGCGTGAGCAGGATGTTGGGCAGGACCGTGCCGCCGTCCAGGCGGAGCTTCACCGCCCCTTTGTCCTCGTTGTCGAGGATGTTATCCGCCGCGGTCACGATCCCGCGCACGGTGTGGACGATGAGGCCGTGGGTGCGGCGCTGGCCGGGCGGCATCCCGAGCGCCTCGAAGATCGACAGGAACAGGATGCTGAAGAAGTTCCGCTGCCAGTACTGCGCGGGCGGCAGGTCGAGGTGGGGGAACTCGAGGGCCATCCCGCTGACGGACGACTCGATCGCCCGCCGGCGAAACTCCTTCTCGAGCAGACGGTGTTCGAGCGCCGCCTTACCGAGCGCGTACGTGACGTTCGGGTGCCTAACCGCCTGCTTCAGGAAGGCCCAGTATGAGATGTCTCTCTCGAGCACGCGGACCTCATTCGAGTAGATCGGCCAGGATCACTCGCTTGCTCCTCAATCATACCAGAGAAACCGCGTCGGGCTTGCAGAATTCTCCCAGCCCTGCGGCCGGGGCTCCGGGTCTGGGGACACGTACCGATCCCCTTCCGCCGAAGGCGGAAGGGGCTTCCGGTACATGTCCCCGTCCGGACGCCCGTGCCACGCTCAGGCGCTGCGCGCCGCCTTGTTTGTCCCGCACGGCCCGCGCGGGCCGGAAAACCGGGACTGCCACTCGCTGGCTGTATCGGCTTTCCGGCCAATACCCCGAGTTCTTGGGATCGACTCGGGGTGTCTGCCCGGCTTGCAACCCGCCGGGCCGCGCGTTAGGATATGCCGCCATGGACAAGCCCGCCGTCTCGATGATCAGCCTGGGCTGCGCGAAGAACCTCGTCGACACCGAAGGGGTGCTCGGGGTGCTCGCCGAACGCGGTTGCCTCGTCGCGGCCGATCCCCACGACGCCGACGTCATCCTCGTCAACACCTGCGGCTTCATCGACGAAGCGCGCGAGGAGTCGCTCGGCATCATCGAGCAGGCGGTCGCGATGAAGCAGGCGGGCCTCGTCCGCGCCGTCGTCGTGTTCGGCTGTCTGGTGCAGTTGATGAGCGGCCGGCTCGGCGAGGAGTTCGGCGAGGTCGACGCCTGGCTCGGGCTCACCGACCCCGACGCCGTGGCCGAGGCCTGCGAACGCGCGGTCGAAGGCGAGCGCTCATTCGCCGTGCCCGACCCCGGCCGGCGGCAGATCGACGCGGTGCCGCGGCTCCGCGCGACGCCCCGGCACTTCGCCTACCTCCGCATCGCCGAGGGCTGCGACAACCGCTGCGCCTACTGCCTCATCCCGTCCATCCGCGGCCCCTTCCGGAGCAAGCCGATGGACCGGGTCGTCGAGGAGGCCGGGCAGCTCACCGCCGACGGCGCCCGCGAACTGATCGTCATCGCTCAGGACACGACGAACTACGGGACCGACCTCCACGGCGAGCCGCAGCTTCCGGCGCTGCTCCGGCGGATTCGCGAACTCGACGGCGTCGAGTGGCTCCGCCTCCTCTACGCGCATCCGGCCCATTTTTCCGACGACCTGATCGCCCTGTTCGCCGAGGGAGGGCCCCTCCTGCCCTACGTCGACCTGCCCGTGCAGCACGCGAACGACGACATCCTCGCCCGCATGGGCCGCAAGATCGACCAGGCCGGGATTCGCGACCTCGTCGGCCGCATCCGCGCGACCGTGCCCGGCGTCGCCATCCGCACGTCGCTCATCGTCGGCTTCCCCGGCGAGACCGACGCGCAGTTCGACGAACTGCTCGGCTTCGTCCGCGAGCTGCGCTTCGAGCGGCTCGGCGCCTTCGCCTACTCGCAGGAACCGGGCACGCCCGCGGGCGAACGGCCCGACCAGGTCCCCGCCGAACTCAAGCTCGAGCGGCTCGAGGCCGCCCTGGCCGTGCAGCAGGAGATCGCCGACGAGCAGAGCCGCGCGCTCGTCGGACGGGAGATCGACGTGGTCGTCGACGCGCGCGACATCGACGGCGAGTGGGCCGGGCGGACGGTTCGCGATGCGCCCGACGTCGACGGCGGCATCAAGTTCGAGAACGCGGACCTCGAGCCGGGCCTGTTCGGCCGCGCGCTCGTGACCGACGCCTACGGCTACGACCTCACCGGTGCGATGCAGACCGGCGAGACTTCTTGACAGGATTTGCAGGATGAACAGGATCGGACGACGCCCTGGCGCCGGGATGGCATGGGCTCCGGGCGGACACGCCCGTCCGCCCCTACGGAAACTGTGGCGAATTGCCGCAGCCGCGTGTAGGGGCGGTTCGCGAATCGCCCTCACATGATACAATGGCGCGATGCGATGAAGCGCCAATGCATCACTTGGGTTGCTGAACGGGCAGGCGAACGGGGTCCGCCACAATCCTGTCGAAGAGAAGAATGATGAAGACGAACATTCCAAACAAGATTACGGCGGGCCGGATGGTGCTCGCGGTCGTGTTCTTCGTCCTGGTCTCGTACGACGACCCGACCACGTTGTTCTGGGCCGCATCGGTGTTCGTCCTCGCCTGCGTGACGGATTTCTTCGACGGCTTCTTTGCGCGCCGGCTCAACCAGTTCACCGCGTTCGGCCGGATCGCCGATCCGTTCTGCGACAAGGTCATCGTCTGCGGTGGGTTCGTGCTGATGGCCGGCCGGTCGGAATTCATCTTGCCGTGGATGGTCGTCGTGCTCATCAGCCGCGAGTTCCTCGTGAGCAGCATCCGCGGCTACGCCGAGAGCCGGGGCATCGAGTTCGGCTCCGAGATGGCCGGCAAGATCAAGGCCTTCGTGCAGATGTTCGCGCTCGGGTTCGCGGTCTACTTCAAGGCCTTCCGCAACCTGCCGTTCCTGCCCGAGACGCCCGCCCGGTGGATTTGTCATATCACCGTGTACGCCGCCCTGGTCCTGACGGTCGCGTCCGCGGTGACGTACATCTTGAAGGCGAGGCGGCTGTTCGCGGAGGCCGAAAGCACGGGCGGGACAGGAACGTAACCGACCCGAGCGCTCCGCCATGAGCGGGGAACGCCTGTCAAAGGCAGCTCGTTTCCACGTCAGTCGCTGCGCTCGATCACGTAGTCGATGGCATCGCCGACGGTCTGGATCTTGTCCGCGTCCTCGTCCAGGACGGTGATGTCGAACGCCTCTTCGATTCTCATCATGATTTCGACCACGTCCAACGAGTCAAGGGGGAGGTCTCCCTCAAACCTCCTGCCCAACGCGACCTCGCCCGGCTCCATTCCCGCCTGATCCGCCACGATTTCAATGACCTTCCTGCCGACGGGACTGGTCGCTTTTTCGTCCTCTCGGGTAATGTTCATAGGGTATCTCTCCAAGTGCGCAGGTTGCCGGAGGTCACTCGCTCCCGACGGCGGGCCTGCCGACCTCTTCCCGCACACGATCTGCCGTCAGCCCCAGGCCCGTGAGCGTCTCGAACCCCACGCCCCCGCCTGACTCCAGGATGCCGAGGAGCAGGTGCTCAGTGCCGACCTGTTCCCTTCCGGCGCCTTGCGCCGAGTCAGTCGCCAACCGCATGGCTTTCCTGGCCCGCGGCGTTCGGCCAAGACGGCGCCGTGGCGCGCCAGTCCCCGGCGTCAGAAGCGCCTCCACTTGCTCGCGAAGGCGCGCGCGAAGCCGCGACGGGTCCACTCCGGACTCCACCAAGACCTTGGCCGCCTTGGAATCGGGCACGGCGGCAAGCGCCAGCAGCAGGTGCTCCTGCCCAAGGAACGGGTGACCGTAGCGTCGGGCCTCTGCGTGGGCGAGCCGCACGACCTCGCGCGCGTTCGGCGAGAAGTTGTCCATTCGCTCGGCCGTACGGTCGGCCGATATCGCGGCTTCCTGGCGCGCCTGGGTTTGCTCGCGGGCCTGTGTGGCGAGCCACTGCGCCAACTGGCCCTCCGATATGAGCCAGCGTCGGCCCAACTGAACCGCGGGGATGGTGCCGTCCTGAAGGTGCTTGTAGACCGTGTTCCGGTCCACTCCCAGCTTCTCCGCGACCCACTCGGGGTCCCTGTAGTCGAGCTGGTGATCTGCCGTCATGCTCTTTTATCCTCATCTATACACGACTATCACTAGCAAGAATAGTGCACTATCGGGGGCATGTCAAGACGTCTTCTCAAACAATCTCTGGCTTCGCTGCCTTTCGAGACCGGCGAATTGCGCACTTGGTGGCACGCTATCGGGAAATCGACTACGCTTACTCGTTCGCGCACAGTCACTTACAAGAAAAATCGGCGCAAACTCTCCTGGGGGCTTGACAGCCACTCGTGCGTGTGGTAGTATGTGAGCAAGGGATTCTCTGCCTGCCGACTCCCCGCGACGACGCGCGCTTTTCACCAGGCAAACCAGCGTCGCCACGCACGAAGTCGACGCGGAGCGTTTAAGCTGTTAAGCTGGTGGTCGTTATGGCTGTCAAACTCCAGAAGGGCCACGAACTCCGGGCCGCACCGTCGAGCGCGGGTGCGCCGTCCGTCCGGCGGCGCTCTCACGGGGCCGATTTCGTCTCTGGAGGCCGTGTTCGGGCGCGAAAGATATGTTTTACCAAACAAAGCCAATTGGCCGTTCCGCCACGGGCGGAACGGCTGGGAGTCTGCTCCGCAGACTCCAGGCCGGGAAGGATGGTCCTGCAAATTCACCTGCTCTGGAACGGCTGCAAGCTGATTGCGGGAGCAGTCAGCCGCCCGGCCTCATGGAACCCATCTTTGCCCGCATCTCGTTGGGTCTCTGCTGCGGCCCGCGAAGCGGGCCTTAGAGCTGTAGCCCACGGCGCAAGCCGTGGGAACAGGTGGCGGGCGACGTTTAGCCCCAGCGGGGCGAAAGACGGGTTTCTTCTTTCGCCCGTTTCACGGGCTGGACGTCTCGTCTGCCGAATTCCCACAGCTTGCGCTGTGGGCTACGCATCTGGCGCCCCTGACGGGGCTTTGTGTGGTCGCCAGACTCCGGGCTCGGCCCCGCCCGACCGCTGGCCGACAAGCTGCGGGCCCGCCGGACGGCAGGCGGGCAAGCTTCACCCGGGGCTGCGATCGGTCGTCGCTACGCGGCTCGAAGAGGAACTCGATGACATGTGGGCAAGGATGAACTCATCGGCGCCGGCTAGCCCGCATTTCTCACCGGGTGCATGACAAACAGGCCGTCCTGTGTTATAA
>CAYLQD010000068.1:0-20912 GCA_964385685.1 uncultured Planctomycetota bacterium | reverse complement strand
TCCTGCCGCGAACGCGCGGTTGACCTGGCCCGACAGGCCCTGATACCATGTCACCGGTGTAGTGGGGGTCTCTCGATGACGCGCTTCATTCTCGTGTGTGTCCTTTTCGTCGGCGCGGTCTGCGCGCCCGCCGGTTGTCAGAAGCGCTCCGACGCCGAATCCGCGAGCCCTCCGGCGGCGCCTGCTGCCGTAGACCCGGCATCGGGAAATCTTGTGGCCTTCTGGCTGCAATACCCCGACAAGGAGGAGCCGGTTCTTGTTACAGAGCCCCGCGCCGTTCTGATGGTCTGGAGGGGCGGCGACAAGAAGTTCTATCTGTTCGACAACACAGCCAAGGCGGTGTTCAAGACCACCAACTTCGACGCCTTCCTGAGGCAACTGGACGAACTTCCCCACGGTGTCAGGATTCAGCTCTTCGGTACGTGCACGGCGCCGCTCACCTACGACATGCCGCCGGAGAAGTGGCAGCAACTAATGCAGACTCTTGAGAAGGGCAAGCGCGGATGGGCGACGAGCAAGGTCAATGGCTTGAAACGCGAGATCATCTGCTATTGCGAAACTCGGGGGCTGCGCTTCCCGTGAGGCGCCCCCCCTCTGTCGCCTCGGTGACGCCCAGGTGGGTCTCGATTCACCGATTCGGCCCGGCCGCTCACTCAACTTCGAACTGCATTGGCCAGGTCGAGCGCATCTTGAGCCAGACGATGAGGTCGGCGCGGTCCTTCCCCTTCTCCCGCCCGACGCGAAGGTTGGCACCGGGCTCGACGGGCTGCCTGTTCACCTTGATCTTCGCGGGCCCGTCGCCCCAGCCCTTGAGCACGAACGCGGGATTGACGAGCGGCGACGCCTCGCTCGCCGCGATGGCGAACCCGATGCGGGGTTTGTCCGCCGCAGCGCCGGGCTCGATGACGTATGCCTTCTGCTTCGTATCGAACCCGAGCCGCTTGCCGCCCGATGTCACCGTGAGCTTCGGCGGCCGCAGCCACGCCCGCGCCAGCGGCGCAAGCTCCTTCGCCTTCGCGGCGTCCGTCCCGGCGCTCGTCATGCCCAGCAGATAAACGCTCGTGAGCGTGTTCTTCGTCCGCGCGTGGAACCGCCAGTCGATGACGTGCGAGAGCGCGACGGTGTAGTGCCCGCCCCACTTGTCGCCGCGCGGCCAGCCGACGAAGACCCGTTCGCCGAGGTGCTCGTGGTCCTTGAGCGGTCCGCGGAACGCTTGGATCTTCGGGTCCGTGTCGGGCACGATCGTAAACGGCTTCGGCCCCTGCTTGAGGTTGACGACCTGGATGTTGGCGCCCTTGTGGAGCGCGCCCTCCGCGGGGTAGGGCTTGAAGGGAATCGTCTTCGCCTCGCCGTCCATTCGGATGAGGGTGAGCGCGTTCACGTCGATATCGTCGGTCGGCGCGCGGCCGTCCGCGTTGGTGATGATTGTCTCCTGCGTCTCGAACGGCGTCTTGCCGTCCGCCCAGTGCGCGGCCGCGGCGTCCTCCGCCAGGCCGGTGTGGATTGTGACCGCGCGGACGCACGTGCCGTCGGGGTAGATCGTGAACCGCTCGTCGACCCAGTCGCCCTTGCCATGAGGTGACCCGCTCGGGACGTCGCTGTGGGCGATGACGCCGTTCTTGTCGACGAGGGCGCTCCGCGTGCGGACGACGATCCGCGCGGCCGATTGCCGCTCGATCCACATCCGCGCGTGGCGGTTGTCGCGGTCCTGCTGGACCTCGGCCGGCCCGTCGCAGTTCTTTGCGTCGGCCGTCTCCGCGTAGCCCGGCGAGCAGACGATGTTGTTCGCGGTCACATAGCCCGCGAGCCAGGGCGGCCGGAAGACCATTCGGAAGGCGGCCGCATCGAACGTGACGGCGACGGCCGTCTCGCCCGGCTTAACGCGTTTCGGTTCGGCCAGGCCCGTCGCTTCGAACTTCACAGGTGGCGGTTGCTTCTGAGCGGCCGAGTCGGCTTTCGTCGCGGACGACGCTGCCGGGGTTGGCGGATACCGACTCAAGTACTCCATCAGGGCCTTTTCCAGGCCATCGAAAGCGGACCGACATCTCACGTTCTTCGCCTTCTCAGGTCCGCAGAACGTGAACACCGCGATGGCCCCGCACGCAATGCCGCATGCGACAGCAGCCCCAATAACGAGTCGTTTCATCAGCCTGTCTCTGCCTGCTCTCCGGCGCAGGGCCGCCAGCCGGCGGCCCACGCCTCCTCGCCCTTGTTCAGTTCGTACGTCAAGCTGTGGGCCTCGCCGTCGAACTCGGTTTCTCGACCCGGCAGACGCCTCCGCTAGAGCCCGTGGAGGGGGAAGATGTTCTGCTTCACTCGTTCGACCGCCGCGTCGACGACGGTGTCGATCTGGGGCCGCATCTGCTCGTCGGGCACGATCGAGCGGTCGCGGAGCCCGCTGTGCCAGTCGGTCGTCTCCATCATGACGCCGCCGAGCCCGGCCTGGAGGTCGTCGGGGCTCTCTTCGCCGCAGAACATCGACCACGCGAGCGCCCAGCCGCGGACGGTCTTCTCGACGTTGTATCCGCCGCCGCCCGTGACGAGCAGCGGCCGATCGAGCCCGAGCAGACGCTCGAGCATCTCGGCGTGCGCGTTGTTGGTCAGGGAGAGTTCGGCGAGCGGATCGCCGGCGAGCGTGTCGAGCCCGAGCTGAAGCGCGATGATGCCCGGATCGAATGCGTCGGCAAGCGGCATCACGACCGCGTCGAACGCCTTCAGGTAGGCCGCGTCGTACGTGCCCGGGGGCAGCGGCACGTTGACGGCGTAGCCCTCGCCGTCGCCCGTGCCGATTTCGTTCGCGAACCCGGTGCCGGGGAAGAGGAGCCGGCCGGTCTCGTGGAGCGAGATGGTCATCACGTCGCTCCGCTCGTAGAACGCGTGCTGGACGCCGTCGCAGTGGTGGACGTCGACGTCGAGGTAGAGCACGCGCGTGCCGCGGGCGGCGAGTTCGAGGCAGCCGACGGCGACGTCGTTGATGTAGCAGAAGCCGCCGGCGCGGTCGGGGAACGCGTGGTGGTAGCCGCCGGATGGATTGAACGCGATGCGTGTCTCGGCGTCGGCGACGAGGCGCGCGGCAGTCAATGTCGCGCCGCAGGCGAGCGCGGAGTAGTCGTAGAGCCCCTCGAAGACGGGGCAGTCGGGCGTGCCGAGGCCCATCTCGAGCCCTTCGTTTTCGAGGAGGCCCTCTTCGGCCTTGCGGAGCACGTCGAGGTAGCGGGGCGTGTGGAACGTCTCGAGTTCGGCGCGGGTCGCGGGGGCGGGCGCTCGCTCGGCGCGGTCGTCGCCCGAGAGCAGGCCCATGCTCGAGATGGTCTGTCGTGTCAGCGCGGCGCGCTTGGTGACGAACGGGCAGTCCGTGGGATAGCCGTAGTCTTCAAGCTCAGGCGAATGGATGAAGACGGCTCGGAGCGGCACCTCGCTCACCGGATCGGTCCCGTTCGACAACGCGGCGGAGGGGCGTCCGTTGGACGCCTCGGAGTTTGCTTCGCAAACTCCACGTTCATGCTGGTGGCGGTTCGACACGTGCCGCGCGCCACTACTCGGCCTTGGGCTTGTCGAGCGCGGTGTAGGGGCGTCCGTTGGACGCCTCGGAGTTTGCTCCGCAAACTCCACGTTTCATGCTGGCGGCGGTTCGACACGTGCCGCGCGCCACTACTCGGCCTTGGGCTTGTCGAGCGCGGTGTAGGGGCGTCCGTTGGACGCCTCGGAGTTTGCTCCGCAAACTCCACGTTCATGCTGGTGGCGGTTCGACACGTGCCGCGCGCCGCTACTCGGCCTTGGGCTTGTCGGCGGCGGGCTTGGCCCTCTTCTTGGCCGCCTCGCGCCACTTCGCCATCTGCTCCGCGAACGCCTTCTGCTGCTCCTTGGTGAGCACGGTCTCGGTGATCGCGCGGTGCACCTTCCGCGTTGCCGCGCCCTTGGCCGCGCGGCCCGGATCGTCGCCGAGTTCGGCCGCGGCCTTCAGGCAGATGCCCCGGACCTTCGCCGTCTGCTCGTCCGTCAGGTCGACCGTGCGGTAGAGCCGGAGGACCCGCTTGCTGAGTTGATGGCCGGCCCACTTCTTTTTCTGCTCGGGCGTCAGGCCCGCAAGGACGGCCGCTCGGACCTCGTTCTTGAGCTTCCGCCGCTCGGCCTGGCGCAGCTTGATCTCCGCCGCGAGCGCGTCGTCTGCGTCCTTGACCTTCGCCTTGGCCGCGTCGACCGCCTCCTCGAACTCCGCGCGGGCGTCGCCATCGAGCCCGAGCGCGTCCGCCATCTTCGTGAACTCATCCGCTTTCGCCTTCTTCGCGGCCCCCCGTGCCCGAGCCGCCGGCGCCGCCAGCAGGACCGCCAACAGAATCACCAGCCAGCCAACCCGTCTTGCCATGTTCCAAACCCTCCAATCGGGACGCATCAGTTAGTCGCCGGGCCGCGTGCACGCTGCGGGCGCGTCCGGCGCACGCCATCTTCTTCCGCGATTATACACAAGTTCGTGCGCCGCGCCGCAAACAATCCGCGCGCTGGGAGCAACCCCCGCGGGCGTCAGTCCGGCTCGTCCCTCGTGTCAGGGTTCTCTTTCCTGTGCATGCTCCGCATGCGCTCGTTGTACGAGTCGACGAACTCCTCGAGGCAGCGCTTGTCGGCGCCGCCAAAGACGGTGGTGGAGGGCCGAGTCCATATCTCGAACGGCCCCTCCTTTCGCCCGGTGGATTTCTCCGCGAAGCCCTCGCCGAGTTCGTAGAGGCGTAGCATCCCGTCCCGGAAGTCCCTCTCGGCCTGCAAGTCGCCGGCTTGGGACGCCATGAACGATGCTTGGATCTCCAGCGACACCTTGCCGGCCCAGGTTGTCAGTGCCAGCATCAAGACCCCCGCAAAGGCCGCATAGGACACGATGCCGAAGACATTCGCGCCAAGACACCGTCGGCGGAGGTACTGTATGACAAGATCTGGCTCTACCTTCCCGTCGTGTTCGGCCAGGAAGCGTTCTCTCTCCTGCCGAGTGATCGCTATTGCCCGCCCACAAGGCAGCAGAGCGCCAGCGCCGGCGAGCACTGCCCCGATCAGCGTGGAGACACCGGAGTCTACCTTGATGATCCACCACAGCATCAGACAGAACCAGACGGCGAGGACAGCGAGACATAGCCGCCAGACGCGATCGCGCCGGACTGCGTGGCGACACGCCCACTGCACCGCCTGCTCCTCCAGCGGTTTCAGGTCCTCGGACTTCGGGATCCTCAAACACCACCATGGGTCCATTTGGCTTCTCCTCCCACTCCCACCTCTGCGATCTCCGCGTCCTCTGCGGTGAGACTACTTCACCAGCTTCGCGATGGTCTTAAATGCGTCGCCCCGGGCGACTCTGAGCAGCTCGAAGAGCGCCATCTCGACGCTCGTCAGCTTCGCGCCCGCTTCCTTCATCCGGTCGAGGCCGATGAGCTTGTTGGCGACGGTCCGCGACGAGACGGCGTCGGCGACGACCTCGACCTCATAGCCGCGCTCGACCAGATCGCAGGCGGTCTGGTAGACGCAGACGTGCGTCTCGATCCCGCAGAGCAGAAGCTGCTTGCGGCCGAGCGCCTCGATGGCCTCGACGAATGCCGGCTCGCCGCAGCAACTGAACGCGGTCTTCTCGACGGGCGCCGACTCGAGCAGCTCGGCGACCTCGGGCACGGTCTGTCCGAGCCCTTTCGGATATTGCTCCGTCGCCACAATCGGCAGCCCGAGAGCTTGCGCTCCCTGAACGATCCTCCGCGCGTTGAGGATCAGCCGGTCCTTCTCGTGCATCACCGCCGCCAGCTTCTCCTGGATGTCGATGACGATCAGCGCGGCACCGTTCGTGTCGAGCATGGGCATTCCTTTCACCACGAAGCGCACGAAGAACACGAAGGGCGGAGATGACGGATCAGAACACGGAGCGCTATCCCGTGCGGAAGGCGGAAGCGGCACTCATGCGAACACAAGCCGGCGGCCCTTGGACTCGGGGATCGGATCGCCGAACTCCTTGGCGGTCTTGATCCAGAGCGTGATGGCCTCCTCCGCGCTCGACAGAGCGGCCTCCCGGCTGGCGCCGTGAGCCAGGCAGCCGGGCAGTTCGGGGACTTCCGCGACGAAGGCGTCGTCGTCCGCGCTCCAGTAGATGATGATTCCATACCTATCCACGCACCGATGATACGAAACCGACGCCGATTCTGCAACTGAACAGACTCATCGGAGTCGATACTGCAAACTCGGGGGCTCTCGCCGGGGCAGCCGCCTGCGGCATTGAGCGACAGACCCCGTGGCACGGCCATCCTGGCCGTGCGTCACACGCCCATCTTGGGCGTGTGTCAGACCCCGACCCGCGGCGCATTCACACGGGCAGGATGCCCGTGGGACACACGGGCGAGACGCCCGTGCCACGAGAAGCGTGCGCTCGCGCGGCTCCGCACCCCGAGATCAGAATATCAACTCGACTCATCGGACCTTCTCAGTTGTCGATGCTCTTGATGGGGCGGAGCGCTGTAGCCGGCCTCCATGAGGCCGGAGACGGCCGAGGTCATGGGCCTCGGCTACAGTCCGGTTCGCTCCGCGGCCACAATGCAAAGGGCTCTTCATCCGGTTTCTTGCCCCGGGCGACCTCTGTGAGGGCATGACAGCAATCAGTCGGTGTTGTCCCGGTACCCACATCGAGTTCGATGACGTTCGCCCCGAGGGCGGCATAGTGGTCGATGAGCGGTTTGGTGCGCTGGTCGAAGTCGGCGAGGCGGCGACCGACCGAATCGAGATCGTCGTCGGCGCGGCCGGCGCGGTCGCCGCCGGCGTTGGTGCGGATGCGCTCGAGGACGACCTCGGGCGTGCAGCAGAGATGGATGACGAGGCGCACGTCGACGATGCAGTCGACGTCGATCGCCTGCCCGATGTGTCTCGGCAGGCCGTTCAGGACGACCAGAGGCGGTGTTCGGTGGTCGGTGTTCGGGGTCTGGGGTTGGGCGGTTGGTGGTCGGTGAGAGTTGCCCTTGTCGGCGCCTATTCGTCGCGCGATGAAGGCGGTCAGGACTTTCCAGGCGACGTGGAAGTGCTCGTTCTCGAGCAGCACGCCCTCGTCGAGCGCGCGACGGACGAAGTCCAGTTCATCGGGGGTCAGGTCGAGAGGCGGGGTCCTGTCGGGCAGACAGGAATGTCCGCCCCACTGGGAAGAAACGACGCGGCGGAGTTCGCGGCCGAAGTCGAAGTGTGCGCACGCCCGTCCCCGCCCGGGTCCGCCGAAGCCCCGAGCTGCGTCGAGGGGCGAAGGCGGAAGGCTCCGCTCGGCGAGCAGGTCTCCGAGCGGGCTCTTGCCCGATCCGGTCGGCCCGATGAGGAGTATGGCTTCGTGTTTGCCCAATGTCTTCTTCCAAGGACGATTATTGAAGGCCATGTTGCTAATGGAATTGCCGGACCAAACCAAGAGATTCTTCGCTCACGCTCAGAATGACATGTTTCGCACACGGAGCTGTAGTTATGTCATCCTGAGCGAAGCGAAGGACCTCTACTGTTTCTCGGCGTTGTTCCATTGTCAACATGAACTTCAATAGGAGGCCAGGAAGGGGTCTCCGGCCTTCCTGGTTTCCTCATGGATGACGTCAGTTTAGCCGCGGCTCGCCCCGGAATCCACACGAAAACAGCCGGCGCCGCCCGAAGGGCCCGCCCCGGTTGGACATGCCCATTCTATTGACGCTCCTCCCGGCCTTTTTTCCTTGACCTCTTCGTGAAAATAAGCACAATGCCGGCTCCTTTGACAGCCGCGTCGTCGATGCTCGCGGCTCGCTCCGGGGAGTACGCCGCTCCCGTTCTCCGGACCCGGCTGCACGATCGACCCAACATGAGTACCGCGAGGCCGCACGTGGAGGTTCCGACACGCACAATCACCCGAAGCAGGGCAGTTTCGTCCCCCCAATAAGGAGAGGCACGAGGAATGGCTGAGGACAAGAGAGGCATCGACTCGTTGATGCAGGAAGAGCGGACGTTTCCGCCGCCGGCGGCGCTCCAGGCCGAGGCGCACGTCAAGTCGCTCGAAGACTATCAGGCGCTCTACGACCGGTCCGTGAACGATCCCGACGGCTTCTGGCTCGAGAAGGCCATGGAGATGGTCACGTGGGTCAAGGAGCCGGCGGTCGCCCGCGAGTACACGTGGGATACCGACGCCCGCACGATTCAGCACACGTGGTTCAAGGATGGCGAGCTGAACGTCGCCTACAACTGCCTCGACCGGCATCTCGGGACGGAGCGCGAGAACAAGGTCGCCCTTATCTGGCAGGGCGACGAACCGGACGAAGACAAGAAGATCACGTACAAGGAGTTGCACGCGGAGGTCTGCAAGTTCGCCAACGTGCTCAAGAGTCTGGGCGTCGGCAAGGGCGACCGCGTCTGCATCTACCTCGGCATGGTTATCGAGCTGCCCGTCGTGATGATGGCGTGCGCTCGGATCGGCGCGATCCACTCGATCGTGTTCGGCGGGTTCAGCGCCGACGCCCTGCGCGACCGCATCATCGACGCCGAGTGCAAGGTGCTCATCACGGCGAACGTGTCGAAGCGCGCAAGCAAGGACGTCCTGCTCAAGAAGATCTCCGACGAGGCCGTCGCTCAGACGCCCTCGATCGAGAAGGTCATCGTCGTCAAGCGCAACGACACCGACGTCAACATGGAAGACGGTCGCGACCTGTGGTATCACGACGTGATGGCAGACGCCTCGCCCGAGTGCGAGTGCGAGGTGATGAACGCCGAGGACCCGCTCTTCATCCTCTACACCTCCGGCTCGACGGGCAAGCCCAAGGGCGTCGTCCACACGACCGGCGGCTACCTCGTCTGGATCACCCTCACCCACAAGCTGACGTTCGACCTGAAGGAAGACGACATCTACTTCTGCGCGGCCGACATCGGCTGGGTCACCGGGCACAGCTACATCGTCTACGGCCCGCTGACCAACGGCGCGACGAGCGTCATGTTCGAGAGCACCCCGCTCTATCCCGATGCCGGGCGTTACTGGGCCGTGATCGACAAGTTCAAGGTCACGCAGTTCTACACCGCGCCGACCGCGATCCGGGCCCTCATTCGCCAGGGCGACGAGTGGCCGGGGAAGTATGACTTGTCGAGCTTGAAGATCCTCGGATCCGTCGGCGAGCCGATCAACCCCGAGGCGTGGATGTGGTACTACGAGAAGGTCGGCCGCAACCGCTGCCCCATCGTCGACACCTGGTGGCAGACGGAGACCGGCGGCTTCATGATCACCCCGCTCCCCGGCGCGATGACCCTCAAGCCGGGCAGCGCCAACCGGCCGTTCTTCGGCGTCGAGCCCGTCGTCCTTCGCGAGGACGGCTCCGAGGCCGAGCTGGGCGAGGGCGGCAAGCTCTGCATCAAGAAGCCGTGGCCCGGCATGATGCGGACCATGTGGGGCGACCACGACCGCTTCGTCGACACCTACTGGACGATGTATGAGGACCTGTACTTCACCGGGGACGGCTGCCGGATCGACAAGGACGGCGACTACTGGCTCATGGGCCGGATCGACGACGTCGTCAACGTCTCCGGCCACCGGATCGGCACGGCCGAGGTCGAGAGCGCGCTCGTCAGCCACGACAGCGTGGCCGAGGCGGCCGTGGCCCCGATGCCGCACGAGATCAAGGGCCAGGGCCTGTATGCGTACGTCACCCTCGTCGACGGCGTCGAGCCGAGCGACGATCTGAAGAAGGAACTCGTCAAGCACGTCCGCAAGGAGATCGGCCCCATCGCCGCGCCGGACAAGGTGCAGTTCGCACCGGCGCTGCCCAAGACGCGCTCGGGCAAGATCATGCGCCGCATCCTCCGCAAGATCGCCGAGGGCGAGGTCGACAAGCTCGGCGACATCTCGACGCTCGCCGACCCGCACGTCGTCGAACTGCTCGTCGAGGGCCGCCAGTAAGCACGACTCCCGTTCGGGGCCGCCTTCGCGCGCGCGGGAGGCGGCCCTGCCGGACGCCATTTCCCCATCACGGTTTGAAGGAAAGAGCCCCTATGGTAACCAGCAAGGCCGTCGACGGCGAACGCATCAAGAACCACGGCTGGGAGGTCGCGTTCGCCGGCATGGGAATCAACCTGGCGCTCGGCGTGCTCTACACGTGGAGCGTCATTGCGGGCGGTGTACCCGACGAATGGAACTGGAGCCAGTCGGACAAGGCCTGGCCCTACTCGATCGCGTGCCTGGTGTTCTGCCTGATCATGGTGCCGGCGGGACGCATGCAGGACCGGCTGGGCCCACGCCTGGTCGCGACCATCGGCGGCGTGTTGGTCGGCGTCGGGCTCGTCCTGGCGGGCCTGATCGGCCTGTATATGCCGGGGCACACGCTCATCGGCTTCATTATCGGGTTCGGCGTGCTGGCGGGAGCGGGCATCGGTTTCGGCTATGCCTCAGCGACGCCGCCGGCGGTCAAGTGGTTCCCTCCCGCCAAGACGGGTATGGTCGCCGGTATTGTGGTGTCGGGCTTCGGCCTGGCCAGCGTCTACGCGGCGCCGCTCGCCAAGTGGCTGACAGAGACGTACAGCCTGACCACCATGGTGATGACGTTCGGCATCGGGTTCTTCATCGTGGTGATCGCACTGGCGCAACTCCTCAGGCCGCCGCACAAAGTCCTTCAGTTCATCAAGGGCTTCGGGCCGGCGGGCGAGATGAAGGCCCAGGCCAGCGCCGGGATGGTCAAGAAGGAAGAGTTTACGCCGAAAGAGATGTTGAAGACCTGGCAGTTCTGGGTGATCTGGTTCATGTACGCCTGCGGCGCCGGCGCGGGGCTGATGGTGATCTCCGTCGCCAAGAAGCTCGGCGTGGGCAAGACCATCGGCACCCTGGAGGCCGGAACGATCATGGTGGTCACGCTCGCGATCGGCAACGGTGGGGGCCGGATCATCGCCGGGATGCTGTCCGACAAGCTCGGACGCCGCGTGACGATGGCGATCTTCTTCGTCTTCCAGGCGGTCATGGTCATCCTGCTGGCGCTGTCCGGCACGGTGACGGCTCTGGGCGGCGGCGTGATGATGGCGATCATGGCCGCGCTGGTCGGGGCGAACTACGGCTCGAACCTGTCGCTGTTCCCGTCCGCCACCAAGACGTACTACGGCCTGAAGAACTTCGGCGTCAACTACGGGCTCGTGTTCACCGCGTGGGGCGTTGGCGGATTCATGCTGGCGAAGTTCGCCGGCTGGGTCTACGACGGTAAGATCGTCGAGGCGTGGAAGGGCAGCTTTGACTTCGCGTACTACACGTCCGCCGTGTTGCTCGTCGTGGCGGCCGTTCTGACCTTCGTGGTCAAACCGCCGCACCACGAAGTCGAGGCCGCTTCAGCCGGGGCCGCGTGACGGGATGAATTCATGGCCGCGGCGGCGCCCGGGCGTGCGGCCCACGGAGGAACGCGGACATGTCGCCGGGAGATAAGACGAACGACATACCGACTCCCGTCGTCCGTCGCCTGACCAAGTATCTCGCCTGCCTGCGGGACCTGAAGGCCGGCTCCGAGACGTGGGTGTCGTCTCACGAGCTGGCCCAAGCCCTCAGTCTCACAAGCGCGACCGTGCGGCGGGACCTCGGCCACTTGGACGTCTCCGGCCGAGCGCAGCGCGGATACGAGATCGCGGCGCTGGAGCGAGCGCTCCTCGACGCGCTCGGCCTGAACGTCGGCTGCAGCGCCGTCATCGTCGGCGCGGGCAACCTCGGCCGCGCCCTGGCCCTCCACGAAGATTTCCAGGAACTCGGGTTCAGGATCTGCGGCGTGTTCGACGCGAATCCGGTCTTGTTCGGCGAGAAGATCGGCCGGCTGACCGTGCAGAGCATGGGCGAGCTTGCAGACGTGGTGCGGCAGGAACGTGTGGAGATCGGCATCATGGCCGTGCCGGCGTCGGTCGCGCGGGTGGTCGCCTTCGAACTGATCAGCGCGGGCGTGCGCGGCCTGCTGAACCTCGCCTGCGAGCATGTCAATGTCCCCAACGACGTCGCGATCGTCGACGCTCGTCTGAGCGAAAGTCTTCAGGAACTGCTCTACGTGATCAGGGCACGCGGCCGCTGACCGTCTGCAGCCCGACGCCGTATCGCGTGGCCTGCGCATGGCTTGCAGCCTCGTGTGAAAACTTTCACAAAACGCGCTTGACACTTTGCAGCGCAGCGGGTTAGAGTGTCTGGTTGAGGCCCTCTACGGGCCTGCGACGAGCGGGTCGGTGCGCGGCGCGCGCCGATTCTGAATGCTCGCCGCAGCCCGCGACCGGCGCTCACGTAATGACGATACCGTGTGGTCTGCCTGTTTGTCTGGCCGGGCAGGCGTGATAGGAGAACTGCTGCTGTCACTCATTCAATGAGGAGACGACGAATGAGAAGCCCGAGACGAAGTCTGGTCGTGTCCGCTCTGCTGTCTGTGTCGCTGCTGACCGTCGGTGCGTTGGGCTGCACGTCGCAGACGGGGGCCCGCACATTCCTTTGCGCGGGAGACACGAGCTTCCGCGCGGGCCGGTATGACGAGGCGACGGCCGAGTACTCGCGGGCCATCCGCGACGCGGCCGGCCGGCGCTGCTTCGGCCGCGAGAATCTCGTCCGCGCATACCTGAGCCGCGGTACCGCCCTCGAGCGGCAGGGCAAGCACGGGCGGGCCGTCGCCGACTATGGCGAGGCCGCGTCGCTCGCGTTCTGGAGCCCGGCGCCGTACCTCAAGCGGGCCGATCTCCACGCCCGACTCGGGCGGCACGACAAGGCCGCCGCCGACTACACCCAAGCCATTCAACTGAGGCCGGCCGGCCCCACGTACGCCAAGCGGGCCCTCGCCTACCGGGCGCTCGGCAAGATCGACCTGGCCGAGCACGACGAGCAGATGGCGCGATGCATCCTGCCTCCGAAGGAACGGTTCTGCCGGACGACGACCGCCACGGCGGCCGATGCCGGGCCTTCGGCCCCCGTCGAGGCGGGGGACGGCTCGGGGCGCTATGCGGCCGGCATGGCACCCGCAGGAGCGGCCGGCGCCGACGAATGGGCCTTCAACCTGATGCCCTACGTCTGGGTGCCCGACGTCGAGGGCAACGCAACAGTCCAGGGCGTCAAGACGCCGGCGAACTGGGGCATGAGGGAGACGTTCCGAAACGTTGACTGGACGACGGCGGCACGCCTCGAGGCGTGGAAGAACGGGTGGGGTCTCATTTTCGACGCGCTGTATGTCAAGGCCGGCGGCTCCAACAACCATCCCCTCCCGGCGGCCAGAAGCGTCAACATCACCGTCGAACTTCTGACCATCGACCTCGCCGTTGCGCGCCGGATACTGGATGCCTATGTCGGCAAGGGCGACGACGCGGACGGGACCAAGTATCCCCGGCTCGTGGTCGAGCCCCTGGCCGGCGCGCGATACGTGTACTTGAACCAGGAGGTCGAGATCAACGCGAACGTCGGCCGCGTGCAGGACAGTGAGTGGTGGGTCGAACCCTTCGTCGGCGGGCGCGTGGCGGTGTGCGTGACCGAGAACGTCGCCGTGCAGGTTCGCGGCGACATCGGCGGATTCGGCGTCGGCGAGGCCTCGAAAAAGACGTGGAGCGTCATCCCCGGTGTCCTGGTCCGCGTCTCCGACCGCATTGCTTTCCTGGCCGCCTACCGCATCACGGCCATCGACTACAAGAAGGACAGCGGCACGTTCGCGAATGATGCGACGCTCAAGGGCCCGATGGTCGGGGTCGGGATCGACTTCTGATCCAGGAGAGTCCGAAGCGGTTCCGACAGGAAACCCTGGCGAAACGGCTTGTTTGCATGACATTCCCCAATATACGTGGGCGTTTCCACGGACCGAGCTTGACTGTCCGTGCATGAACGGGTAGAGCCCGTGCAACCGCCGCGCTGAGCCCCACCCCGCTGCGCCGTTGACAACGCACGACGCCGGACGCTAGACTCCCGCCCGGCTGCAACATCCACGCGGAGCGCGCCCATGGCCGACGACACACCTCGCGAATCGACGATGTCGCCGCGCGAGCGGCTCGAAGCCGTCTTCGCGCTCGAGCCGCCCGACCGCACGCCCGTTCTCGGCGGATGGATCGCCTGCCCCGAGCACATCGCCAGGCTCGCCGGCGTGGATATGGAAACGTATTGGGCCGACTCGATGGCCGTGTCGATCGAGGCCTACCACCGGCTCGGCTCCGACGGACTCATCAGCGTCTTCATGCCGCGCTCGCGCGACGACTTCCGCTGTGTCGACCGCGACACGTATGCAAAGGCCGACAAGGGGCTGCCGCTCGAGGCGGCGCTCGCCGACATCGACGCCATGCCCGGGCCCGAGCAGATCGAGAACGAGTGCGATCTCGACACCGAGTATGAGGGATTCAAGGCCGGCCTGGCCGACATGCAGGCGCGGTGCGGCGAGATGGTCTGGATGCCGGCCCAGTGGGGCGCGGCCGCTCAGGTGAGTTGGTACAGAGAGTTCGGCTACGAGAACTTCTTCCTCATCGTCGCCGCCCATCCCGACCACGCGCGAAAGCTGATGGAGGTCGGCGGCGCCCGCGGCCGCATCTGCTGCGAACTCGTCGCGCGGGCCGTCCGCGACGGGCTCCATCCCCGTGCGATGTTGTTCGGCGAAGACATCTGCACGCAGCGCGGGCCGATGGTCTCGCCCGCCTTCCTCGAAGAGCACTACATCCCGCAGCTCCGGCGCGGGCTCGAGCCGCTGCTCGACGCCGGCTGCAAGCCCGTCTGGCACTGCGACGGCGACGTGCGGCCCCTGCTCGACATGCTCCTCGACGCCGGCGTCCAGGGGTTCCAGGGGTTTCAGCCCGAATGCGGCCTGACCATCGACACGATGGCGGCGCTCCGCACGCCCGAGGGCCGGCCGCCCGTTATCTTCGGCCCGCTCGCCGTGACGACCGAACTGCCGGTCTGCACGCCCGACCAGATCCGCGAGAAGGTGCGCCACGCCGTCGGCGTGTGCCGAGAGAACGGGGCGGGCCTCTGCCTCTTCACCGCCAACACCATCAATCCCGACATCCCGCTGGAGAACATCGTGGCGATGCACGAGGCCGCGCGCGAGGGCTGACCGCCCCGGCCGCGGACGGGGAGACGCCCGAGAGGAAACGTGAGCCAGTCGAACCGAACTCGCCCGGCCGCATCCTTCCCGCTGTCCGGCTTCCGCCGCCGGCTCCTCGCGTGGTTCGACCGCTCGAAACGCGACCTGCCGTGGCGGCGAACCCGAAGCGCCTACCGCATCTGGCTCGCCGAGGTCATGCTCCAGCAGACGCAGGTCGAGACCGTCATCCCGTACTACCGGCGGTTCCTCCGGCGGTTCCCGTCGCTGCGGGCGCTCGCGGCGGCGCCGCTCGACGACGTGCTCGCCGTCTGGGCCGGGCTCGGATACTACTCGCGCGCCCGCAGCCTCCACGCCGCCGCTCGGACGATCGTCGACGAGCGCCGCGGCCGAATCCCCCGCCGCCTCGACGACCTGCTCGCCCTGCCCGGCGTCGGGCGATACACGGCCGGGGCCGTCGCCAGCATCGCGTTCGGCGTCCGGGCGCCCGTCGTCGACGGGAACGTGACGCGCGTCCTTTGCCGCGTCTTCAACGTCGCGTCCGATCCGACCGCGGCGCGCACGAAGAGCCGGCTCTGGGCGCTGGCCGCCGACCTCGTCCCCGCCGACCGGCCCGGCGATTTCAACCAGGCGATGATGGAGCTCGGCTCGACCGTCTGCACGCCCGCCGACCCCGCGTGCCCGCGGTGTCCGGTCTCGGGCGAATGCGAGGCGTTTCGGCTCGGCCGGCAGCGTTCGCTCCCGCGGACCCCGAAGCGCAAGCAGACGCCGCACCACGACGTCGCCGTCGGCCTCATCCGTCGCCGCGGCAAGCTGCTCATCACGAAACGGCCGCTCGACGTGATGCTCGGCGGGCTGTGGGAGTTCCCCGGCGGCAAGCGGCGGCGGGGCGAATCGCTCGAGGCCGCCCTGCGCCGCGAGGTCCGCGAGGAGACCGGGCTCGACGTACAGGTCGGCGAGCACGCCGTCTCGGTCAAGCACGCCTATTCGCACTTCCGCGTGACGCTCCACGCGTTCTGGTGCGCGTGCCCGCGCGGCCGCGTCCGGCCCGTCAAGTGCGACGCGTTCAAGTGGGTCCGCCCGGACGACCTCGCCGGCTATCCCTTCCCCGCCGGCAGCGTCCGCATCATTGAGGCATTGCCGCAAGTTCGTCCTTGACGAATCAGTGGGAGGGGGGTAGACTTCTTATGGTTCGCCGTGGGCGAACGCCGGCTTCAGGCCGTGTGGCCCATTCCGAGCGATCGGGACAGGGTCCTAGCCCGCGACGGGCTGTATCTTTTCCCTCGTCAACGGATTCTGGTCGCTGTAGCACTCCCCGTACGACTTGTTCCTCTTATCGTCGAAGTCCATTGTCAGCCGGTAATGCGGCCGCAGAAACTCGAAGTAACGGTCCTCCCCGCGCTCGTAGAGCCGTTGCAGCGCCCAGAGGAAGTAATCGATGACTTGGAGCTCGGCGACTTCGGACGGGACGGAGGGAACAATGCGGATGGGCTTGTCTGATGAGATGCCCGTATCACGCTGGAAGTTCTCCCTCGCCCGCTCGATGGCTTCTCGGAGAGCCCTTGCCCGGTCCGACTTCCCCCGCCTGGCGAAGTAGATCACGGTCTTCGCCTTGTGCAGAGATCGCTTGAACAGCGTCTTGACCACGTTGTCGTAGACGGTGTTCGGATTCCAGTCGCGCCCGGCCCGCAAGGCCGCTCGGGCTTCCCGAACGAGGCTGGCCTTTCTCCGGATGCCAACTTGAACTTTGATGTCATGTCCCGCCAGAAGCTTGAACACTTCCATGCGCACTTCGGGGCAGTCGTCCTTGGCGTGGAAACAGCGCGCCGTCTTGCGCTTGCCTGCTTGCATAGAAGGGACATCCTTCAGGTAGGGATCGTGCAGGAGTTCGCGGTGGAGTAGTTGGAGTTCTTCCCGGAGCTTGACCGGGTCAATCATGTGGGCCATGCCAACCATGAAGCACTTCGAGACCCCTTCCGTTCCGACGAGGTTCTTGCCCCGCCGCCCGAAGAGCGTCAGGTCGCCCGCCTCGTCGACGAAATACAGTGAAACGGGTTCGGTCACAATGTTGTCTCTTCGGGAATGCACGCGTCCCTTCTCCCTTGTGGTCACGAGCAAGCGTCTTATACGCTCCCGCCGAGCGAAACGCAAGACCGACCCCCGCGCTTGCCAAATCCGCCCGGCTGACGTATATTCTGTAACATGGGCGGCGGGCGCTCCGAACAGAGACCATGGCCGCCAACGAGCACACCAACACACCGCGCACAGGAGGACCCGACGTGCTGGGCAAACAGGTCAGACTCGAACGGATTATGGACCGCGAATCAGGCCGGACGGTCATCATCCCGATGGACCATGGGACGACGGTCGGCCCCATCCCCGGGCTCGCGGACATGAGAGAAACGGTCCAGATGATCGTCGACGGCGGCGCGAACGCCATCATCCTGCACAAGGGGATCGTGCCGCACGGGCATCGCGGCGGCGGAAGCGACATCGGCCTCATCATCCACCTCAACGGCAGCACGACGCTCGGGCTCGACCCGAACGCGAAGACGATGGTCTGCACGGTCGAAGAGGCGATCAAGATGGGAGCCGACGGCGTCTCGATCCACATTAACCTCGGCGCGAACACCGAGCCCGAGATGCTCCGCTGCCTCGGCGAGGTCTCCGGCCAGTGCACCGAGTGGGGGATGCCGCTGATCGCGATGATGTACACCCGCGGGCCGAAGATCACGGATTCGTTCGACGTGAAGTACGCGAAGCACGCGGCTCGGGTCGGCGCGGAGCTGGGCGCTGACATCGTGAAGTGCGTCTACACCGGGAGCCCGGAGAGTTTTCGCGACGTGGTCGACGGCTGCCCGGTCCCGGTTGTCATTGCGGGCGGGGAGAAGATGGAGACGGACCGCGAGATTCTCGAGATGGTCGCCGGCTCGCTCGAGGCGGGCGGCAGGGGCGTGTCGATCGGCCGCAACGCGTTCCAGCACGAACGGCCCGAGCGGATGGTCGCGGCGATCGCGAAGCTCGTCCACGAAGACGTTTCCGTCGACGACGCGCTCGCGTTCCTGCAAGGTGGATCAGACGAAGAGAAGTAGGGACCCTCGGTCGTTACGTGGTGCCCGGCGGCGGCATCGCCCCAGATTTCCCATGGCCCGCCCGGAGACAACGTGCCGTGAACGTCGTGGTTCTCCGGCCAAGCTTCCTTGCTGGTCAAGCGTCAGAAGTGGGATTTTCGGTTGCGTTTTCTGGCGCGACGCGGTAACGTTATTCTCATTGAGTCGGCCAACCGCGTGGCGGCGCAGCTTGCGGGCCACTTCGGCCGACCATCCGGAAGGTCCAATAGACGCGGTTGCCTCTCGACACTCGCGGCGCATCGCCCCAGCGGCGGCGTGTCGCTTCGCGGATCCGGAAAGGGGGACTTCCGAATGCGTGTGCCATTCTTAGGAGCTTTCGCCAATTTGCGCAGAGGGCTGCGACTCCTGCGCCGAATCGGCTCGATCCGAGGCGACGAGGATCTGGACAAGGTCGTCGGAAGCGCTGCTCGCGAATCCGATGAGCTAAGATCCCGGATAGAAGACGCAACGTTCGAGACCAAGAAGGGACTGGCGGCGTTCACGAAGCATATTGATGCGTCGCTGAAGCGCAACGGCAAGGATCTGCGCGCCTTCGAGAAAGGTGTCGCAAGAGAACTGAGGACGCTCGGGAAGGAATTGCATGAACAGGTAGACGAGGAGTTGCTTAAGCTCGCGGCATCGCAGCAGGCAGCAGTCGGGCAAGTGAAAACAACGAACGATGCTATCCAGAGCTTGAACGAACAGATGGCGGCGGTGCGGGAATACGCCGCTACCCAGCAGGAACGGGTGCGTCGCTACGAGGAAGGATACCAGTGGGTCGTGCTGAAGGATTTCGGGCTTCGAATCATCCGGTGCATTGACGACATAGAATCCATCCTCGCCAAACTGGACGCGGCCGATCCCGGCCGGGAGCATCTGGAGATAGTCAGGGATCAGTTGGTCTTTGCCCTCGACGCGGAAGCCATAGAGCAATTCACGCCGGAAGTCGGCAGCAGCGTCAGGGAAGAACAGCGGCTGTTCGTCGAAAGTTCGAGCGATGTCGTGCCGACCGAAAACAAGGCCGAGGACGGCACGATAGCGTCCGTGGAACGGTCGGGCTATAGGCTGTACATAGATGATCAAACGCCGCCGAGGATCGTTCGCCCGGCTAGGGCGAAGGTGTTCAAGCTCACAGACGGAGGATCCAAGGATGAGTAACATAGCCGGGATTGACCTCGGAACAACGTTCTCGGCATTGGCTGTTCTGAACGGCGTTGGAAAGCCTGAAGTTGTTGCCAATGCCGGGGGCTACCATATCACACCCTCGGCCCTCTACTTCGACGACGCTACAACGTTCGTGGGCACCGAGGCCATGAACGCTCGCCACGAAGACGCTAGCCGCTGCGCGAGAGACATCAAGCGGTCAATGGGCGAGCCGGAGTACGATCGGCCTGTCGCGGGCAAGGTATGGACGCCGGCTCAACTGTCGTCTTTCATCCTGAAGAAACTCATGCAGGATTGCTCTCAGCTGGTCGGCGAGATCAGCGATGTCGTCATAACGGTCCCGGCGCACTTCGACGAGGTCCGCAGAGCCGCTACGACTGAAGCGGGCAGGCTGGCGGGCCTGAACGTCGTGGGTATTGTGAACGAGCCGACAGCGGCCGCTCTGTACTACGCCACGACGCACGACGTATCCGGCCGCGTGATGGTGTTCGATCTGGGGGGCGGCACTTTCGACGTGACGATCCTGGACGTGAATGGCGGGGACATAAACACCGTCTGCTCCCATGGGCACCACCGTCTCGGCGGGCGTGATTTCGACGAAAAGATCCTTGAACGCTTCATGGCTGAGTATGAGAAAGAGACGGGGGCCGATCTCTGCCCGACTCCGGAAATGCGAGCTCACTTCGAGGACATGGCGGAAGATGTTAAGAAGCGCCTGTCGAGAAGACCCAAGGTCCCGGCAATGCTGCATGGGGAAGCCGGTCGTGTAAACGTGGCTGTCACCCGGGAAGAATTTGAGGAGGCCATCGCTTCCTACGTCGCGAGCTTGGACTTGCTTGTCGAAGCTGCCCTGCAGGAGGCCGACAACAAACCGTCGGACATCGACCGCATCGTTCTTGTTGGGGGAAGCACGCGGGTCCCGTTGATCGAACAGCGATTGACAAAGATGTTCGGATTCCCGCCAACTAAGGATGTCAATGTTGACGAATGCGTCGCTTTGGGAGCGGCGCTCGAGTGTGGCCTGCGGATTCTGAAAGAGGACCCCGCCAAGGTGGACGCTGCAACAGCCGACGAATTGAAGGGCATCAAGAAGCGAGACGTCTGCAATTGCAGCTATGGGACCATATATCTGAAGCATGACGAGGAAACCGGCAAAGACGTGCTCCGAAACGCCGTGTTGATCAAGAAGAACACACCGATCCCTTGCGAAGTGACTAAGGTATATTATACGGTGTCTGATGGTCAGGAGGTGATCAAGGCCACGCTCACACAGGGCGAGTCCGACGACCCAGATTACGTTAATACGATCATGCAAGACGAACTGGCGCTTCCGCCTGGAAGGCCTGCTGAAAGGCCGATCGACATCACGTACAGCTATGACCTCGACCAGCGGATGCACTGCGTGTTCAAGGATGTCGAGTCCGGAAGACAGAAAGAAATGGTCCTTTCCCTTGGAGGAAAGGAAGCCGCCTCCGATTCAACTTCGGACGACAGCGCTTCCGTGGACGATTTTCTTGTGGAGTAGACCAAGGGGGGCGACAAGATGCCCGAGGACCCCGGTGTCGAGGCAAGGCAAGCATTGGGCCTGCGGTACGCGGGCGATTCAATGCACCGGGCAGGGGTGCAGCCCCCAGACGCT